>JAZRKL010000001.1:0-2632 GCA_045646265.1 Faecousia sp.
AAGATCTGCACGCCGGACACTGACTACTACGCGCTCGTATACTCCTACCAACTGCTCACCTTACCGGAAACCCACTTCTTCCAAATCGCAGTCACTTCCCCAATGCAGTCCGGAGAGCTTGCCTTCCCTATGGCTCTGGATAGCAACGATCCATCTTCCACCGCCGCTATTGAAGCAATCGACCGGATCTGTGCCTGCAACAGCAGCAGTCCGGCCTATAAGTCGCTGGTATTCCATTCTCTGATTACACTGTATACTACCATGATGGACAAACTTGTCCCCGCCAAAGCACTGACAAGCACCACAGAAAACCGTGTTATCAAGACCTGCCTGGACTATATCCATCTCCATTACCCAGAAAAGATCACATTGGAGCAGTTGGCGCAGCTCGTCCACCTACACCCAAATTATCTATGTAAGCTTTTCAAGGCCTATACCGGCCAGACAGCGTTTCAGCAACTCATGCACATCCGCCTGGAAAATGCCGCAAAACTTTTATTCGAAGGCGGCTGTTCTGTTGCACAAGTGGCGGAAGCGTGCGGCTTTGAAAGCATCAGTTTCTTTTCCAGAAAGTTTAAGCAGCACATGGGCGCGTCCCCAAAAACCTATTGCAGGCACGCCGCCAAGCCGCGCCGACCTGCCGGATAAAAACTTTTGCTTTTTTCCAAAAAAGATGTTGACAAATGCCGCACGCCGTGGTACTATGTTCAAGCGGTTGGGCGATAGTCCTTCCGGAACATAATATGCGCGAGTGGTGGAATTGGTAGACTCGCTAGAGTCAGGTTCTAGTGCTCATTCCGGGCATGCGGGTTCAAGTCCCGCCTCGCGCACCAAAACAAAGGACATCCAAACGGATGTCCTTTGTTTTTTATTATGAAGAAAGTACATATCAAGTCCCAACCCACACTGTAATACACCCGTAAATTTCCGATTGCAATACACCGATTTTTCTTCTATAATACTAACAAAAAGGGATATACCGCAAAGGAGGTAACCCCAATGGAGTTTCTTCCCATCAACAGAAAAGATATGATCGCCCGGGGATGGACCCAGTGCGATTTTGTATATGTGATTGGCGATGCCTATGTTGACCATCCGTCCTTTGGACATGCCATCATCAGCCGTATTCTGGAAAACGCAGGTTATACAGTTGGCATCATTTCTCAACCCAACTGGAAAGACCCCAAATCAATTGATGTCTTTGGCCGTCCCCGTTTGGGATTTCTGGTCAGCGGCGGCAATATGGATTCCATGGTGAACCACTATTCCGTTACCAAGCACAAGCGGAAAACCGATGCCTTTACCCCCGGTGGTGTTATGGGCAAGCGGCCGGATTACGCAACCATCGTATACTGCAATCTGATCCGCCAGACCTACAAGGACGTTCCCATCCTCATTGGCGGCATTGAAGCATCCCTGCGCCGTCTGGGCCATTATGATTACTGGTCCGAGAGCATGAAGCGCTCTATTCTTCTGGATAGTCAGGCAGACTTGCTGATGTACGGCATGGGCGAAAAGAGCATTGTGGAAATCGCGGATGCGCTGAATTCGGGCATGGAAGCCAAGGACATCACCTATATCGACGGCACGGTTTTCAAAACCACCGAATTGGATGAATGCCTGCCCACAATCGTTTTGCCTTCCTTTGAAGAACTGAAATCCAACAAGCGCAAGTATGCAGAGTCCTTTAAAATCCAGTACGGCAACTGTGACCCCTTTACCGCCAAGCGTCTGGCTGAGCCTTACGGCAAGGAATTCGTTGTTCAGAACCCGCCCCAGAAGCCGCTGACAACGGTCGAAATGGATGCGGTCTATGCCCTGCCCTATTGCCGGACCTGGCATCCCAGCTATGAAAAAGCCGGTGGTGTACCTGCCATTGAAGAAGTGAAGTTCAGCTTGGTCAGCAACCGTGGCTGCTTCGGTGCCTGCAGCTTCTGCGCACTGACCTTCCATCAAGGCCGTATCATCCAGACCCGAGGCCATGAATCCATTCTGGCGGAAGCGGAAGTAATGGTCAAGGATAAGGGCTTTAAAGGCTACATTCACGATGTTGGCGGCCCTACCGCCAATTTCCGCCACCCTGCCTGCGAAAAGCAGCTTTCCAAGGGTGCCTGTGGCGGACGGCAGTGCCTATACCCCACCCCCTGCAAAAACATGAAAGCCGATCACAGCGATTACATTGCACTGCTTCGTAAACTGCGTAAGATTCCCGGTGTCAAGAAGGTCTTCGTCCGCAGCGGCATCCGCTTTGACTACCTGCTGGCAGACAAAAAAGATACCTTCTTTAAAGAGTTGGTACAGCACCATATCTCCGGCCAGTTAAAGGTCGCACCGGAGCATGTGTCTGATGCCGTTCTGGACCGGATGGGCAAACCCAGAAATGCCGTTTACAACCGCTTTGTGGATAAATATTTCGCCCTGAACAAGCAGTACGGCATGAATCAGTATCTTGTTCCCTACCTTATGTCCAGCCACCCCGGTTCTACCTTGAAAGAAGCCATTGAACTGGCAGAGTATATCCGGGAGATGGGTTACAATCCGGAGCAGGTGCAGGACTTCTACCCCACCCCCTCCACCCTTTCAACAGTCATGTACTATACGGGTCTGGATCCCAGAACCATGGATAAGGTCT
>JAZRKL010000002.1:0-20849 GCA_045646265.1 Faecousia sp.
CCGAATGCAAAATGCATAATGCAAAATTGTGGTATTTGCTGACGCAAATGATTTAAATAGTCGGCGAAGCCGACACCTTAATTTTGAATTTTGCATTTTGAATTTTGAATTGCGCAACGATAGTTGCGCGTGTAAACGATCATTTATCGCAGCAGGACGCGAAACGACCCGGGGCAGTTCAGCAGACCCGGGTCGTTTGATTTATTCAGCTTCCGCTTCTTCCTCCGCGGGCGCAGCAGTTTCCGCCACACGGTTCACAAACAGGTCCTTGCTGCTGTGAGGTTTGAAGTACATGATGACCAGCACGATCACCGCGGCGCAGCAGCTTGCCGCTGCCAACAACTGGCTGACCCGGAAATTGCCCCAATACAGGCTGTCCACCCGCAGGCCCTCGATCATGGCCCGTCCCAATCCGTACCATGCCACATAGCCCAGCGCGATCTGACCGTCATATTTGCGTTTCTTGGACAGGAAGTGCAGCATTACAAAACCTGCCGCGTTCCAGAGAGATTCATACAGGAATGTAGGATGATAGTATTCCCAACTGTCGGTCCACACATTATACAGACCCATACGGAAAAAGCTGTCGGTAGCGGCGCCGAAGGCTTCCCGGTTAAAGAAATTGCCCCAGCGGCCAAGACTCTGACCAATCAAAAATCCCATTGCCACCAGATCCAGCAGTGCGGGAATGCTGATTTTCTTAAACACCTTACAATGGATGATCACACCGATCACGGCACCGATGACACCACCATAGATAGCAAGGCCACCCTTCCAGATATAAAACACGGAAATAGGGTCACTGCGGTATTCATCCCAGGAGAAAATGCAGTAATAGGCCCGGGCACAAACAATCGCAAAGGGAACGATCCAGAGAACACCGTCCATGATATCGTCCTCTTTGATACCAAACTGCTTACAGCGGCGGCTGGCATAGAGTATTGCCAGCATCAATCCGACAGCGATTATGACACCGTAAAAATGGATGCTCAGCGGGCCGATCTCAAATCCTCTGCCTGGATTCAGTTCCAACCCCAGAAAAGGAAAGGAAATAGAAGAATAATTAGCAGGGTTCATTGGTTTACCTCCTGTTCGTGATGGATGGGTGTGATCACACTTAGACAGCAGCGCTCCCGGGTGACCACACGCCGGATAAATTCCAGGACCTCTTCCACGCAAACGCTGTGAAAGACCCGTGGGAAGTCAAAATAGTCAAAACCGGAGAAGTGATACGCGCACAGCCGGAAGCAGGTGGAATCAAAGCTGTCCAGATCCCGAATTCGCCGTCCCAAGGTGCTGCGCTTCATCCTCAAAAAATCTTTCTCATCAATACCGTCATACAGCAATTGCGCGACCGCATTCAAAATCGCGTCCCGGACAGCATAAGGATCGTCACTGTCGCCGGAGACTGTCAGCATTGCCATACCGTCCACCGTCTCAAAACCACCGCCAAAGGAGGAATCGATCAAGCCTTCCTCGTAAAGTTCCAAATACAACCGGGAAGACTCTCCAAACAACGCTTCCGCCGCCAGATCACCGATCATTTCCTGCCGCACAGCGCCTTCCCCTCTGCCAATCGGTTCGCATTTGAAGCCAAGCTGGAACATAGGCATGGCCACTTCCATCTGGGCGGTCACTTCTTTCTGGCTGCAAAGCATACTTTCCTGCCAGGGGCGCAGCTTCTGACCGGCTGATTTTCTTTCGCTGCCCAGCATTTCCAGGGCGATTTTTTCTACCCCATCAGCATCCACATCACCGATAACGCACAGCATCATATTGGACGGATCATAAAAGGCCCGATGGCAATCGGTCAGGATCTGGGGGGTAATTTTCGCAATGGATGCCCGGTCACCCAAAATCGGAACGCGGATCGGATGGCTGCCATACATTGTCTCCATCAGATTCTCAAAGACCCGGGTATCCGGGCTGTCTGCCGTCATATCGATCTCCTGACCGATGATTCCCTGCTCCTTGGCAACACTTTCCTCCGTAAAGTAAGGTGTAGATACAAATTCCAGCAGCAGTCGCAGACAATCCTCAAAATGCTCTGTACAGGAAAAATAGTAGGCCGTCATGTCATAGCTGGTAAAGGCATTGGGATTGGCACCCAGTGCGGCAAATTCTGCCGACACCTCGCCCCGGGGCATGTCAAAGAGCTTATGCTCCAGATAGTGGGCCACACCGGCAGGGGCTTCCATCTGCTTTCCGTCCAGGGTATATGCCGTATGGACGGAGCCATAGTCCGTTACAAAATAGGCCAGCTTCTTTTGAAAGTCTTTTCTCGGCACCACTGCCAAAGTCAATCCGTTAGGCAGTGTCTTGCGGTATGCCCGCTCATCCAAGTGAGGATATTCACACCAGCTCATTGCTCCGCCCCCTTCAAAAAATACACACTGTGCAGTTTCAACGTCTGGGCGGCTTCACGGATTTCTTCCAATGTGGTGTTTTCCACTTTCTGCATATACTGTTCCGGGCGCAACGGCAGGCCGCTGAGTGCGGCATTGGCATAATAGTTTTCAATAGCACCGGGAGAATCGTGGGTAGCCAGCAGGCTGCTTCTCAGCGCTTCCTTTGCCGCTGTCAGTTCTTCTTCAGAGATATGACCCGCACGGCATTGCTCCAACTGTGCCAGCACTTCCCGCCGGACGGTTTCATCCATGTTGCTGTCGATACCTGCAGACACGGTCATAATACCCTTGGAGCCGTGAAAACCGGAGCCGATGGCATAGCACAGTGACAGTTTTTCCCGAATATGGCTGAAGAGCTTACTGGTCATACCACCGCCAAAAATCACATTCAACAGCTGCATAGCTACAAATTCATCATCCCGAATGGTCACAGGCGTCACAAATCCCATGCACAGTTTCCCTTGATTCACATCCATCCGCTCAGTTTTGTCCGTTTCCGGTGCGGTATGCAATGCTGTTTGGGCCGGCAGGGCTTCATAGCTTCGTTCCAGATCCCCAAAGATCATTTTTGTCAGATGCGCTACCTGCTCCGGCTCGGCAGAACCCACATAGAATACATCCACACGGCTGGTGCGCAGGATCTTCTGATAATGGGTATACAGGTTTTGGGCTGTAATTGACGCCACATCCTGTTTTTCACCCAGCCGTGGGATACCAAAGGTATCGTTCACACACATGGCACGGATCATCTGCTCCATGGCATAGGCCCGCTTATCATTGAGCTGGGATTCAATGGTGGAGATCAGATTTTTCTTTTCACTTTCCACATAATCTTCGCAAAAGACACCATCTTCCAGAACCGGCTCCAGCAACAGTTCTTTCAAAAAAGCCACCATGGGTGCCAATATCCGGTCACCTGCCATAGCAAAGCGGTCCTCAGTGAAGCTGCTGTAAAGGCCTGTGGTTTGATAATCTCCCACCCGGCGCACCAGCGCGCCAACAGACGCGCCGTAAAGATCGTCCAGCCGCAGTGTAATATCCCGAAGATCCGGACAGCTTTCACTGCCCCGAAGCAGCACCGCAGGCAGCAGAGCATTCAACGCAGCCTCTTCTTTACACATAGGGCGCACCAGCTGGATGCTCATGCAGCCATGTTTGAATCTATGATCAGGGAAGCACCTGAGGGTGATTCCCGGTGATATTGAAAAAGTCTGGGGCATTACAAGACTCCTTAAACAAGCGATATATTTTGTATTATATATCAGTTTTCCCAAAATAGGAAGTAGGTAATAAAAAATTAACCATTCTATCCGTTGCGTTTTCTCCCGTTTTGCGGTAGAATGATAAGATGAATGCTAAATGATCGTTTACACGGGCAACTATCGTTGCGCAATTCAAAATTCAAAATGCAAAATTCAAAATTAAGGTGTCGGCTTCGCCGACTATTTAAATCATTTGCGTCAGCAAATCCCTGTTGCGGTGCCCGGCAGAAGCATCGCCTGACGAAGCAGGCTCGCTTCCCGCCGACCGCTGCCACCCGCTCAGCTTGCTTTCTCTGCCACTGGCAGCGCTCGCATCGCTCCCCATAATTTTGCATTATGCATTTTGCATTCGGCCCTTAGGCCGCTAAACGATCATTTACAGCAGCATAAACAGGAGGACGCACATATGGCCTGGTTGGAAATCAAAATTGATACTCTTTCCCAAAGCATCGATACCGTTGCCACTGCTCTGACCTCCGGTGGCTTTGAAGATCTGGTATTCGAAGATCAGCAGGAATTTGAAAGCTTTCTGGATCAGAACCGTGCCTACTGGGACTATATTGACGAGGACCTGCAGAATAAGCTTCAGGGACTTTCCTGCATTAAGCTGTATCTGGAAGATACAGATACGGTAGGTTTGGACAAGCTGAATGCCTTATTGGCAAAACTCCGGGCTGATGATGCCCTTGGCAGTTTGACTATGACAGTCAATGCCTTGGAAGAAACCAACTGGGAAGAAAGCTGGAAGGACAATTATCCGCCCCAGGAAATTGGCGACAAGCTGGTGGTACTTCCCTACTGGCTGGCAGACACGGATACCAACGGACGTCTGCCTGTCATTTTGGATCCTGGTCTGACCTTTGGCACCGGTGCCCATCCTTCCACCCAAATGGTCATCAGCGCTATGGAAGCACTGGTAAAACCCGACACATCCTGCCTGGATCTGGGCAGCGGCAGCGGTATTCTGTCCATCGCCGCCTTGCGTCTGGGTGCCAAAACCGCAGTGGGTGTGGATATTGACCCTAAGGCCGAAGATATTGCCCGGGAGAATGCTGCTTACAACGGTTTCGCCGCTCCCGAATTTACCGCCATGACCGGCAATGTGACCGCCGATAAAAAGCTCATGTCTGCCCTGCAGCAGCGGCAGTATGACCTGGTGCTGGTCAATATCGTTGCCGATGTGATCATCGCGCTGTCGCCTGTTCTGCCCCAATTTCTAAACGAGCAGAGCACATTGGTCTGTTCCGGTATTCTGGACACCCGTTTACAAGATGTACTGGCCGCTTTACAGGCTGCCGGTTTAACTGTTACCGCTACTTACGCCAAAGAAGATTGGCGCTGTGTATGCGCAAAAAGGAGATAATCTATGATCCTACCGTATAAAACCCGGCGTTTCTTCCGGGGTCTTGCCACCACTGTTCTGGTGCTGGTGCTGTTTTTGGTTCTGGCTTGGCTGGTATGGCTGCTCTGGTTGGACCGCTATGTGGTCTACACCCGTGACGGCGCGGTGCTGGATTTTAATGTGCCGGACAAAGTGGCTGTCGGTCAGGTGGCTGTACCGCCCGATGACGATGTGACCGTATCCATCTATTACAACGAAGGCGATAACGCCCTAAACATCAGCACAGAGCTGGGACAGCTAGCCGGTTATTACATTGACGCCAATATGCTCGAAAAGGACATGTCCACTGTTCTGTCGCAGCTAAAAAAACTGCCGCCTCAAACACCCATCATGCTGGAGGTGAAAGACATCGTCGGCCGTTTCTTTTTCCCTACCGACCTGGGTCCTGTCCGCACCAGTATTGATCAGAATTCCATAAATGAGCTGATGCGTGTTTTAAAGCTTTCAGACTTTTATATCATCGCCAAATTTCCCTCCCTGCGGGATTACTACTACGGCCTGGATCATGTAGACGACGGCATTTTTGTAAAAAGCGGTGTTGGCCTTTGGATGGACGACAGCCGCTGCTACTGGCTGAATCCCCAAAGTCAGGGCACCCTGTCCTACATCATCCAGATTATCACAGAGCTGAAGCAGATGGGCTTTAACGAAGTGGTACTGGGCGATTTTGCGATTCCCACATCCGAAAAGATCAGGTTCAGCGGCGAAAGATCGGAAGTACTTGGTGCAGCTGCCCAAAAGATCCTGGAGACATGCAGTAATGACCGCTTTGCGGTTTCCTTCTGCGTCACCAGTGCCAGCTTCCCTTTGCCGGAGGGCCGCACCCGCCTTTACATGGAAAATCAATCCGCTTCCGAAATCAAAGCGCTGTCGTCTGAAACTGTATTTTCCGACACCGCTATTAAGCTTGTATTCATCACAGACTTGAATGACACCCGTTTTGATGACTACGGTGTTCTGCGTCCTCTGAACACAGCGCAGCTGGAAGAAGAATAAGGAGGAAATCCTATGCAATATCTTTTGATGATCCTGTGTGTCGCGGGAATCACTGCCGCTGACCAGCTGACCAAGTATCTGGTGGTACAAAATATTCCTCTGTATGGACAAGTCAGCGTTGTGGACGGGCTGTTCCACCTGACCTATGTACGCAATACCGGCGCTGCTTTCTCCAGTTTTCAAAATATGCAGTGGTTGTTCGCAATTGTTTTTGTCACACTGACCGTTGCGATCATTTGGGACTTCGCGAAAAAGAGCATGCCCTTTACAACACTGGAACGGTGGCTGATCGTATGCATCTACGCCGGTGGTCTGGGCAACATGATCGACCGTGTTCGCTTTGGCTACGTGGTCGATATGATCGAAGTGGAGTTCATGAACTTTGCCGTATTCAATGTGGCAGATTGCTTCATTACCTGCGGCTGTATTTTGCTGATGGTACACCTGATCTTCTTTAACAAGGAATTCTGGAAGGACGAGAAGAAAAAATGATCCTGTATGCCGACATTCCCGGGGAGCGTCTGGATGCTTTTCTGGCCCGAACCGTGGAGAATTTAAGCCGCAGCGGTGCCCAGAAACTGCTAGATGAAGGCTGCGTCCTTTTGAACGGCAAACCGGGCAAAAAGAACGGAAAATTGAATCCCGGCGATGAGATCCGGCTGACCATTCCCGAACCGAAGGAAGTGGACATCGTAGCCAGAGAAATGCCTCTGGATATCGTTTATGAGGACGAAGACGTGGTTGTTCTGAACAAGCCCAAAGGCCTTGTTGTTCACCCCGCCGCCGGTCACCAGGACGATACCCTTGTAAATGGTCTGCTTCATGCCATGGGTGACAGTCTTTCCGGTATCAACGGCGAACTGCGCCCCGGTATTGTACACCGCATTGATAAGGATACCTCCGGTCTTCTGGCTGTTGCCAAGAACGATCATGCCCATACATTTCTGGCTTCTCAGTTAAAGGATCATACCATGGCCCGTACCTATGAAGCCATCGTTTGCGGTAGTTTCCGGGAAGACAGCGGCACTGTCAATGCCCCCATTGGCCGTCATCCCAGCGACCGGAAAAAGATGTGCGTCACCGCCCGCAATTCCAAGGAGGCAGTGACCCACTGGGAAGTAGTGCGCCGCTACCGGAGCTATACCCACATTCGCTGCCGTCTGGAAACCGGCAGGACTCACCAGATCCGTGTACACATGGCACACATTGGCCATCCGATTCTGGGTGATACCGTCTACGGTCATAAAAAGCCGGAGTTAGGCCAAGACAGCCAGTGTCTGCACGCAGGCGCTTTGTGCTTCCGTCATCCCAAAGACGGGCGGCCTGTGATGGTTTTCGCTCCGCTGCCGGATTATTTCCGGCAGGTAATTGAAAAACTAGAAAAAATGGGAGAGTAATTATGGCTCTTTTTTCCGACATTCTGCTTTCCGTGGATTTTGACCGGACGCTCACCGCAACTGATTCCTCCATCCCTCAGCGGAACATTGAAGCAATTGAATACTTCATGGCAAACGGCGGTGCTTTCACTGTCAATACCGGCCGCAGTCTGCCTATGACCAACTGGTTCCGGGACAAGATCTCTGCCAATGCACCGCTTTTGCTTTATAACGGCAGTGCTGCTTACGATATGACTACCGGGCAGTGGTCTCAGTGCAAGGAGCTGGAAGTAGATCCGGAAACGATCATCAATGATCTTCAAAGCCGCTTCCCCGATTTGACAGTAGAGCTGCAGGGCACCTATGCCCATCATATTTTCCGTAAGGATGCCGGTTGGGAAGCCTACTGTGAAAACAATCTTTGCCCCTGGGAATATGCCGAGCCTTCTCATATGCCCTGTGCATTTTTGAAGTTGGCTCTTTACGGTGAATTCCGCGAAAACACCGTGGCCTCCATGTATGACGCTACGGAAGCAGAGCTTGCCCTCTTTGAGGAAGCTGTTGGATATATTGAACGAACTTACGGAGATAAAATCGATGTATTCCGGGCATGCGCCCGGATTGCGGATCTGCACGCCAAGGGTTGCTCCAAGCTGGCCTCTGCCCGGGAGCTGCAAAAGCGGCTAGGCAAGAAAATTCTCGTGTGTGTCGGTGACGGCGATAACGATCTCCCTATGATGGAAGGGGCAGACTATGCCTACTGTCCCGGTGATGCCATCATCAAGGACCGGTTTGAAAATGTGTGTGATTGCGCAGACGGTGCCGTTGCGGATGTGATCTACAAAAAAATACCGGAAATTCTGGGAATTCAGCCTTGACATTCTGCAAATAATATGCTAGAATTTCATAGCTGAATCAGCCAGAATCGATGGACTTGCGGGTGTAGTTCAATGGTAGAACACCAGCCTTCCAAGCTGGATACGCGGGTCCGATTCCCGTCACCCGCTCCAAATAAATGCGCCAGTAGCTCAGCTGGATAGAGCAACTGCCTTCTAAGCAGTAGGTCAGGGGTTCGAGTCCCTTCTGGCGTGCCAATTTTGCTTTCAGCAAAAGGTAACAAGTAAAAGTGAATCGGTACTTTTTCACTCTTCACTTTTACCTCTTACTTCAAATATGGTGGATATGGCCTAGTCGGCTAAGGCGTCAGATTGTGGCTCTGAAGATCGTGGGTTCGAGTCCCATTATCCACCCCATAAAAAAGAAAGGATACCATCTGGTATCCTTTTTTTTATGGGGTGGATAATGGGACTCGAAAGGCCGTTAAGAAAACATGCCGGTGGCATGTTTTTAGGTCGTGGGAGAATCCAGGGAACGCAGGCTGCGGCTTCAAAAAGCCGTAGACAAGTTCCATTTTCTATTTTGCGCGTTTTGCGTTGGAAGCACCGCAAAATACCTTTGACCCAGATTTTACCCAAACGGGAAATTTTTCAGAAAGCGGCAACGAAAGGCCCCCTTGCGTAAAGGGGGCTGGATTTTTGCGAAGCAAAAAGACTGGGGGATTGACAGCCCCTCTGTCTTTTGCTCGTACCTCGCAAAAGCCACCTCCCCTTATAGCGTGGGTATAGGTAGCGCGCCGCTGTGACTCAGCATGCCGGATAGGTTTTCATAATGTGCTACTCATTTTAGCAGTTCGTCAGATAAGCGCAGAATCTCGGGGGCAATCTTCTCCCGGTTTTTCTTCAAAACCCGATTGTAAATGGGATATGCCAGCGCCACCAGCACCATGCCGACGACACCTACGATCTGGCAAACGTCCTGTGTGCCGTAAATAATCACATCATTGACCTTGAACATAGCCGCTATTCCCCCCACTATACTGGTTTCTTCCACATATATTATAGCGGGAAATTTTGAAAATTTCAAAAGCGTTTTTTCTTGAAATTCAAACATTTTTATAGTAAACTATGCGCATACTGAATAAATAGATGTGTTTTCAGTAGTATCACACATAAGGAAGTGACAGCATGAAAGAGTATGAAGTCGTAGCTAAATTCTGCAACGCCTGCGCCGGTTCTTCCCGACCGGAAACTTTTTTTGAAGAAGTAGAACTGGAAAGCACCGATGCCTTTGTCCGCATGAAGCATAACAGGGATTTCGATAAATTCAAGAAAGAAATCCTCGCCGATGGCCGAATTCTCTACACCTACGATAACGGCAGTGTGATGTATTCCTACGAGTTTACAGAGATCTAATCCTTTGATCTGTCATTTCGAATACCCCCGACCGGTATCGTTACTGCGGCGGTAAATGATCGTTTATCTGAGCAGAAACCTAAAACGCATGTCATTCTGAGCGACCGAAGGGAGTCGAAGAATCCGCTCTATTAAATACGGATCCTTCGACTCGCTATGCTCGCTCAGGATGACACGGAAACTTGGTTGTCGGTACGCTAAACGATCCTTTCGCGTATAATCTTCCAATGTTGCGGCGCACATTTTTCTTGCAAAAAAACCGCATCTAAGCTATGATTATCTCGTTATATAAGGAGGCATTTTCTTATGGCAACTCAAGAAGCTGTTGATCAGTACAGCAAATCCCTGAAGCAAGGTCAAAAGGAAACAAAAGAATATGCCGCAGCGGGAAAAGCAACTTCCCCTCTGGTGTTAAATGATATATTGCCCAACCTGGAAAGTAGTCTTTGCCAGGATATCGGTTTGATAGAAATCCCTTCGGAACGCATTGTCGGTACGGTCACCGCAGGCCGGATCACTGCTTTCAGCGCCAGCTTTTTGCCCCTTCTGGGTGTGGACACAGAATTTGCAACCAAGTGGATGAATTTGTGTGATGCCCACTTATCGGACGAAGGAATCCGTGAGCCGATCCTTTGCTACGAATATCTGGGTAACTTCTATGTGCAGGAAGGTAACAAGCGGGTCAGCGTTTTGCGCAGTTTCGGTGCGCCGCGCATCCCCGGCAACGTGCGAAGAGTCGTTCCGCAGGCAAGTGACGAACCCCACGTTAAAGCTTATTTTGAATTCTTGGAATTTTATAAGGATTCAGGAATTTATGATATCCAGTACCGCACCCCCGGTTGTTATGCCAAGCTGATGGCAGCGCTGGGCAAATCCGCAGGGCAGCGGTGGACGCAGCAGGAACAGCGAAGCTTCTCCGCCTCTATACAGTATTTTCGGGATGCCTTTGTGTCTCTGGGCGGCGAATCTCTGTCCCTTCCCCCGGAAGAAGCGTTGCTTCTTTGGTTGGAAGTGTATACCTTTGAAGATCTGGGCAAAATGAGTTCCGGAGAGCTAAAAAAGGCCTTGGGCGGTATCTGGGAAGATCTGAAGATCCTTAATCAGGATAATCCGGTTCAGGTCAACACAGAACCGGTGCTCCCGGAGCAAAAAGCCGGTCTGCTCAGTTGGCTTCTGCCCGGACGGGATCATATTCATCTGGCTTTCATCCATCAGCTTTCCCCAAAAACCAGCACCTGGACAAAGGGCCATGATGACGGTCGGAAGTATCTGGAAGAAACCATGGCGGATAAGGTCGTGGTACACAGCTATTATAACGCAAACTCGCCGGAAGCCGCTGATGAGCTGTTGGAACAGGCTATTGCCGACGGTGCTGAAGTGGTATTTACCACCACACCCCGACTGAACCGAGCCACACTGAAGGCTGCGGTACAGCATCCGAAAGTCAAGTTCTTCAATTGCAGCGTGAATGTTCCCTATTCCAGTGTCCGATCCTACTACTGCCGCATTTTTGAAGGCAAATTCATCACCGGTGCCATTGCCGGTGCCATGGCTGATAATGACCGGATCGGTTATATTGGTTCTTACCCCATATACGGTGTTCCTGCCTCCATCAACGCATTTGCTTTGGGCGCCCAAATGACCAATCCCCGGGCAAGGATTGATCTGCGCTGGTCCTGCCAGAACGGCAATCCGGTGAAGGATTTTATGGACCGCGGTTATCAGGTCATCTCTAACCGGGATGTTCCCAATCTGGAGCGTAACTATTTGGAATTTGGTGAATACGGCACGTATTTTGTAAACAATGACCGTTCTTTGACGCCCCTTGGTTCTCCCTGCTGGCTTTGGGGTAGCTTGTATGAACGAATCGTCCGCACGATTTTGGCCGGTAATTGGGAGCAAGGCATTGTTAATCAGAAGGCAATGAATTACTGGTGGGGTATGGACAGCGGTGTCATCGATGTGGTGCTGGCTGACCACCTGCCGGAAAGTATGCGGTATTTGGCAGATATGCTGCGCAAAAACCTGCAAAGCGGAGCGCTGGATATTTTCCACCGCCGTATCACTGCTCAGGACGGCACACTGAAAAACGACGGCACTGTGCACTTCACACCCGACGAACTGTTACGCATGGATTGGCTGTGTGACAATGTGGACGGCTGTATTCCCCAATTCGATGAGATCCTTCCCTTTGCCCAGCCCATGGTACGGGAGTTGGGTGTGTATAAAGATCAGATCCCCGTTGAGAAGGAGACAGATACATTATGAGGATCCTTGTGGTTTCCGACGAAGAATGTCCTGCCCTGTGGGACTATTATGTTCCAGGCAGATTAAAAGAATATGATCTCATGCTTTCCTGCGGAGACCTAAAGGCATCCTACCTTTCATTTCTGGTAACCATGGGCAATAAGCCGCTGCTGTATGTCCACGGCAACCATGACAGCAACTATGCACACCGGCCTCCGGAAGGCTGTGATTGCATTGATGACCGGGTGGTCACCTATAACGGTGTTCGGTTTTTAGGATTGGGCGGTTGCCCCTGGTATCGGGACGGAGACCATCAATATACGGAAGAACAAATGCGCCGCCGTATTCGTAAGCTGCGCCGCCAGATTCGCAAAGCCGGCGGCGTCGATGTGGTGGTCACCCATGCTCCACCGAAGGGTGTAGGCGATCTGGATGACAGGGTACATCAGGGTTTTGACGCACTGCTGGAGCTTCTGGATGAATACAAACCCGCATATCTGCTCCACGGGCATGTCCATCTGCGCTACGGTCTGGATCAGACCCGGGAGCGTACATACAACCAAACCACCGTCATCAACACCTGTGAGCGCTATGTGCTGGATATTCCGGACCGGCCGGTTACGGAAAAGCTTCGAAACCAACTGATTTGGGCAAAGCGGCTGCGCACAGACAGCTTATACTATTGATCCTGGAGGCACGACCATGTTTCAAGGCTTTACCCCGGAGACCTTTGATTTTCTTTGGGGCATTCGAATGAACAACAACCGGGAATGGTTCACCCAAAATAAAAAGCAATATGTCGACACCCTTTACGAGCCTATGAAAGCTCTGGGCAAAGAGCTGTTTGAGCCGTTTCTGGAACGGCCCGGCAATCTTTTAAAGGTCAGCCGTATCTACCGGGATGCCCGGCTGCACCACCCGGATCCGTATAAAGAGAGTCTTTGGATCTGCATCCGGCAGGATGTGGAGTGGTGGGCGGAAAACCCTTGCCTTTATTTTGAGATCGCCCCGGAAGGTGCCAGCTACGGCTTTGTCAACTGGAAGCCGAAGGTCTCCACCCTGGAAGACTTCCGGCGGGATATTTCCGCGCGGCCGGATGACTTTCTGGAGCTGATCCGGCAAACCGAAACAGCAACGGGCGTTCCCATCACCGCAGGCCTCTACAAGCGGCCCAAGGAAACGGATGATCCCAGATTGGCCCCCTACTTTGCATGGAAGGGCAATATTGCCTGCTGCAGAGAAGAAGCCCCCGGGGATGCCCTTTTTACCCCGGAGCTCTCCACCAGAGTGCGCACCTTCTTTGAGCAGCTCATTCCTTTCTATGACTACTGGAACCGTTTTAAAGCATAAGAATAGCGGGATGCTTACACATCCCGCTGTTTATTATTCTTTTGGATGTATTCTTTGGGTGAAATACCCATTGCGCGTTTAAATACGGTAGAAAAATAAAGTGGATCTGAAAATCCGGAAAGCAGTGCCACATTTTTCACAGAATCGATCCCGTTATCAAAAAGTGTCACTGCATATTTCATTCGGTAATATCTTAGGTATTCTGTGTAGCTTTTATTGGTCTTTTTCTTAAAAAGATGGGATAAGTACTTGGCATTATATCCCAGTTCATTGGCAATCGTTCCAATGGACAGTTCAAAGTTATTAAACTGTTCTTCTGTCAACTGCATAATCTTGCTAATTATGCTGTCGCACTGGGAAATCTCATCACTGAGCCGGGATAACGTATACAATATCATGCTTTCCGATGCCAAGTCTATGGTATGGTCAGAAGCTCTCAGCAGGCTCTCTTCCCACAGAGGGACCAATCCATCAAAACCTGTAAAACACCGGTTATTCCGATTGATATGGAACCGTTTGAGCAGCACTTCCGCCCGCAGGCCTTCGAAGTCTACATACATGTACTGTATATTTCCGTTCCCGGAAACTTGCACCTGTTCCCCTTTAAAGCAGAATAGTAATGTACCTCTCCTTAAGCTTAATATCTCTGTATCGATCGTAATGTTTCCTTCCCCTTCATTGATCAGCATAATACGGTGCCGCGGTAATGTTATCGGAATTTGCATCACCTGCTGATCCGTCTGTAAAACAAAGCATGTGGTCACAATATCTTCCGGGCAAGAAGGGGATGTGAATTTACAAATATTCCTGCGCTGCATAGTGACACCTCCCTTTTTATTATCTTACTATACTGTCCCATCACTTTCAAGGGGAAACAAACTTTTATATATATATCCATGGAATATGTCTATTGTCCATCCCAGAGTTCCATACTACAATATAAACACGTAAAGATTAGGCAGCTTTACTATACTCGTTTTATTTCAAAAGAGGTGTTATCATGTCAAATTTAAAAATCGGTATTTTCGGTGCTGGCAGAGGCTCCTATCTGGCTACCGACTTTATGCTTCTGAATTGTGACATTGTGGCCATCTGTGATAGTCACGAAGAACGTCTGCAAACAGCAGTAAAAGAACTGGGCAGCACAGTGGCTGTTTACAAGGATTTTGATACCTTCATTGAACATGATATGGATGCAGTGATTCTTGCAAATGCATTCCATGAACATGCTCCCTATGCGATCAAATGCTTTGAAAAGGGCCTTCATGTTTACTCTGAATGTATCAGTAACGGAACCATGGCAGAGGGCGTTGCGCTCATACGGGCATTCGAAAGAAGCCGCAGTATCTACATGCTGGCTGAAAACTATCCCCATATGATCTTTAACCGGGAAATGAAACGCGTCTGCGACGGCGGATCCCTTGGAAAGATCCTATACGCGGAGGGCGAATATAACCACCCACACAACCCCAATGATACCGCCTTTAGAAAGCAATTTAACTATTTTGAAAAACATTGGCGCAACTTCCTGCCTAGAACCTACTATATTACCCACTCATTAGGTCCTGTCATGTGGGCAACCGGTGCCACCCCGAAACGTGTAACTGCCTTTGCATCGTTCGCACCTACAGAGGGAGTTGTCCCAAACGCAAGCTTCAACGGGGACCGTGTCGCAATTATTACAACTCAGAACGATGATGGCTCCATTTTCCGAGTCACAGGCTGTGCCGCTTTCGGTGCCAGTCACAATACATACCGTATCTGCGGTACAGAGGGACAAATTGAGAATCTTCGGGGAATGGGCGATAAAATCATGCTCAGATATAATTCGTGGTCAAAACCTGAAGGTGCCGAGAATGTGAATCTGTATACCCCCGGATGGAATGACCCAGAGGAAGAAAAAATCAAGCTTAGCGGCCATGGTGGTGCCGATTATCTTGCTGCCCGCATGTTTGTGGAGTGCATAAAAGCCGGAAAGCAGCCGGAGCATCCGTTCGATATTTACCATGCCGTTGCCATGTCCTCTGTTGCCATTCTCAGCCACCGTTCCATGCTGGAAGGCGGAAAGCCTTATGATATCCCGGATTTCCAAACCGAAGAGGATTGCATGCTTTATGAAAATGACCATCTTACCCCGTTTTATGGGCAAGATGGCAGTACCCCTACAATACCCTGTTGCTCTCATCCCGATTACAGACCCACCGAAGAACAGCTAGCTGCATACAAACAATCATTAAATATGGAATAATCACCTGCATAAGAACAGCCGCCTCCTAAAAGGAGGCGGCTGTTGTGTTAGTCCACAAATCCTTCTTTAATGACCTGCTGATAATAGTACCAGCTCTTTCTGGGGCGGCGTTCTTTGGTTTCAAAATTCACCTGGATCAGACCAAAGGTATTATCGAAACCACCACCCTCATGGGTATCGATCAAAGTCCAGGGATAGTATCCCTTAACCGGAGCGCCGGCTTGGATCGCCCGAGAGATAGAACGCATATGCTCTCTCATGAAGTCTATCCGGAAATCGTCCTTCAGATCCTCATCCGGATCTGTCATTGGCTTTTGCTCGGTGATACCGTTTTCAGTAATGTAAATGGCCTTACCAGGGTAGGTATTCTTTATGTACATGAGCGCATCGTACAGCCCCTGGGGATAAAGACGGGCAGGAAAACCGCTGTTCTGGGGTAAATGTTCATTTTGGACCCATTTACAATCCAGTTTCCCGTCCGGTTCATACTGCAAATAACCGGCATTGTAGTAATTGATGGCAACAAAGTCGGCAGGAATAAATTCCGCATCCAACTGCTGTTGATAGCCTTGTGGCATATTGTCCCGAACATAGGGATATTCCAATGCGGCTTTGGGATAATGACCCTTCAGCATGGTATCCAGCCACCAGCCGCAGTGGAATGCCTGACTACGTTCTGCCGCTGCACGATCCTCGGGCTTATTGGGGTTGGCGGGATAACAGGGAGGCAGGTAAGTCACGGCACCGATCTGTCCCTTGCAGCCCATTTGCTTGCACAGCCGAACTGTCCGGTAGTGGGCAATGATCATATGGTGGCAGGCAAGGAGCGCCTTTTCAATATCCGCCACGTAGGGAGGATAGAGGCCCTGTTCATAGGCGGTCATACAGTTGACATGGGGTTCATTGACTGTAGACCAGAAGGCCACCTTGTCGCCCAAGGCCTCAAAAACGGTTTTGGCATAGCTGGTAAACCAGTCTATGAACTCCGGATTGACAAGACCACCCCGATCAGCCACCCACATAGGCAGATCACAGTGCCACAGATCAAACATCGGCGCAATCCCCGCAGCCAGCATCCGGTCGACCATATCCACATAATACGCCAGGCCCTCGGGATTCACCTCATCCGGGCCGTTGGGATAGATTCTTGACCATGCGATGGAAAACCGGAAAGACCTCAGACCTAAATCTTCCATCATCTGGATATCCTGGGGATAGTACTTATAAAAATACGCAGCATCGTTCGGGTCTCCCTTTATTTGTTCCGGACGGTGTTTGCTTGTATAGCGCTGGATATCCTCACCCTTGCCGCCCTCCTCGCAACCGGCTTCCAGCTGAACCGCGGAGCTGGCAGCACCAAATAAAAAGTCCTTAGGAAACGGAAAAATCATCTCGACACCTCCATGGTTACAGTGTGTGTTAGTCTACAAATCCGTTTTTGATAACCTGCTGATAGTAGTACCAGCTCTTTCTAGGCGTGCGTTTCTTGGTTTTGAAATCCACCTGGATCAAGCTAAAGGTGGATCGATAACCGCCGCCCGGTTCATGGGTGTCGATCAAGGTCCAGGGATAATATCCCTTGACCGGCGCACCGGCCTCAATGGCCCGGGAGATAAAACGCATATGATCCCGCATAAAATTGATGCGGTAATCGTCGTTCAGATCTTCCTCCGGATCGTCTAGTCTCTTTACACCGATTCCATTTTCAGTAATGTAAATATCCTTACCGGGGTAGGTGTTCTTCACATACATCAGCGCATCATAGAGGCCCTCGGGGTAGGGATGGGCGGGGAAAAGAGCCGCCGGAATGTGATTCGTCTCCACTGTTTTGCAATTCAGCTTGCCGTCAGGTTCATGCTTTACATAGCGGCCATCGTAGTAATTGATGGCCACGAAGTCAGCAGGAATAAACTCCTTATCCAACTGCTCCTGATAGCCTTCCGGCATTTTGTCGCGGATATAAGGAATTTCCATGGAGGATTTCGGATAGTGACCCTTCAGCATCGTATCCAGCCACCAGCCGGATTGATAGTCCTGATAACGCTCTGCCGCGGCGACATCCTCTGGGTTATTGGGATTGGCGGCATAACAGGGCGGCAGGTAAACCACAGCACCGATCTGTCCCTTGCAGCCCATCTGCTTGTACAGCCGGACCGTCCGGTAGTGGGCGATGATGGCGTTATGGCTGGCATGGATTGCCTGCTCAAGGTCTGCTACAAAGGGCGGATACAGGCCATACTCGTTGGCACCCAAACAGTTAACATGGGGTTCGTTGATGGTTGACCAGAGTGGCACCTTATTGCCCAAGACCTCAAAAACGGTTTTGGCATAGCTTGTGAACCAATCGATGAATTTCGGGTTGATGGGACCGCCCTGCTCCGCAACCCACATTGGCAGGTCGCAGTGCCACAGGTCAAAGAGCGGCTTTACGCCCGCATCCAACATGCGATCCACCATATCTTCATAATAAGCCAGACCCTGGGGATTCACTTCATCGGGGCCGTTGGGATAAATGCGGGACCAGGAAACAGAAAACCGGAATGTTTTCAACCCCAGTTCCTTCATCATCTGGATATCTTCCGGATAATGATGGTAAAAGTCTGCCGCATCGTTGGGATCACCATGGAATTGTTCCGGACGGTGCTTGAATACATAGCGCTGCACATCCTCGCCTTTGCCGCCCTCTTCACAGCTGGCCTCGATCTGAACCGCGGAGCTGGCTGCACCAAACAAAAAGTCTTCTGGGAATGGGAATATCATATGCTACCTCCATCTGTAAGCAATAACTTTGCACTGCATTTTGAAACGCGTTAATCGTCCGGGCGAAGAACTCTTCTCCGGAAACTGATTGTATTGTATCTTACCACGTTACAAAGCGCATTGGCGCAAAGTATTTTTTTATTCCCAAAAATTCACGATTTTGCTTGCAAAATTTAGTAGTTTCCTGTATAACAAGGTCAGGAGGGATGCTTATGATTTATCAGGAATTGCACTTGGGCGATCCACCCTATATCATTGGTTATCGAAAAAATGCCCCCTGTCCCATCCACTGTCACCCTGAAATCGAGCTTTTCTATTGCACTTACGGTGAGTATCGTATCCGCATTGACCGAACAGAGTATCGGTTACAGGAAGGCGATCTGGCGATTATCAGCTCTATGACACCCCATGAATTGCCCGAAAGCAACCTTTCTTTTGATTCCAGATGCCTGATAATTGAAGTTGGCCCTGTGATGCTGGGACAAACTTTCCAGCAGTTGTGCAGTTATACTATTTCCCAGCCTATCTATTCTCTTCACCAAGCATCTTATCAGGAATTGTACACGCTCTTGCAGGAAACCGATTTTTTCCGCGCAAATCCGACACCGTTTTCCAGTCTGATCATACGGGGAAATATATACAAAATATTCGCATATATTCTCAAAGATTTCACATCACAAAGTGATAACAGCCGCCGTGTTAAAAAAGAGCTTTCCTCCCTTATGATAGAAAATGTACTGGAACGCATCTACCATGATTATGCAAAACCCTTATCGGTGGAAGATGTGGCCGCCATGTGCGGATACAGCAAAAGTAATTTCTGCAAAGTGTTCAAACAAGTCACCGGCAAAACTTTTCACACCGTGCTCAACGATCATCGAATTCAGATAGCCTGTACCTTGCTGCAGGAGACACAAGCCTCCATAGACCGCATTGCCGCGCAGGTTGGCTTTTCTGATGCCAAAAGCTTCTGCCGCAGTTTTAAAACCACTTTAGGCATCTCACCGGGCAGCTATCGAAAGCAACAACAAAATATATAGTACACCTATATTGCAAAAAGACCAAGTCTTTTACGACTTGGTCTTTCCTTATTGAATACCCCTATGTAGATGGGGAATTATCAAGATCACTCTCGGTTTCCCCACCCTTGGACGCATCCTTTTTTCGCATCATACGGTGCGCTTACCGTGACACACTTGACGAAAATGTAACGGCATGGTCAAATTCCATCGTCATGGCCTTTTGATATGCGGTTTGTTTCCGTCCATAGCTATCATACCCTGTTTTGAAATTGTTATTCGCATTTTTCAGCCATATAAAGCATAAAGCTGCAAAGCATCCGCAAAACGGTCCTCATACTGCGGGCAACCAAAAACGCCGATCAAAACATACCCCTTTCCATTATGAAACAGCGCCAGTAAACAGCTTCCCGCTTTTTTGGTGTTTCCTGTTTTCAAGCCGCAGGCGTCGGGGCAATAGTATTTGGATTTCGGCTGCAGCAAGAAGTTTGTGCTGTGGTAGGTATGGGTTTCCCCGTTTTCGTACATGACGCTGGTTTTGCTTAAACTGCTGTAGTGCCGCAGAAGTGGATGCTCCATAGCGAGCAATGCAATTTTCAGCATATCCGCCGCAGTGGTGTAGTGGTCAAAGGTGTCCAATCCGTCGGGGGTCGCAAAATGGGTTCCATTTAGACCAAGCGCTGCCGCCTGGGTATTCACCTCGTCCATGAACAGCTCTACCGCCTGTTTTGCGGAGCAATTCGGATCCTTCGCCAGTATCCGGCCGGCAGCCACTGCTGTGGCATAGGCCGCATCGTTACCGCTTTGCATCATCATGCCCTGGATAAGCACTTCAACCGTAACCCGATCACCGGGAGTCACCCATGCTACAGAAGAGGCTGGGTTGATCCATGTGGTTTCCTTGCCGCAGGTAACGATATCTTCCGGATCCAGATACATCAGCGCCACATAGGCGGTAAATAGCTTTGTCAGACTGGCAGGTGCGATTTGCTTTTCCATATCCCCCAAAGTGAATACCAGTTCACCGGAGGTGCAATCATACACAAAGGCATTGCGGGCCGTCAGCCGATAGTCCGGTTCTGCAGCAGACTTTGAAGGCACAGGTGCCGCAACGGTAGCCGGGACAGTTTCCGGAACAGTTTCTTCCGGAAGGGTTACCGCTGTTGTTACAACCGGTTCTGTCGGTGCCAGCGTGGGTGTCGTCTGCAACACAGGTTCTGATGCAGGACCGGGACAGGCATAAAGCAATCCGCAATAGGCAATCAGCAGTACCACTGTCAGCACTACTAACAATCCTTTCTTCACTGCTCCACCCCCTTACCGCATTTTCTCCATTATAATATAGATGCTGCTAAAAAGCTATCGCTTTTTCCTATGCTGTTGTAAAGGATCGTTTACACGCGCAACTATCGTTGCGCAATTCAAAATTCAAAATGCAAAATTCAAAATTAAGGTGTCGGCTTCGCCGACTATTTAAATCATTTGCGTCAGCAAATACCACAATTTTGCATTATGCATTTTGCATTCGG
>JAZRKL010000003.1:0-8572 GCA_045646265.1 Faecousia sp.
TGCGCTGAGTCCAACCACTGGCGTTACGGCGGCGAAGGCGCTGCTGAGCTGGCTCAGGTCGTTGTCGAGGCTTGCGAAGAGAAGAACGAGATCAAGTTCCTGTACGATCTGGAGATGCCCCTGCGTCAGCGCGTTGAGCTGATCGCTAAGGAAGTCTACGGTGCTGACGGCGTTATCTGGCAGCCCCTGGCTAACGAGAAGGCTGAGCGCTTCGAGAAGGATCCCAAGTACGCTGACTACTGCACCATGATGGTTAAGACTCACCTGTCCCTCAGTGACGATCCCACCAAGAAGGGCGTTCCCACCGGCTGGAAGCTGACCATCCGTGACATCCTGGAGTACGGCGGCGCTAAGTTCCTGTGCCCCATGGCTGGTACCATCTCCATGATGCCCGGCACCGCTGCTAACCCCGCATACCGCCGTGTTGACGTCGACACTGAGACCGGCAAGGTATCCGGCCTGTTCTAATTCCGATTTAACCTTAAAAAGCACAGGCGGTTTTCCGCCTGTGCTTTTGGGGCATTTTTTAGCTACCCCTATTGTAGGGCGGGGGCTTGCTCCCGCCGCAATGATCCATTGTGAAAAAACCGGCGGGAGTAAACCCCCGCCCTACATTATGATATTAAGGAGAATACATACCATGGATATGACTATGGAATCCTGCCGCAAGTTTGTGGAAGTTCTGGCCTCCGACGCTCCCGCTCCCGGTGGCGGCGGCGCTGCTGCTCTGGTTGGTGCCATCGGTACCGCTCTGGGCAACATGGTCGGCTCTCTGACTGTTGGCAAGAAGAAGTACGCTGATGTTCAGGACGAGATCATCGCTCTGAAGGCCAAGTGCGACGCTCTGCAGACCGAGCTGCTGAATCAGGTGGAAATGGATGAGATCAACTTCCTGCCCCTGGCTAAGGCTTATGGCATCCCCAAGGATGACCCCAACCGTGACGCTGTCATGGAAGAAGCCACTCTGATCGCTTGCTCCACCCCCATGAAGATCATGGAGCTGTGCTGCGAAGCCATTGAGTACATCGCTGTGTTTGCCGCTAAGGGCAGCCGCCTGGCTGTTTCCGATGCCGGCTGCGGCGCTGTTTGCTGCAAGGCCGCTCTGCAGGCTGCATCTTTGAATGTTTTCATCAACACCAAGACCCTGAAGAACCGCGAAAAGGCCGAAGAGCTGAATAACAAGGCTCTGGGCATGATGGCTAAGTACTGCGCCATGGCCGACGAGATCTTCAATTCTGTGAAAGCAGGTTTTGGAGTATAAGCAACGCACTACACAAAACGCACGTTATTGCGTGGAGGCCGTAGGCCGACGTGGCAATCTCAATAGGATTTCGGAATGCTCACGAAATTGCGAACCAGTGTGCGCTACTTATCGCAATGACAAGTAATATTAAAACATATTTTACTAAGGAGAATATAACTATGGCTAAGAGACTGCTCGGTAAAGAAGTTAACGAAGCACTGGTTGCTTCCCTGCAGACCCGTGCTGCTGCACTGAAGGAGAAGGGTGTTACCCCCACTCTGGCAATCCTGCGTCTGGGTGAGAACCCCTCTGACCTGTCCTATGAGAAGGGCGCTACCAAGCGCGCCGAAGAGATCGGTGTTGCTATTAAGAATTTCATCCTGCCCGAAGCTTCCACTAAGGAAGAAGTCATGGCTGTTATCGATGAGATCAATGCTGATGATGCTATCCACGGCTGCCTGATGTTCCGTCCCCTGCCCAAGCACCTGAAGGCTGACCAGGACGAGATCTGCAACCGTCTGGCTCCCAAGAAGGACGTTGACTCCATGACCCATATGTCCAACGCCGGTGTTTTCGAAGGCCAGGACCTGGGCTACGCTCCCTGCACTCCCGCAGCTTGCATGGAGATCCTGGATCACTACGGCATTGACTGCAAGGGCAAGAAGGCTGTCGTTATCGGCCGCTCTCTGGTCGTCGGCAAGCCCGCAGCTATGATGCTGATGGCTAAGAACGCCACCGTTACCATCTGCCACACCCGTACTGTCGATCCCGCTGCTATCTGCCGTGAGGCCGACATCATCATCTCCGCTGCCGGTGTTCTGAAGAGCCTTACCAAGGACTTTGTCCGTGAAGGCCAGATCATCATCGACGTTTCCATGAACTGGGACGCTGAGAAGATCACCACCAAGGGCAAGGGCGGCATGTCCGGCGACGCAATCTTCGACGAGGTCGAGCCCATTGTCGAGGCTATCACCCCCGTTCCCGGTGGTGTTGGCGCTGTTACCACCAGTGTTCTGATGAAGCACGTTGTGGAAGCCGCTGAGAAGATCTAATTTTCATAATCGCTTATACAACTGACGGAATAAAAGCGGTTTACCGCTGGGGAGTATAAGCATTTTCTGCCGACCGTCTGGGCAATTCGAACTTTATGGGCTCGGATTGCCCAGATTTTGTAACTTGAGGTGTGTGTTATGAAGAAAATCAAAAACCTTTCCGAAGGTAGCTTTTTGAAGCTTCTGTTTGCTTTCCTGTCCGTTTGTTTCCTGGTTGCCGCCGTTTGCATGCCCGACCGGGCTACCATGTTCAGCGGTCTGTGGAACATTCTGTCCCAGCCCAGTAAGATCTCCGCAAACTACTTCGCCATGGGCGGCTATGCTGCCACATTCCTGAATATGGGTCTCGTGGGTCTTCTCAGCCTGTTGCTGTTCATTGTGTTTAAGGGCACCCCAAACAATGTTTCTACTCTGGCCGTGATTCTCACCATTGGTTTTGGTTCCTGGGGTATCAACATTCTGAACATGTGGTTCTCCATTCTGGGTGTGATTGTCTACGGTCTGGTGAAGAAGGAAAAAATGGGCGGTCTGGTCAATGCAATGCTGTTTTCCACCGGTATTGCGCCTCTGATCACCGATCTGCTGATCCGTTACCCCAATGCAGAAGCCATCGGCTTCAACTGGCTGGGTCTGGGTCTTGCCGTTCTGGTAGGTCTGGTTATTGGCTTCTTCCTGCCTGCGGGTCTTGCCCACTCTCCCAAGGTACATAAGGGCTTTGATCTCTATTCCGCTGCCCTGCCCATTGGCATGACCGCATTTTTCCTGAATGCCACCCTGTTCAAGACTATGGGTGTCAGCCTCCCCAAGGCACTGTCCGATGTAGACGCAGCATCCATGCAGGTAGCGTCCCAATCCATCGTAAACATCTTCTGCTGTATCGTATTTGGTATCTTCATTGTTGTGGCATTTCTGATGGGCTGCAGACCCAAGGATTACTGGAAGCTGCTGACCGATCCTGCGTTGGTTAATAACTTCTCCAGCACCTATGGCAATGCCACCTTCCTGATGAATTTGGGTGTGTACGGCCTGTTCATTCTGGGCTACTACAATCTCATCGGTGCCACCTTCAACGGTATCACTTTCGGTATCATCTTCTGCATGCTCTGCACCTGCAACTCCGGCAGCCATCCCGGCAATGTCTGGCCCATTATGCTGGGTTATTTTGTGGCATCCGTGGTATTTGGCTGGATCTCCCCGTTGCTGGGCGGCACCTTTGCGTTTAAGATCAATGCCCAGGCAATCTGTGTTGGTCTGTGCTATGCCAACGGTCTCAGCCCCATTGCTGACAAGTACGGCTGGCGCTACGGCTTTGTTGCCGCGGTAATGCACTATTTGCTTGTCACCTCCGTTCCCACCCTCCACGGCGGCTTCTGCCTGTACAACGGCGGCTTCACCGCTGCGCTGATCTGTCTGATCCTGGTTCCCGAACTGGAGAAGTTCTTTAAGACCAAGGAAGAACGGAAGCTGGCAAAAACGAAATAAACAGCAAAGAAGGGATGCGATGCATCCCTTCTTTATTTCATAAACTTTTCAATTGCTTCGCACAGGTCGTCAATGGCCCCCTCATCCCCGGCAGCTACCGCATCCACCATGCAATGCCGGATATGGTCCTTTAATATAACCTTGCCTGTATTATCCAGCGCGGAGCGGACGGCCGCCAGCTGTACCAGCACTTCAGAGCAATCGTAACCCTCTTCTACCATCCGCTTGACCTTTTCCAAATGACCGATGGCCCGGGCAAGCCGGTTGATCACCGCTTTTTGGTTTTCATGTACATGACCGTGACTATGGGCAATGCCATGTTCATGCATGTAGGCGTGGTCGTGGGTATGTTCCATAGCACATGCCTCCTTCTCATTTTCCGTTATTATACGACAGAATTCTTCCAGTGACAAGCCCACAGGGGGGATATTTTTCAGCAATATATAATGGCGAAAAGTGAAAAAGTTTTGACTCAATAGATATGGTCTGCTATAATAGAATAAATTATTATGCCCTTTTGGAGGAAATGAGCATGAGAATGAGAAGAATGAAAAATCTTGACAGCCGCATGGAGGCCTGCGCTGCCATGCGTATTACAGAACCTGCCGCTTTGCAGGGTAACTGGCGCTCTTTGAAGCCGGATTGCACCGCCCTTTGGGTGGAAGTTGGCTGCGGTAAGGGTAAATTCACCGCCGAAACCGCCCAAGCGAATCCCGATGTGCTGCTCATCGCTGTGGAGCGCTGCCGGGAAGCCATGGTCGTTGCCATGGAAAAGGCACAAAACATGGGTTTGAAAAACGTATTTTACATCGATATGGATGTAGCAAATATTGAAGATATCTTTGCGTCTCAAGAGATCGACCGTCTGTTTATCAATTTCCCCGATCCCTGGCCCCGGAAAAAGAACGCAAAGCGCCGTCTGACCCACCGTAGTTTTCTGGATAAATACTGCCGTGTGGTTCGTACCGGCGGTGAGTTCCATTACAAGACCGACAATGCCCCCCTGTTTGAGTTCAGCGTGGAAGAATTTGCCGCCTGCGGTCTGGAAGTAAAAAATCTGACCCGGAATCTCCACGAAAACGGCATTGTGGGCATTATGACCGGCTATGAAGAAAAGTTCCACGCACTGGGCACACCCATCAACCGCTGCGAGGTGGTTTGTAAGCCCTTCGTGCTGCCCCCGGAAGAAAAGAAGCAGAAAGAGGAGACCAACGAATGACCACCTATTTTGCCGGAAGCTGTGATGTAGCTGTCATTGGCGCCGGTCACGCAGGCATTGAAGCTGCTCTGGCTGCCGCCCGGCTGGGCCATAAAACCATTCTCTTTACCATTAATCTGGATGCTGTGGGAAATATGCCATGTAACCCCGCCATCGGCGGTACCGGCAAAGGCCATCTGGTAAGGGAATTGGACGCTTTAGGCGGTCAGATGGCAGTTGCCGCCGATGCTGCCTGCATCCAGTACCGGATGCTCAACAAGGGAAAAGGCCCCGCTGTCCATTCTCTTCGTGCCCAGGGTGACCGCCGTAAATACCAGCAGTACATGAAGCATGTGTTGGAGCTGCAGGAAAATTTAGAGCTGAAGCAGGCGCAAATTGTAGAAATTTATGTACAGAACGGCGCTGTTACCGGTGTGCGCACCCAGTTGGGTGCAAAGTATGATGCCAAGGCTGTGATCATCGCCAGCGGCACCTATTTGGATGCCACCGTCATCACCGGTGAGTCGGTGCAGCAGGCAGGTCCCGACGGCATGCACGCTTCCATCGGTTTGGCGGACAACCTGCGCGCTCTTGGTCTTCCTCTGCGCCGTTTCAAAACCGGTACGCCCCCCAGAGTCAACCGCCGCAGCATTGATTTTTCCAAAATGGAGCTACAGCCGGGTGATGAAGTGCCGGAGCCGTTCTCCTTCCGCACGGAGCATGCCCTCTATAATCAAGCTGTCTGCTATCTGACCTATACCAATGAACAGACCCACGAGATCATCAAGGCCAATCTGCACCGCAGTCCCATGTATGACGGCACTATTTCCGGTGTCGGCCCCCGGTACTGCCCCAGCATCGAAACCAAGATCGTCCGTTTTGCGGAAAAAAACCGCCATCAGCTGTTTATCGAGCCTTGCGGTCTGGATACGGAAGAGATGTATATTCAGGGTTTCTCCTCTTCTCTTCCGGAAGATGTACAGCTGCAGATGCTTCGTACCATCCCCGGTCTGGAACACGCGGAAATGATGCGCCCTGCTTACGCAATCGAATACGAATGCGTCGATCCTACCAGTTTGCTGCCCACTTTGGAGTATAAGAAGATCTCCGGCCTTTACGGCGCAGGTCAGTTCAACGGATCTTCCGGCTATGAAGAAGCTGCGGTGCAAGGTCTGGTGGCAGGTATCAATGCCGCTTTGAAGTTGCAAGGCAAAGAGCCTTTGATCCTCACCCGGGATACCAGCTATATCGGCACGCTCATTGACGATCTGGTGACCAAGGGTACGGAAGAGCCTTACCGGATCATGACCAGCCGCAGTGAATACCGTCTGCTCCACCGGCAGGACAATGCCGATCAGCGCTTGACTCACATCGGTGCTGCCGTTGGTCTTGTACCCCAGGAACGGCTGAAGCAGGTGGAAGAAAAGTACGAAGCCGTCCGTCGGGAGATGAACCGTCTGGAAAGTAACGGTGTTTCCGCATCCGAAGCGCTGAATACTATGCTGGCAAGCCGGGATTCCGCTCCCGTTACCAATTCTGCAAGACTTGCAGACCTGCTGCGCCGCCCTCAGGTAACTTATGAAGACATTGCTCCCTTTGACACGAATCGTCCGGAGCTTCCCAAGTCCGTCACCGAGGAAGTGGAAATTCAGATCAAGTACGCAGGTTATCTTGCCCGGCAGGAAAAGCAGGTAGAGGAATTCAAAAAAGAAGAATCCCGCCGTCTGCCCGATACCATTGACTACAATGCCATCGCCGGTCTTCGTCTGGAAGCACGGCAGAAACTCAGTGAAATTCGGCCCATGTCCATTGGACAGGCAGGTCGTATTTCCGGTGTCAGTCCCGCGGATATCGCTGTTCTTCTGATCTGGCTGGAGCAGAATCCTTCCTAACCATCAAGAAAGGAGTTTTTATGAATACGAAAACCCGTCGCATTGTAAATATCTCCGTTTCTATTGTTTTGACAGCCGCTTTTCTGCTGGCGCTTAGCTGGTTCTATGTCAGCGGCACAGAGCTCAGTTTTTTACAGGATATCCCCGCCGACTGCACCGCCGCTGTTTCGATTTGGTCTTGGTCTTTTGACAACAGTACCCCAGACCGCAATGAATACGAAGCAGACTTAACGCAAAATCAGCTGTTGCAGATTCTGGAACTACTCCAATCGTCTTCCTATTGGCGAGACCCATCTTCGGTCATTTACCATAATGAAAAAACAACCTATACCGTTTTCATCACCTACGAAATTGACGGTACCGCCCAATGTCTTTCCATCACCAGTAGCGGTGGATATGCTGTCAATTTTTCCGGATCTCAGGAGATTCCCTTTGAAAACGATTTTCTTCGGATTCGGGATCAGAATTGGATCGCCAAACTGGATGCCATTTTCGCTTCTGAATAGGAAAAAGTTACTGCGGAGTTCTTCTGCAGTAACTTTTTTATTGCTGTGGCATACGATAGTAGGAGGCGATTTTTATGGCAATTGTGAGAACGGATATTCCCATTACATCGGAAAGCTGCAATCAAATGATCTTGGCAATTGTAGAAAACTATCCTTTTTGCCGTACAGAGGTCATCGGCACTACCGCATACGGGCGTCCGCTGCGAACGCTGGTCATCGGCAATGGCCCGCGGAAGGTCATCTATTCCGCGTCCCACCACGCAAATGAGTGGATCACCAGCCTGGTGCTGCTGAAATTTGCGGAAGAGCTGGCCCAGGCAATCGCAGAAAACGGTGTTATTTTTGGTGTTGACGCACAAAACATAGCGGAAACCGCCACCATCTACATGGTGCCGTTGATTGATCCGGATGGGGTGGATCTGGTTACCGGTGCAATTCCACCCGGAAGCAGTTCTTATGAATCCGCCAGAAATCTGGCGGAATTTTATCCCGACATACCGTTTCCCAACGGCTGGAAAGCAAACCTTCTGGGGGTAGATCTGAATCTGCAATATCCCGCCGGGTGGCTTCAGGCCCGGGAGATCAAGTTTTCCCAAGGCTTTACGCAACCTGGGCCGAGGGATTATGTGGGCCGGGCGCCCCTAAACCAACGGGAAAGCAGAGCATTGGCAGGATACACAGAGTTTATCGACCCCGCTTTGGTGCTGGCTTACCATGCCCAGGGAGAGGTGATCTATTGGCAATTTAAAGATTACGACGTTCCGGGGGCGGAAGAGCTGGGGGAAGCTTTTGCCGCAGTTAGCGGGTACGAATTAGAAGAAACACCCTTTGAATCTAGCTTCGCCGGCTACAAGGATTGGTTTATTCAGGAATTCCGCCGCCCCGGCTATACCATCGAAGTCGGAGCGGGGGAAAATCCTCTGCCTCTGGAGCAGTTCGACAAGATCTACGCAGACAATATCGGTATCCTGACCATCGCCGCCCTGGGCCAAGATTTAATGGATATGCCCGGTGCTGTTCCTGCTAAATAATCGTTTAGCGGCCTAAGTTACTGCCGCACCCAAGCCTCCCCTGTGTAAGGGGAGGTGGTCAAAATCTTCGATTTTGACCGGAGGGGTTGTCAAAAACACGACAATCCCCCAGTCAAAAATCAGAGATTTTTGACAGCCCCCTTTACACAAGGGGGCCTTAGGCGTATG
>JAZRKL010000004.1:0-6107 GCA_045646265.1 Faecousia sp.
CATGGGAATTGGGTTTGTCCAGCAGTTCCCGCTTGGGAGCGCCGGACAGGGCGATGATGGCATCCCGGTCGGACACCGCGGCAATGCGGCCGGTGTTGGCCCCGATGGCCTCGCAGATCTGGGCAGCAAAATCCTGCAGATCCCCCATGGGAGAATACTTGCGGAAGATCACCCCGCCGTCCTTCTCGGTGTAAATTTCAAGCGGGTCACCTTCCCTTATGCGCAGGGTTCTCCGAATCTCTTTGGGAATTACAATACGCCCGAGGTCGTCAACGCGGCGTACAATACCTGTGGCTTTCATAGTATATCTTTCTCCTTTTTACAAACATTTTTGTAAGGGGTGAGTCTGCCCTGTTGCGGTGCCCGACATCTTCGTCGGCTTTGAAAAGCCTTCCTCATCTGTCGACCGCAGCCACTCGCTCAGGTCGCTCCTCCCGCCACCGGCGGCGCTCCCATCGCTCCCCAGTTGCCTTCATATATCTTTCTCCTTTTACGATACTTTACGGCACTACCCAAAACCCGTGTCATTCTGAGCGAGTGCTTACGGCACGAGACGAAGAATCCGCATCCAAAAAAGAACGGATCCTTCGACTCGCCTGCGGCTCGCTCAGGATGACACAGGGTGTCGATACACGCCTACAATAATTTTACAAATTACGATGCTATTATTCGCAAAAGGGGAAGATTTACACTGCACAACTTTACTTTTTATTTTCATTATCATATAATGAGGTCAAAAGAGATCTTCTTACCACAAGGTAAAATGATACAAAGCTGCTTAGGCAAACGATATGCCTAAGCGAAAACCAACAAGGAGACTGCCCATGCTTCAGGATCTTGATTTTGGTCGATTGGAAAACGAATTTCAAAATGTTTCTGCCGTTGGAGAGGACATCATTCTCTGTTTTCACGTGGGACAGGTACTGCTTCGCAGAGAAGAAGATGACACATTAACGCTGCCCACCCTTACCCACATAGCCACATGGCAGACACCTGCGGCACCCCGCTATCTCTTCCGTATGCAGGGCCGGAACTTTTTTCTATGGACAGGCACTGCCCCCATTTCCCCGGACGGCGGTTTCGGCTACGAGCCGGTACGGCAGCTGCGTCAGTTAAAGAGCAAGGAAATCTGCTTTGCGATAATGACGGGCTGGCATTTATACAACTGGTACCGCTGCAACCGTCTTTGCGGCTGCTGCGGTACCCCTACAGAGCATGACAGCAAGGAGCGGATGCTCCGCTGCCCCAACTGTGGAAATGTGATTTTTCCCCGTATCAGTCCCGCGGTCATCGTAGCTGTCACCGACAGCGACCGTCTGCTGCTGAGCAAATACGCAGGCAGGGCCTACACCCGTTATGCGCTTCTGGCAGGCTATACGGAGATCGGTGAGACCATTGAGCAGACCGTTCAGCGGGAAGTTATGGAAGAGGTTGGTCTACGGGTAAAGAACCTCCGCTACTACAAGAGCCAGCCCTGGGGTGTGGATGGAAATGTTCTCATGGGCTTTTTCTGCGATGTCGATGGAAACACCGAAATTCATATCGATGAGAACGAGCTTTCCATGGCGGATTGGTATTCCCGGGATGCCCTGCCCGCCCATGATGACGGCATCAGCCTGACCCGGGAAATGATCCGGGTGTTTGAAGAAGGGAAAGAACCAAAGTAAACAGGGTGAAATTAACCCATAAAATTATCTGCCGAAAAATTGCCACTTGCATTTTATTTTTTACCTTTACATGATTTGCCCATCCGTATAGAATAGCAATATACACTGCGGGAAATGGAGTTTTTACCATGCCCTACGAAGTGAAAGAATTCTATGACGCGGAAACCTATTTTGAATATCAAAAGATCTGCTCTCCCCTGTTTCGGGTACCGATCCCGGATCTTACGGATTATGACGCGTTTCTGAAACACTTTAATTCCTATGAAAAAGATCCCGATTATTTGCGTCTGGGTTCTTTTGACACCGGCAAGCTCTATGCCGGTGTGCAGTTTCCCTGGTTTACCGTCAACTACGACGGTCATCTTTTGAAAATGCACGGCCCCGGCGGTGTGGTGTCCGACTTTAATCAGCCTTATAAGGGTGCCATCAAACAGATCTTTGCCCGTGCCTTTGAGATCATGAAGGCACGGGATGTCTTTCTTTCCCATGTATTCCCCTTTGCGGATAACTACTACCGCCAGTTCGGCTATGAAGTCAGCTGCGAACGTGGATATTGGGCCGCTGATTGATTCCCGAATCGGCAACGAAAACCGGTACACCCATCGCAAGGTCTTCAATGCCGGCTGCACAAGGATCGTCTGCGTGGACGAAATTTTGAAGCGTTCCCGGTATTTAGGAAGCAGAATGGTTGCCATTGAGATCGTAAACGATACATACTGTCCCTGGAATAACGGCTGCTATACCGTCACCTTTGGTGAAGAAACCACAGTGACCCGGGGTGGAACTCCGGATATCCAAATGGATATCAATGCCTTTTCCTCTGGCATCATGGGCAGATCCCATCTGGATCGTCTTGCCATCTTCCCCAGTGTTACCATCTATGGCAATGAAGAAAATTTGAGAAAAGTGTTTTATCAAAAGCCAGGCTGGATTGAAGAGCGATATTGATATCAAAAGCAAAACTGTCCTGTCGGAGACCCGGCAGGACAATCTTTTTTCTCATTTAGTAAGAGTAATATTACTCCACTGTAATAATATAAATATGATTTGCATAGGTATTGACATAAAAAAATTAAGTGTTATAGTGAAATCATCCAGCAGAATTCGATTGGAAGCATAAGCATGGTAAATATCGATGTGGAAAATATCGTAGGCCAGAACGGTATGCGCGTAAAGAACTCCAAGCTGGACGAAACCCACGATGGTGAGCTGGTGTATGATGTGGAAACCAGCATCTGAGCCCACCTGGACCTCTTCACCACCTGTTACATCAAGATCATTCCCGAAGACTAAAGAAAGGGACATTCTGATATGAAAATAGTATTTCAAGGCGATTCCATTACAGACTCCGGCAGAGTCTATGCGAATGATGCCATTGCAGGCCATGGCTATCCCCTGCTTGTAACGGGGGAATTAGGCTTCGCGGCACCAGGTAAATTCGAGTTTTTAAATAGAGGCATCAGTGGCAATCGCATTGTTGATCTTTATGCCCGCATGAAACGCGACATCATCAATTTAAAACCCGATGTTCTCAGTATTCTCATTGGCGTAAATGATGTCTGGCATGAGTTTGGTGCAAGTCCCAACGGTGTGGCTGCAGACAAGTATTTCAAGATATACAACATGCTGATTGAAGAGCTGAAAGCTGTGCTTCCCGATCTCAAAATCATGATTCTTGAGCCGTTTATCTTAGAGGCCGCAATCGTACCGGAGGCATGGGCCACAATGGAAAGCCGCGAGCAGGTCCGAAATGAAGTTCAGCAGCGGGCCCAGATGGCAAAGAAAATCGCCGAAAAGCACAATCTGGTATTCGTTCCCCTGCAGGAAGGCTTTGATGCTCTTTGCCAGCAGGCACCCGCCAAATACTGGCTCAGCGACGGTGTCCACCCCACCACCATGGGCCACGAATTCATCAAACAGCAGTGGTTGCAAGGCTTCAAGACCCTTGGAGTATGATCAGTAAATAACACGGCAGCGTTCTGAAAACAGGACGCTGCCGTTCTTTTATGCAAAATAATGGACAGGGATCTTGCACACTGCCTTTTTTACTTTCACGGGTTGCCGTGCTATGCACACACTGGGCATATGAGCATCCTCGGGCAGCAGCAGTACACAGGTATCTTTGTCCACCTTTACCGCCTCGCTCATCTCGCCGCTGCATTCCAGATAGTCAGAAGCTTCGTGGTAATTACCCAGGTTCATCTTTTCCAGATCCGTAACCATGATCAGCTCTTCACCGGTCAGCAGCACCTGCAGGTCCGCGTATTTTTTGTGAGCCTCCCAGCCGCTGTCTTCCATCTGCTTGGTGGTGTATTCAGAAACATTTACGTAGATATCACTGTTTTCCAGAAAATGCTTACCCGGTGCTATCTCAGCGCCGCCATTTTCCTTAAGGAAATCAATGCATTTGCGGATCACCGGATCCTTGATCTCTTTGCTTAAATCTACCACTACCATAGAGAATTCCTCCTACCACTTCTTTGGGATGCTTTCATTATATACACATTACGAGAAAATGCAAGATGCAGAAATGGCGCATATGATTGTTGCAATATTGCCCCGTTTACTGTAAAATGGATTCACGGAGGCGATGATGATGAAGGATATTCTGCGCGAACTGAATACACCTCTGTTTGAAGGTATTGTTCCGGAAGACCGGATGGCCATGCTTAGCTGTACCGGTTATCACATCGGCACCTTCCGCAAAGGGGATGTGGTTGCCTTTGAGGATGAGAACATCAAGCACATTGGCATCGTGGTCTCCGGTGCGGTGGATATGATCAAGGAAGATATCTGGGGCAACAAGACCATGCTGGTGCGTATCCACAAGAATGAAGTATTTGGGGAAACCTTTGCCTGCGGATCGGACAATTTGTCGGTGGTGACCTTTTTGGTTTCCGAAGATGCCAAAATATTGTTCATGCCCTTTGAACGTGCCATGCGCAACTGCACCATGGCCTGTCAATTCCATCTCCGGTTAATCGAAAACATGGTACGTGTCATTGCGAATAAAAACCGTGATCTGATGCGAAAGGTGGAAGCAGTATCCAAGCGAAGTATTCGGGAAAAGCTGCTTGCCTACCTTTCCATACAGGCCCAGACCCAAAAATCCCGTTACTTTGAGATCCCTCTGGGCAGAGTGGAGCTGGCGGAATATCTGTGTGTTGACCGCAGTGCACTGACCCGGGAGCTGGTGAAAATGAAAGAAGACGGTCTCATCGACTACGATAAAAATTGTTTCCGTATGTTATAAATAACACCGGATGATGTGACATTTGCAACATCATCCGGCGTTTTTTTATTGTAATATATAGCCAAAAGGAGGGATCGCTATGTTAGACGGATGCCAGGGAAAACCCAAAACACCTACGATCATTGAAAAGGTCTGTCCCAATTGCGGCGAGCTGATCGAACTGTTTTCCATCGATACCCAGATGGCCTGTGAGAAATGCGGATTCATTGCCTATAACGACACCTTAAGCTGTGTCCAGTGGTGTGAATATGCCAGAAAATGTGTGGGCGACGAAATGTATGAGCAAATGATGAAAATCGCAGCAGCACAGAAGACCCGTAAGTAAAGGAGAGACGCCAATGATCCGAAGAATCATCACCATTAATGAAGAAAAATGCAATGGCTGCGGTCTGTGCGCCAAGGCCTGTCATGAAGGTGCCATCGGTATGGTAAGCGGCAAAGCAAAGCTTTTGCGGGAGGACTACTGCGACGGCTTGGGCGATTGTTTGCCCGCCTGCCCCATGAATGCCATTTCTTTTGAAGAGCGGGAAGCGCCCGCCTACAACGAAGCCGCGGTTCTGGTCGCAAAGAAAGCTAAGGAAACCGGCTGTCCCGGTTCTGCATGCCAGAGTATTTGTCACGAATCCCCCCGGGAAGAAGTACATGTTCCCAGTGAATTGACCAACTTCCCGGTGCAAATCAAGCTGCTGCCGCCCAATGCCCCCTGGTTTGAGGGTGCTGACCTGTTGATCGCAGCGGATTGCACCGCCTATGCCTACGGCAATTTCCACCACGAGTTTATGCGTGACAAGGTGACCATGATCGGCTGCCCCAAACTGGATGCTATCGACTACAGTGAAAAGCTGACACAGATTTTCAAGCACAACAATGTCCGTTCCGTCACGGTTACCCGAATGACCGTACCCTGCTGCGGCGGGCTGCCCTTTGCTGTGAAAACAGCTATTGAAAACAGTGGGAAAGACATCCCGCTCCATATCGTAACCATCAGCCCCAAGGGACAGATCATCCGGTGAGGGAATCTGTACAAACCAACATCGCACACGAACAAGTCAGGACCGCCGGCTAAGCCGGCGGCTTGATTAAGCCCTAGAAGGGCTTTTTACCGGCAGGCATCTAAAGATGCACTGAATTTCTGACGTCTGCATCAACTGCACTGCCGCCCCTAAAGGGGCAATGTATCTTTCTAT
>JAZRKL010000005.1:0-11594 GCA_045646265.1 Faecousia sp.
CTCCAGCATGCCGACGGTATCCAGGCAGTACTTAGCCAGCTCCAGACAGCCGCGGAACTCTTCTTCCAGCTGATCGGGACGCAGCACCAGATGGCCTTCGGAAATGGTGAACTGGCGGACACGGATCAGACCGTGCATCTCGCCGGAATCCTCGTTGCGGAACAGGGTGGAGTTCTCGGCATAGCGCAGGGGCAGATCACGATAGGAACGCTGACGATTCAGATATGCCTGATACTGGAAGGGGCAGGTCATGGGACGCAGTGCGAAGCATTCCTTGGTTTCGTCATCGGCATCGCCCAGGATGAACATGCCGTCGCGGTAGTGATCCCAGTGGCCGGAGATCTTGTACAGGTCGCTCTTTGCCATCAGAGGAGTCTTGGTCAGCAGATAGCCGCGCTTCTGCTCCTCATCTTCGATCCAGCGCTGCAGGGTCTGGATGACTCTTGCACCCTTGGGCAGCAGAATGGGCAGACCCTGACCAATCTCTTCAACGGTGGTGAAGAACTCCAGCTCACGACCCAGCTTGTTGTGGTCACGCTTCAAAGCCTCTTCCTGACGCTTCAGATACTCGTCCAGCTCGTCCTTGGAGGGGAAGCCAATGCCGTAGATACGCTGCAGCATCTTGCGGTTAGAATCGCCCCGCCAGTAAGCACCGCAGCTCTTGGTCAGCTTGAAGCCGTTGTGGCGCAGGCGGCCGGTATGGTCCAGGTGAGGGCCGGCACACAGATCGGTGAATTCGCCCTGGGTGTAGAAGCTGATGACGGCATCTTCGGGCAGGTCTTCGATCAGTTCCTTTTTATAAGGTTCGCCCTGTGCTTCTGCCCATGCAATGGCTTCTGCCCGGGGCAGTTCGCTGCGCTCCAGACGGATGCGCTCCTTGACGATCTTCTTCATTTCAGCTTCGATCTGGGAAAGATGATCGGGGGTGAAGGAGAAGGGAGCGTCAAAGTCGTAGTACCAGCCTTCGTCGATGGCGGGGCCGATGGCCAGCTGCACCTCAGGCCACAGGCGCTTGACAGCTTGCGCCATCACATGGGAACTGGTGTGCCAGAAGGTTTTGCGGTACTCAGGATTTTCAAAGGTGTACAGATTTTCTTCAGACATGGTTTTTACCTCCTTTTGTTTGGGGGTAGGTATAAAAAATACCCGCCCCTGAAAAATCAGGGGTGGGATACAAATGTATTCCACGGTTCCACCCTGGTTACGGCAATGCCGTCACTCATTGGTACTGTAACGGGTACACCCGGCAGGCCATTTCCGACCTGCGGCTCAGAAGTGGTATCGCATAAAGCAGTGTTGCGAAGCCTTCTCACCAACCGGCTTCTCTCTGGGCATCTTACCGTGCGCGCGTGTCTTCATCGCAGCCTTTTTCTAATAAGAAAATTTAGCACAGATCGGCAGGAATGTCAATCCCCAGTTTTTTGGTGATCGCTGCGGCAAACGGGCAAAAGTGGAGCGCTTTGGCGGATATAAAGGGTGATTTGAAAGGCGAATGGAGGAAAAATGGTAGTCATAACACGGAAAGAAAGAATGGTAACGAGGGTTACATAATTCGACTAATTATGTTAACAAATGTAACTATTTCTACAATATATTGTGTAGAAATGCGTAGAAACACAAGATATCTGGTTGGGAAGTTAACATAATGCAAAAAACAAAAAATAGTTAAAAGTTGTCGATTTTCGTGTTTTATAGATAAATGCTTGACTTTTACAAATTATTTGTTATAATGGGTACAAATTCTTGCTATAAGAATTGGTTGTAATATTTTGTAACTACTCGTCACTACAATATTACAACACAATATATTGCGAAAGGAGGTACCTTCCATGCAAGAACGCAAACAAGATATAGTAAAGAGAAAGAATCCGTTCATCCGTGTCGCGGTACTGTTAGTTCCACTGGTAGTACTGCTGCTTCTGTCACAGACCGTTTTCGCACAGAATACATATGTCATTACTGATGGCAGCCGGGTTTTGGTGCATACATCTTCTGCTACTGATCCCGCTGCAGTTCTGAACGAGGCCGGTCTGGCACTTGGCGCGGATGATACCTATACTACGCAAACAGGAATTGGTGTGTCAGAAATCACTGTGCAGCGCAGCCGTACTGTTACTGTGGATAACTGCGGCGAAAAGTTTGAAGTAACTACCACAGATGAAACTGTGGGTGAACTGCTGAACAGATTGAGTATTTCTCTGGACGGGCATGTTGCTGTTTCTGTACCGCTGGAAATGGATACATACAACGGTATGGCCATTACTGTTTCCCGTACGGTGCAGGATGTGCAGACCTATACCACCGCCATTGCACACGACGTCACCTATTACAATGATTACTCTTTGCCCGCCGGTACAGAAATCGTTGTAACAGAAGGTCAGGACGGCCAGATGCTTTGCACCGCGAATGTGGTTTATGTGGACGGCAAGGAGACGAACCGTACCGTAACCCAGCAGACGGTGATCCAGCAGCCTGTGGCTGAGGTCGTTGCTGTAGGTGTTGGCTGCGAACCGCTTCCCCCCAAGGATCCGGCAGATGAGCTGATTATCACTAAACGGCATATCATCCTGCCCACCGGCGAGGTTTTGACCTATACCGGAACGATGCAGGTGGTTGCTACCGCATACAGCCAGTTTGATCAGGGCTGCGGCACCATCACGGCTACCGGTACGACCGTGCATGTTGGTAGTGTAGCAGTGGACCCCAGAGTCATCCCTCTGGGAACCCGGATGTTTATCGTCAGCAATGACGGCGACTATGTTTACGGCATCGCCTGTGCTGAGGATACCGGCAGCTCCATCAAGGAAGAAAAAATCGACCTTTACTATCCCACCGTTGAAGAGTGTCTGAACTTCGGCAGACGGAATGTAACCGTATACTTCCTCGGATAAACTTTGACTTAGGAATTGAAAAACCGCCTTTCTTTTGGTATACTTACCGGAGAAAGGCGGTTTGTTTATGGTTGATGTTTGCAATATTCAAGTGATGAAGCCTTTGCTTGCGGAGCATGGTTTCCATTTTTCCAAGGCCAAAGGCCAGAATTTTCTGATTGCCCGCTGGGTACCGGAGCGAATTGCAGAGGAAGCGGGGGTGGATGCCTCTGCCGGTGTGATGGAGATCGGCCCCGGTATTGGCCCGTTGACCCAACAGCTCGCATTGCGGGCGGGAAAGGTCTGCGCTGTGGAACTGGATACCCGGCTGAAGCCGATTCTGGATCTGACGGTAGGGGAGTTTTCCAATCTGGAAATTTTGTGGGATGATGTGCTGAAGCAGGATGTGGCGGCATTGGTGAAGGAAAAGTTTGCCGGTCTGCGTCCCATGGCCTGTGCCAACCTGCCATATTATATTACTTCTCCAATCCTAACGGCACTGTTGGAGGCTGAGTGTTTCGACTCTGTGACTGTAATGGTGCAGAAGGAAGTGGCTCAGCGTATCGCCGCAAAACCGGGCACGGCGGACTACAGCGCTTTTACGGTGTTCTGCCAGTACTATGCCGAGCCGGAGATCCTTTTTGATGTACCTGCGGGATGCTTCCTGCCTCAGCCGAAGGTGACCTCAGCGGTGATCAACCTGCGCTGCCGCAAGGAAATGCCATGGAGAATCGATAATAAGGATATTTTCTTCCGTACCGTCCGGGCCAGCTTCGCTATGCGGCGTAAAAAGCTGAGTAACGGTCTGGCTTCGGGATTCCCGGAACTGGGTAAGAGCGGGGCAGAGGACGTGCTGATCGCCTGCGGTTTTGATGCCAATGTCCGGGGCGAAACACTGGATATTCCTGCTTTTGCCGCCATTGCCAATGAAATTGCCAGGAGGAAAGCTAAATGATAGAATTTTTGTTCCTTGATCTTGACGATACCATCCTGGATTTTCACAAGGCAGAAAAAATCGCCATCAGCAAGACCTTCCGGGGGTTCGGCATTGCGCCGACGGAGGAAGTGCTTGCCCGATACAGCCAGATCAATAAGGAATGCTGGCACAAGCTGGAGCTGGGTCAGTGGACGCGGGAGCAGGTACTGGTAAGACGGTTTGAACTGCTCTTTGGGGAATACGGCATTGTTTGCGACGGCACACAGGTGGCCCGGGCCTATGAAAAGAATCTTTCCATTGGGCATTATTTCCTGCCGGGCGCAGAAGAAGCGGTGGATGCTCTGTCCCAAAAATACCGGCTGTTCCTGGCCAGTAACGGCACGGCATCTGTGCAACAGGGCCGCATGACCAGCGCCAATCTGTACCGTTTCTTTGAAAAGGTATTTGTTTCCCAGGAACTGGGTGCCAACAAGCCTGCCAAGGAGTTTTTCGCGCGGGCAACGGCGCAGATTCCGGGATATGATCCAGCCAAAGCTATGATGGTTGGCGACAGTCTGACATCGGATATTTTGGGAGGCATCAACGCAGGTATCAAAACCTGTTGGGTCAACCCAAACCATGCTCCTGCCAACCCGGAGATCCCCGCGGATTATGAAATAGAATCCTTAACGCAGCTGGAAGCGCTGCTGACATCGTTGAAAGAAACATAAATGAGCGTTTAGCTGAGCAGTTGCCTAAAACGCATGTCATTCTGAGCGACCGGAGGGAGTCGAAGAATCCGCTCTATTAAATACGGATCCTTCGACTCCCTCCGGTCGCTCAGGATGACACGGAAACTTGGTAGTCGGTACGCTAAACGATCATTTATAAGACTACGGGAACCGGTTTTTGGATGGTCATGCTTTGCGCGGTGACATGGCAATCCATAGCCAGAACGGTAACACCTGCGGCAGCGGCTTCCCGTAACGCGGCGCCGAAATCCGGATCTGTTGTATCGTTGGGGTGCAGACATGTTACATCTGTCATTTGGATCACGAACAGTACATAGCAATCAAACCCCTCTTGGATTGCTTGTGCAAGATGGCGCAGATGTCTTGCTCCCCGCTCTGTTGGGGCATCCGGGAATGCACAGACACCGTCATTTTCCAAAGTAACACCTTTGACTTCCAGAAGACAGGGTTTTCCGTCTTTGGTAAAGGAAAAGTCAAAACGGGAGCTGCCGTGAAAGCTTTCCGGTTTCAGGTTTTCGATGTTTCCCAAACCACCGCCCAAGAGCCATTCTTTGGCGGCTGTGTTGGGTGCCTGAGAATCCATATTGATGAGCCTGCTGCCTTTTTGTACGGCAATGAGATCGTACCGGGTCTTTCTGGCAGGATTGTCTGATTTCTGACACAAAACCTGTACCCCGGGAATCAATAATTCCCGACACCTGCCGGTGTTCTTTACATGGCAGATTTCTGCTTGCCCGTTGATTTCAACATGGGCGATAAATCGGTTGGGCCTTGCCAGGAATCTGCCGGAAACCATATTTGCGTATTGCACACCATCACATCCTTTTCTATAGAATAACAGATGATCTTCTACTTGCCAAGAGAAAGATCAGAAGGAGAAGCTATGATCGCGAACTACCATACCCATACCCCACGTTGCCGTCATGCAGAGGGAACAGAAGCGGAATATGTTCAGGCTGCGTTTGATGCTGGACTTGAAATCCTGGGTTTTTCTGATCATACACCTTATTGGTTCCCCGGGGATTATTACAGCAATCATCGGATGTTTCCCAATCAATTGGGGGAATACTGTGATGCCGTTCGCAGTATGCGAAAGCAGAACGAGGGAAAATTGCAGATCCACCTTGGCGTGGAAGTAGAATACTATCCTGCTTATTTTGGAGAGCTGCTGCCCAGATTGCGTGACAATGGGATCGAATATATGTTACTGGGTCAGCACTGGGTTGGAAATGAGATCGGTGAGCCATACTGCGGCCGTGCCACTGAGGATGTGTTTACTTTGAAGCGGTACTGTGATCAAGTAATGGAAGCGATGCAAACCGGATTGTTTACCTATCTGGCCCATCCGGATCTCATAAAGTATGTGGGCGACCCAAAGATCTACCGGCAGTATATCCGCTGCCTGTGTCAGGAGGCAAAGGCCTGCGGTGTGCCGTTGGAAATCAATCTGCTGGGAATAAGAACAGGAAGAAATTACCCCAATCGGATGTTCTGGGAAGTGGCGGCGGAGGAAAACTGTGATTGCCTCATTGGCTGTGACGCGCATTTCCCGAATGATATCACAAACACGGTGGCAGAGCAAAAGGCACTGGAGCTGGTGCGTGATCTGGGACTGCATCTTATGGATACGGTAAAGCTTCGCTCCATCGGATAAAAACAAGGAATAGGTCTTGACTTTCCAATAAATTATGGTATAATCTAACCTGTTCCAGACGGAGGCATAGCTCAGCTGGTTAGAGCGCATGCTTCACACGCATGAGGTCACAGGTTCGAGTCCTGTTGTCTCCACCAGAATAATAAAAGACCACCCATCGGGTGGTCTTTTGTTATTCTCAGTGGAGAAAAGGACTCGAACCCATAGCAGTGCGACTGTGTTATTCAGCGGTAGCGTTTTTTACAAAAAGATGTTGACATCTCAACAAACAAGATGTACAATACAGAAGTTGACAGTACAACAAGTTTTTTCCAGGAGGTAAACCGTGTTAAATCGATTCGCTCGCTTTTCTCTGGCGATTTCTGAAATTGACCGGTGCTGGCACAAGCTGGCTGGGGATGAAATGGCTAAGTATGAACTGAATAGTCCACATGCTGTTTACCTTACGACCCTCTATAATTTTGAGGAAGGGATTACCGCCGCTAAACTAGGGGAGCTGTGCTGCAAGAATAAGGCGGATGTGTCCCGCATGGTGGCCATTCTGGAGAAGAAAGGTCTTGTGCGCAAGGAAGCCATTGGCGGCAACCTTTATCGTGCCAGACTGCTGCTGACAGAAGAGGGCAGGCAGGCTGCGAAGCATGTACAGCAGCGGGCAGCGGTTGCTGTTGAATTGGCCGGGTCCGGTATGACCGATGCGGAACGGGAAGTGTTTTACCGTTGTCTGGAACGGATCACGACTAATTTACAGACCCTGAGCAAAGAAGGTTTACCCCGGTAATCGATAGCAAGGGAAGAGGACCGGTCCTGCGACCGGATATCATTCTCCCGGTGCCATTGCGCTGCCTTTATTGGCAGACAGAGATAAAAACTTCCGGTAGAGAAGCAATTCTACACACCGGAGAGCGAAACTTCCGGAAGTAGGTGGAAAACTGCCTGCTTATATGATATCCTGAAATATGAAAATTGAAAGGCAGGTACAGTACCTATGAGAACCGTAAAGATTGTTGCGGATTCCTCCGCGAATGTAATGAAACTGAATACCGTTGCGTTTGACGCGGCACCGCTTAAGATCATCACCGCTGAGCAGGAGTTCGTGGATAACCGGGAGCTGGATCTGGATGGCATGATTCACTTCTTCAAATCCTACAAGGGCAGATCCCAGACATCTTGTCCCAATCCGGAGGATTGGCTGACAGCTTTTGGCGATGCGGAAGATATTTACTGCGTTACCATCACCAGCGGCCTGTCCGGCAGTTACAATGCTGCCTGCATCGCCAAGGATATGTACGAAACGGAGCATCCGGGCAGACGGGTCTTTGTGATTGACTCCCTTTCGGCGGGTCCTGAGCTGACGCTCATCGTCGAAAAATTGGAAGAATTGATCGGTGCAGGAAAGTCTTACGAAGAGATCTGCGCATATATACCGGAATACCAGAAGAAGACCGGCCTGCTTTTTATGCTGAAATCCCTCAATAACTTCGCTGCCAACGGTCGTGTATCTCCGGCAGTTGCTAAGATCGCAGGTGTTTTGGGCATCTGCATTGTGGGCAAGGCCAGTGATGCGGGCACCTTGGAGCCTACGGATAAGTGCCGGGGCGAGGGGAAATCCTTAAATGCTATTATAAAGCACCTTAAAGAAAGCGGCCTGAAGACCGGAAAAGTGCAGATGGCCCATTGTCTGAATGAAGAGGCTGCCAATAGGCTGAAAGACATGATCGAGACAGAACTGCCGGGAGTGACCGTGAAGATCGGTATCAATCTGGGCCTGTGCAGTTATTATGCAGAAAAGGGCGGCTTGCTCATCGGTTACGAGAAATTCTAAGGGGAATCACGGTAATGGCTTCAGAGAGAGAATCATCCAGAAAAACAGCAGCCAAAAATAAAGTGCAGCCGGTAAACGGATTTGTGATGACCCTTTTGTATTACGGGGTGCGGTTTTACTTGTTTCTTTGCGGTGTAAAGCTCAAGACAACTAACAAAGTCGGAAAACCGGAAAGCCCGTCCATTGTTTTGTGTAATCACGGCTCCTTTATTGACTTTATTTACGCGGCCGCATTACTTAGAAAATACAGACCGCATTTTATCGTAGCGCGGCTGTATTTTTATCACAGCATTCTCGGCTGGCTTCTGCGCAAGGTGGGTGCATTCCCCAAAAGTATGTTTGCAATGGATATGGAGAATGCCAAAAACTGCCTGACAGTACTGAAAAACAAGGAAATTCTGGCGATGATGCCGGAAGCACGGCTTTCCACCACCGGACGATTTGAGGATATTCAGAACAGCACCTACTCCTTTATCAAGAAAGCCGGTGTCAATGTCTACTCCGTTAAGATATGCGGTGACTATCTGGCGGATCCCAAGTGGGGAAAAGGCTTCCGGCGCGGCTCCGTAGTGGAGGCTGAGCTGGATCTGTTATTTACCGCAGAGCAGGTGAAGAGCCTTCCTTTGGAGCAGATGAAGCTGGAAATTGAGCAGCGGCTCACCTATGACGAATTCCGTTGGCTTCAGCAGCAACCACGGATACACTATCAGTCACGGCGTCTGGCGGAAGGTCTGGAGAATATCCTGAGTACATGTCCGGTTTGTGGCAGAAAGTATACGATCACAACAAAGAAAAACGCTGTCTATTGCGAATGCTGTGGGTATTTGACATCACTGAACGATCGTTATGGGTTTGATGACGATTTCTACTTTCATGATCTTGCCCAGTGGTATGATTGGCAAAAACTGCTCATGAAAAAAGAAATCGCTGAAAAAGAGGACTATATGTTGTCTTCCAAGGTGGAACTGCGTTTGCGTGGAAATGGCAACAGTCTGACAAGGCATGGCGGTTTCGGTATTTGTACACTCAATCGGGACGGTCTTACATATTCCGGCACCAAGGACGGAGAACCCGTCGATCTCCATTTTTCTATCCAGCGGATCTATCGGCTGCTCTTCGGAGCCGGTGTGAATTTTGAAATATATGACGGCACGGAGATTTTCTTCTTTGTGCCGGAGGAAAAACGATCAGCTGTGGATTGGTATGTGGCATCGGAAATCTTGCACAATGATGCCGAACAAGCGGCCAAATAAGGAGGAATTGTTATCCTTACGAGAGAGAAAGAAATCCGGGAACAAGAGAAAGCGTATTCCAGTATCAGCGTTCGCTCCTTTGTGACGGTGGCGGCGCTGCTGCTGGCGGTATTGTTTTTCTGCGGTTCGCTGTCTTATTTTGTTCCGCAGGGAGCCTTTGAAAGAGATGCGGACAGCAACATTATCCCCGGTACATACCAGGCGGGGGAAGTAGAAGGCATTGCCATTTGGCGTGTTCTCACAGCGCCGCTGCGGGTGTTTGTATCAGAGGACGCGATTACGATCATTATGATCAGTATATTCCTGCTGGTGATGAGCGGTGTATTTAACCTGCTGGATAAGACCGGTGGCATCAAAACCTTCATTGCATACATTATGCGCAGTTTGCGTGACAGCGGAGGACCTGTAGTGTGTGTTACGGTGCTGCTGTTCATGCTCTTTGGCAGCTTGTTCGGCATGTTTGAGGAATTGGTGACACTGCTCCCACTGATCATTGTGTTCATGCTTTCTATGCAGCTGGATACGATGGTGGGATTGGGTGCCTGCCTGCTGGCAGCATGTTTTGGCTTTTCTACTGCCATTGCCAATCCCTTTTCTGTAGGCACGGCAACCCAACTGGCAGGGATCCATGTATCCTCCGGTGTGTGGCTTAGAATCCTTTTCTTTATTGTTGTTTATGCGGTGCTGTGCATATTCCTGATGGGATATTTGAAAAAGATCCACCGTGATCCTAAAAGCTCTCTTACCTATGAGATGGACCAAAAGAAGCGGGAAAGTCTTACCGATCAAAGGGAGGATGCGCCGGAGGATCGGCAAAGGATTTTCCGGGTCTATGCTGTCTTTTTTGCGATACAGGGTGCTCTGCTGGTGGCAATCGCCTGCATACGTGCAATCTCCGGTCTCGCGATCCCGATTCTTGCGGCAAGCTTTTTGATATCCGGTTTGATCGCCGGTCAACTGGTTTGTAAAGATTTCCGGCGGGTGCTGGCCTGCTTCCTGCAAGGTGCGGCGGCAATGCTTCCGGCGGTGGCTATGATCGCGCTTGCCTCTTCTGTGAAGCTGGTGATGGTCGAGAGCAATATCATCGATACGGTCATGGATGCTGTGCTGCGGCTGCTGACGGGAAAAGGAAAGTTTGTTACGATCCTTTTGATTTATGCGCTGATCCTGTTTTTGCAGTTATTTATCGGTTCTGCGTCGGCAAAAATCTTTTTGGTGATGCCCATTGTTTTGCCGATCACCAACGCACTGGGCATTTCCCCCACGCTGGTCATTCTAACCTACTGTATGGCAGATGGATTTACCGATGTGATCCTGCCGACCAATCCGGTACTGCTTATCGGCTTGTCAATGGCCAATGTATCCTATTGGAAATGGCTGAAATGGACATGGAAATTGCAGCTTTTGTTATTGTCTGTTTCCGTGCTTGTCCTGTTTTTTGGTGTTATGATCGGTTACTAAAAGGGAGAATGTTTCGATGAAAGATAAAAAACAATTATGGCAGGCGGTTAAATTTACGCTGTTTTCCATTTCAGCAGGTATCGTTCAGATCGGCTCCTTTGCGCTCTTGGAAATATTCATTAAGGATTACTGGATTCCGTATCTGATTTCGCTTGTGTTGTCGATTCTTTGGAATTTTACACTGAACCGTCGCTACACCTTCAAATCCGCAGCCAATGTACCTGTAGCGATGGCGAAAGTGTTTGGATTCTATCTGGTATTCACACCGCTGTCTACCTACCTTGGCAATTTGGCAGAAGGCTATGGGGTCAACGATTTTGTTATTCTGATCGTTACCATGCTTTTTAACTTTGCGCTGGAATACCTGTTCTGTAAATTCGTGGTCTACCGCGGACAGGAAGATACACTGAAATAATCGATATATGTTCAAATGAAGCAAAGCCCGCAGATTGACCGTGGGAAAGGCCCGAAGTATCAGTTTTTTTATCGAGAACGTGGCAGGAGATGGCTATTCCCACTTTTCCGTATCTTGTGGTGATGTTATGGGCGATGTTGATGCCGGGGTGTCCGTAAAATGCGGCAACGTTGGCGGCAGCGTGGATGCGGGTGTCAGTGTGACCATCGAAAAATGAAAGAAACCCCGGACGGAATCTCTCCCGTCCGGGGTTTTGCGTAAAAGGGTAGGTAAAATTGTAAATGATCGTTTATGCGGCGCAGTTGCCTAAAACGCATGTCATTCTGAGCGACCGAAGGGAGTCGAAGAATCTACGCATTATCATAATGCTTAGCAGTATTTCGGTGCGAAGATCCTTCGACTCCGTTTCACTCCGCTCAGGATGACAGGTGCGGTGGTAGCTGGTAAGATA
>JAZRKL010000006.1:0-9804 GCA_045646265.1 Faecousia sp.
AAGGCCGGGAGCAGAGGTACCGATAAACACATCCGCGCCCACCAGTTTTTCCGCCAGTGTGCCGGGTGTCTGGTCCGGATTGGTCAAAGCCGCCATCTCCGCCTGTGCCCAGTTCATGCCGGGGCAACCCACATAAAGGGCACCCTGCTTATCACACATGGTGATGTTCCTGAAGCCTGCGCTCAGCAGCATCTTTACAATGGCAATGCCCGCAGAACCTGCGCCTACTGTAACGATTTTGACCTCTTCCTTTTTCTTACCCACCACCTTCAGCGCGTTCAGCAAACCTGCCAGCGTCACAATGGCGGTGCCGTGCTGGTCGTCGTGGAAGATGGGAATGTCGCACTTTTCCTTCAGCTTCCGCTCGATCTCAAAGCAGCGGGGAGCGGAGATATCCTCCAGGTTGATGCCGCCGAAGGAGCCGGACATCAGATAAACAGCGTTCACGAACTCGTCAACATCCTTAGATTTGACGCACAGGGGAATGGCATCCACATCGCCGAAGGACTTGAACAGAGCGCACTTGCCTTCCATAACGGGCATGCCTGCTTCGGGGCCGATGTCGCCCAGACCCAGAACGGCGGTGCCGTCGGTAATAACGGCGCAGAGGTTGTGGCGGCGGGTCAGCTCGTAAGACTTATTTACATCCTTCTGGATCTCCAGACAGGGCTGTGCGACACCGGGGGTGTAAGCCAGAGACAGGTCTTCCTTGGTCTTGCAGGGAACGGTGCAGATAACTTCGATCTTGCCGCCCCATTCAGCATGCTTCTTCAAAGATTCCTTTGCGTAATCCATAATTCAATTTCCTTTCATTCATTATCAGTAATAAAATAATGTAGACACAGGAAGCTCCGGAAAAATCGGCAAGAGCAGATGGCGAGAGATTTTTCTTCAGATTCTGCGTTAAAAGCCGCAGGAATACTTTGTGTATTTCAAGGCTTTTATAAGCGGAAGCTGGAGGAAAAGATCCGCCAGTTTACCGTAGACGATTTTTTTGGAGTTTCCTTAAACCTCAAACGGGAATTTATAATCCAGACCGCACTCGTCACGCAGCTGCATGAATTCCTTCTGGATGGTTTCGCCAACGGGAACACCCAGAGGTTCACGCTCGACCCAGCTCAGATGCTCCTTCTCACCGGCAGTGTAGATCCGCTCCTGACCGGGGGCCTTTTCGGAATCACGCAGGGCGCGCAGAATGTCGCCGGTGGTGCTGCGGAAGGTATCCAGACCCATGAAGAACTCGGGGTTGATCACCAGGAAGAAGTGGCCAAGGCGGTAGAAATCGTTCTTGCCATCGGCATTTTTGCCGGACAGAGCCTTGGTGTGAGGGCCGCCTGCCAGAGCAGCGGACAGAATTTCCACGATGGTGGTGAAGCCGTAGCCCTTGTAGCCACCGGTCTCTTCACCCAGACCGCCCAGAGGCAGCAGTGCGCACTTGCCTGCACGCATATCTTTCAGGATCTGGCCGGAGTCGGTCATGGTGTCACCGTCCTGAGTGACCACCAGACCTGCGGGGGTAGGCTTGCCGGAGCGCTCATAGAATTCGATCTTGCCGTTCTGGATGGTAGAAGTGGCACAGTCGAAGTTGAAGGGGAACTCCTCGTCAGTGGGCATGGTGAAGGTCAGGGGGTTGGTACCCATCATAGGCTCAACACCGAAGGTGGGAGCAACGGAGGGACGGGCGTTGGTGGTGGAAACACCGATCATACCGGCCTTTTCAGCCATGGTGGTCCAGTAGCCGGCGATGCCGTAGTGGGTGGAGTTGTAGATGGTACCGGCAGCCAGACCATAGACCTTTGCCTTCTCGATGAGCTTTTCCATCATCTTGTGGGAAGCCACCATACCCATACCGTTGTGCGCGTCCATGACCACGGTGGTGGGAGTTTCCTTAACGATCTCGCAGTTGGTTACGGGCAGCAGTGTGCCGTTCTTGATGCGGTCCAGATAAATGGGCTTGAAGCGGTTGCAGCCGTGGCTCTCAATGCCGCGACGGTCAGACTCCAGCAGGACGTCTGCGCAAATCTTTGCGTCTTCCTCGGGAACACCATAGGCCTTGAACACATCAATCATAAAGTTGTTGATCAGTTCCCACTGAACATAGGGTCTGGTTTCTGCCATGATAATATTACCTCCAGTAAAAAATACTTCAATATACAAAAAAAGAGTAGAATGATGCCAATGCAAATCATTACTACTCTCAATCTCAAAAATATTGTACCAAAGATACACTTTGCTGTCAAGGAAAAATCCCCCGTTTCCGGGGGATTTTCTGTGTTTTACAAATACCAAAGGTCTTCTTTTCCGGTGGAGACGGCGGCGGCACCGCAGCTGATGGCATCGGTGACCTCAAGCTTTGTTTCCACCAGACCACCGGCAATGATGGGAATGCCGCAACCAGCGAACCGGCGGATGGCCTTGCCAATGACACCGGGCATGATCTCGATCAGATGGGGAGTAGAGGTATGGAGCATTTCTTCGATGCTTTCCATCCCCTTGGAGTCCAGGGCAAAGAACCGCTGCACGGTCAGCAGACCCATATCTCTGGCGGCACGGATGATCTGGGCCTTGGTGGAAATGATACCATCCACCCCCTGCTGCGCAAGGTAACGGATACCGGCCCGGTCTTTGCCGATGCCTTCAGCCAGATCCAGATGGATCAGGAGTATTTTCTCAGCTTCGTGGGCCTGCCGGATCCTTGCGTTGACAGTGGTCAGATCTGCGGATAGATAGAAAAGGACCTGGGCAGGGGAGTGCAGTGCCGCATCCCAGCCGTCATCCCGGATGGCAGCGATGACAGGATTCAGTTCCAAGCATTCAATGATTTCAGACGGACGCATAATGCACCTCCCAAGAGTCGATGGAAATGTTAAACGGTGAGGAGTTTAATAAATCTTTCTGTATCCAATCCCATAAAGTACCGGGAAATATCTTGATTTTGCAGCCGCGCTTTCAGTGCGGATTCTTCCAGGGGGCAGCCTTCCAGTGCAACTGCCAGATCGGTGGGATCTTCTGCGGCAAAGAAATCGCCACGGAAGGATATGGCTTTGATACGACCTTTCTCAATATCCATGTAGGCTTCCACGGAACCGCAACCGTCATAGCGCTGCTTTTTGCTTGCAGTACAGGCGGGGGAGTAACCAAAATTCCATTCCCAAGTGCCGTAGCGGCTATCTTTGCTGGCGGCAATGGCAGCTTTGTCTGCTTCTGTCAGTTCATATTTTTCGCCGGGGAACTCTTCCAGGATGCTTTCCAGAAGGAACGCACGGAACTGCTCCAGGGTCAGATCTTCCGGCAAATAGGGCCGGACATTGGTGACACGGCTGCGAACAGACTTGACGCCCTTCGCCTGAATCTTGGCGGGATCTACCTGCAGCGCGCCTGCAAGAACGGACATGTTGGAATCGAAAAGGATGGTGCCGTGGTGCATGATGCGACCACCCCGGACATACTGGGCATTGCCGGAGAACTTTTTGCCGTCGATGGTCATATCGTTACGACCGTTGCGCTCTGCCCGGATGCCGGCTTTTGCCAAAGCCCGGATGACCATGTCACAGAAGCGGCCAAAATCCAAACCTTCACTTTCCGCATCGGCAATGACGGTGAAATTCAGATTTCCCATATCGTGGTACACGGCACCGCCGCCGGAAAGCCGACGGACCACACGGATTCCCTGCTCTTTGACATAGCTTTCGTTGATCTCGGCAAGGGTGTTCTGATGCTTGCCGATGATGATGGCGTGGTCATTTTGCCACAGCATCACATACATACGATCCTTGGGCAGGTGATCAAAAACATATTCTTCAACAGCCAAATTCCAGGCAGGGTCAGTGGTAGTCAGGTCCAGGTAGTTTAGCATAGGGAAATCCTTTCGTAATGCAAAATTGTGGTGTCGCCTATAGCGACTATTTTATATTATTTGCGGAGCAAATTCAATAATTTTCAATTTTCAATTTTACATTTTCAATTTAAAAGAGTATGCCGGTGTGGGAAACCACACCGGCATAGGTAAAGTTTGGGAGATTACACGCCTTCCTTGGCGCAGCGGATCTTTTCTGCCTCGGTGATAGTGTTGACAGGCTCATAACCGGCCAGAGGAGCGATCTGCTGGTGGATAGCATCCAGAATCCAGCTCTTCTGGGGGAAGAAGAACTCGTCGAACTCGAAGGGAGGAGTGATCCAGTTCTTAGCACCGACAACAACGGGAGGTGCATCCAGATCGTCGAAGCAGCACTCGGTGATGTTGCGGGCAACATCGTTCAGGAAGGAACCGCGAGCGCAAGCGTCGGACACCAGCAGAACCTTACCGGTCTTGCGGACAGATTCGAAGATCTTGGTGTAGTCCAGGGGGGACAGGGAGTGGATGTTGATAATGTCAGCTTCCATGCCGTACTTCTCGCTCAGCTCCTTAGCTGCATCAACAGCGCGGTACAGAACTGCACCGATGGTCAGGATGGTGATGTCCTTACCGTCGCGGACCTTGTTGGTGTCACCAATGGTGATCTCGTAGCGCTCTGCGGGAACGCCACCCTCGTGGAACTGCTCGCCCACGTCATAGATTCTCTGGCTCTCGAAGAAGACAACGGGATCGGTGCCCTTCAGAGCGGTCTCCATCAGACCCTTAGCTTCCCAGGGAGTTGCGGGGAAGACGACCTTCAGGCCGGGGATGTGAGCACACAGAGCGGTCCAGTCCTGAGAGTGCTGTGCGCCGTACTTGGAACCGACGGAAACACGCAGGACAACGGGCATCTTCAGGATGCCGGCGGACATGGACTGCCACTTGGACATCTGGTTGAAGATTTCGTCACCGGCGCAGCCGATGAAGTCAGCGTACATCAGCTCGACCAGTGCGCGGCCGCCGGACAGAGCGTAACCGACAGCGGTACCGACGATGGCGCCTTCAGCCAGGTTGGAGTTGAACAGACGGCAGTGGGGCAGAGCGTCCATCATGCCACGGTAAACGGCGAATGCGCCACCCCAGTCACGGCAATCCTCGCCGTAGGCGATCAGAGTGGGATCTTCGTAGAAGCGGTCCCAGATAACCTCGGACAGAGCGTCACGGAGGTTGTACAGCTTCATCTTGGAAACAGGCTTGCCGTCGGCACCGATGGGGCTGCGCTCCTTGGACTTGATCTTCTTGTAGCCTTCAGCCTCTTCCTTGGGAACGGTGAACTCGGGCTCACGGTCATCAAAAGCGATAACCTGCTGGTTGGAGAACATGATGCGCTCAACAACAGCGGGATCCTTCTTGAAATCGCAGTAGGGACTGATGACGGGGTCAGCAGCGGCCTTGCAGATCATGGTCATGCGCTCGGAGGTCTCCTTCAGGATAGCATCGATCTCTTCCTGAGTGCAGACACCGGCTTCGACCAGCTTGGCAGGATAGATGACCAGGGGATCGACAGCCTTCCAGGCATCCATTTCTTCCTTGGTACGGTAGGCGTTCTGGTCGGAAACGGAGTGACCGGAGTGACGGTAGGTGATGGTTTCCAGCATGACGGGGCCCTGACCGTTGCGCAGCAGCTCCAGTTTGCGCTCCATGGCGTCGATGACAGCCAGAGGATTGTAGCCGTCAACAGTCTCAGCGTGGAACTGAGTGGGGCTGACACCGGAACCGATACGGCTCATATTGCCCTGGCCCATGGTCTCGCCACGGGTCTGGTCACCCATGCCGTAGGAATTGTTGAAGGTGTTGTACAGAATGGGCATGCCCTCGGTGTGGCTTTCCCAGATGGTCTTGTACTGATCCATGGCGGCGAAGTTCAGAGCTTCCCAAACGGGGCCGCGGGACATGGAAGCATCACCGATGTTGCAGATGCAGATACCCTTCTTGTTGTTGATCTTCTTGTACAGGGCAGCGCCGGTGGAAATGGTGGCGGAGCCGCCGACGATGGCGTTGTTGGGGTAGATGCCGAAGGGCAGGAAGAAGGCGTGCATGGAGCCACCCATACCCATGTGGAAGCCGGTCTCACGGGCAAAGATCTCGGACAGGGTGCCGTACAGGATGAAGCGGATTGCCAGCTCCTTGACATCCTTGGTTTCACCCAGCTTCTGGGTAGCGCGCAGGCACTTGCCGTCCAGGAAGGTCTCCATGACATTCATCAGCTGCTCGTCGCTCATCTTGTTGATGGTGGAAAGGGCCTTTGCCAGGATCTCGGAGTGGGAACGGTGGCTGCCGAAAGCAAAGTCGTTCTCGTCCAGCAGGTAAGCCTGGCCGACGCAGGCAGCTTCCTGGCCGGTGGACAGGTGAGCGGGGCCGGGGTAGGTGTGATCGATGCCGTTGTAAGTACCCTGGGTCTTGATCAGGTTCAGCATGGATTCAAACTCACGCAGAACGGTCATGTCCCGGAAGATACGGACCAAGTCTTCCTTGGTGTACCGGCCGGAAGCCAGCTCCTCGGCAACGGTCTTGTTATACTGGTTTACAGGAATTTCATTGAAAGTGACCTTGCCAGGGGCACGTACGACGGCAGGATCAACATACAAATTCTTAGGCATATTCTATCTCCTCCTTGTGATTACTTGGCGAGCAGAGTGACGAAGTTCTCCAGGTTTGCGCACAGTTCCTTCTGGAACTTGGCAGCGGGAGTGCCGTCAACAGCTCTGTGGTCGTAGGTCAGGCTCAGACCCATAGCGGGGTACAGCTCGATGGAGCCGTCAGCAGCCTTGCGAACACGGTCGATGGTGCCGCAAACGCCCAGGATACCGGTCTGAGGAGGATTGATAACGGGAGTGAAGGACTCGACACCCAGGTTGCCCAGGTTGGAGACAGTGAAGCTGCCGCCGGAGAGCTTGTCGGGGCTGATAGCGCCGTCACGGCACTCAGCAGCCAGTTCCTTAACAGCCTTGGAGATCTCCAGCAGGCTCATGGTGTCAGCAGCGAAGATGGTGGGAACCATCAGGCCTCTGGGGGTATCAACAGCAACACCCAGGTTGACATGCTTGAAGTGACGGATGGAGTTGTCATCCAGCATGTTGGCGTTCAGGTCGGGGTGGTTCAGCAGGGTACGGGAAACAGCATACAGGATGATGTCGCCGATGGTGATGCCTGCGTACTCGCCGCCGGCAGCCTTCAGAGCCTTGCGGTAAGCCAGGATAGCGGAAGCATCGAAGGAGTTGTTGTGAGTCAGCTGAGCCATGGTGGACAGGCTGGTGGTCATGGACTTGGAGATGGCGCGGCGGATACCGCTGAACTTTACATCCTCGTACTCGTTCTCCACAACGGGAGCAGCGGCAACAGCCTTGGGAGCCGCAATGCCGGAAGCGATAGCCTTTTCAACGTCCTTCTCAACAACACGACCGTTGGGGCCGGTGCCGGGGATCAGGGAAGCGTCCAGGCCATGAGCAGCAGCCAGCTTAGCGGCTCTGGGAGATACGGGAGCGCCTGCCTTGACGGGAGCAGCGACTTCCACGGGAGCAGCAACTTCAACAGCGGCTTCAACAGGAGCAGCTTCAGCAACAACTGCGGGAGCAGCGCCGGGCTTCAGGCAATCAGTGGGCTCACCCTCGGGACCAACTGCGCAGACGTTCTCCATGCAGGGAACTTCTTCGCCGCCCTCAAAGAAGATGGCCAGCAGCTTGCCTTCTGCAGTGGACTCGCACTCGAAGGAAGCCTTATCGGTTTCGTAAGTAAAGAGAATGTCGCCGACCTTAACATCGTCGCCAACCTGCTTCAGCCATTCACCGATGATGCAGCTTTCAACAGTGATACCGGCCTTAGGCATGATGACAGCCTGAGCCTTGGTGTTGCAAGCAACAGCGGCGGGAGCAGCAGCGGCAGCAGCGGGAGCCGCAGCAGGAGCTTCCTCAGCGGGAGCAGCGCCAGCGCCCTTCAGAGCGGAGACATCTTCGCCCTTGGTGCCGATAGCACAGACATTGATCAGGCAGGGAACTTCGTCACCGGGACCATAGAAGATCTCCAGCAGTTCGCCTTCGGCGGTGGATTCGCATTCGAAGGAGGCCTTGTCAGTCTCGTAGGTGAACAGAATGTCACCCACATTGACATGATCGCCAACCTGCTTCAGCCATTCGCCGATGATACAGGATTCTACAGTGATGCCGGCCTTCGGCATCAGAACACCATTTGCCATGTTTGTTCCTCCATTTTTTCAGGCGGTTACCCGCCCATTATTTTTTACTTTTGTGGGAAAATATCTTCTCCGCAAAGGACGCTGACACCACTTTCTGCCAGCCGCTGCTGCCACAGGGCAGAAGGGGGGCAGTCGGTGATCAGCTTGTCCACCAGGTCAAGAGATCCCAAAGCAACCAGACCGCTGCGGTCAAATTTCCGATGGTCCGCAAGCAGAATCGCTTGGTCGCAGGAAGCAATCATGGCCTGCTTGATCTGCACCACAGAATCATCACTGTCCGCAAGACCCAACTGCTCATTGATGCCCCTGCAGGACAAAACGGCGTAGTTTGCGTGGTAGGAGCGCACCGTTCTGAGCGCGTGGGGACCCACATGGGCTAATACATCGGTTTTGAGGCTGCCGCCGGTGGAGATGATATGCCAGGAGTCCTGGCCGGTCATTTCCCGAAGCAGCTCCAGAGAGTTGGTGATGAGGGTGATGTTTTTCTTCTGGCGCAGAGCTCTGACAGCGTAGGCCGCGGTGGAGCTTTCGTCCACCATCAACGTATCGCCGTCATGGACCAATTGGGATAATAACTGCGCGATGGTCACTTTTGGCTCTATATTGGTATTTTTGCGGATAGAATAGGGAGGAGTTGCGTGGTCATTGCCCCGCAGCACCGCACCGCCGTAGATCCTGGTGGCGATACCGCTTTTTTCCAGAGATTCCAAATCCCGCCGGATAGTTTCCTCGGAAACCTGGAATTCCGCGCTCAAAGCAGACACGACAACCTGACCGGTGGCCCGGATCCGTTCCGTGATAACACGGCGTCTTTCTGCTGCCAGCAAATGCCTTCGCCTCCCCGCATGTTCTCAACATAAGCATACATCAGATGCTGGAAAAAGTCAAGGTAAATAAAAAGGAAACCAACATTTTTTGATTGATTTGTTGGGATTTGAAGAATCAAAACACAGAAAACCACACAAAACAACATAAAAAAGAAACATTGCAAAGAATATGGTTTTATGATATATTATATTATTATATGGAAAAGAGGTGAAAGCGATGGCTTTACAGGAATCCGGTGAAATGTATCTGGAGACGATCTATGTGTTGGGAAAGGCAAATGCCCATGTTCGCAGCGTGGATATTGCGGAGCATATGGGGTATTCCAAGCCCAGTGTCAGCCGCGCGGTACACCTTTTGAAGGAAAACGGATATATTGAAATGGATGAGGACGGCTTTATTATCCTGACGGACAGCGGAAAAGCTGTGGCGGAAAAAATCTTTGAGCGCCACACGGTGATCTCCGGAATGCTGATCCGCCTGGGCGTAGACCCGGAAACAGCCGCGGACGATGCCTGTAAGATAGAACATGCCATTTCCGATGCTTCCTTTGAAGCAATCAAGCAGCACCTGCAAATGATGGGATAAAACAAGGAGAGCGTTGTGTAACGCTCTCCTTTTCAGTGTATCAAAAAAGTATTAAAGCAGGAATGTCGTTGCGAGGAGCAAAGCGACGTGGCAATCCGCATATAACAAGCAAGAGGGATTTCTATTGGGGAACGGATTCCCACGGCTGTGGTATAGTATATCACAGGTACATCCTTTTGTATATACGGCAAATAAGGGAATAAAATAAAGGAGGGCGAGTGCCCTCCTTTTTTGGGGTTTACTGCAGGCCCTGCTCGTAAGCCTCGATCATCTTCTTGACCATCTGGCCGCCGACGGAGCCGGC
>JAZRKL010000007.1:0-7386 GCA_045646265.1 Faecousia sp.
GATAAAGGGAAGGCACAGCGTGTGCAGCGGTCAAAATTTCGTGAGCGAATAGCGAACAAGAAATTTTGGGTACCGCAAACGGACACGGGAAGTAACGAAAAGTACTGCACTATGCACGTATTGGCTGCGGGCACTGCCCGCTAAACGATCATTTACATAGGAGAAATTATGAAAGAACGAATCCAGAAAATTTTATCCGCCCGGGGAGTGGCATCCCGGCGCAAGGCAGAGGAAATGATTGAAGCGGGCCGTGTGGCTTGCAACGGCACTGTCTGCGTTTTGGGCGATACTGCCGATGCGGATACCGATACCATTACCGTTGATGGAGTGGTCATCGGCAGCCAGCCGGACTATGTATACATCATGCTCCATAAGCCCCGGGGCTTTGTGACAACCCTGTCCGACGAAAAGGGGAGGAAAAACGCGGCGCAGCTTGTGGCGGACTGCGGGGTGCGGGTCTATCCCGTAGGCCGTCTGGATATGGATTCCGAGGGATTGCTGCTTTTTACCAATGACGGCGAATTTGCCAACAGCCTGATGCATCCCAAGCACGAAGTCAACAAGACCTACCGGGTAACGATTCTGGGATTTTCAGCAGAGGGTCTGGAAAAGCTTAAAAAACCCATTGAACTGGACGGTTACACCATCCGCACGCCTGATATTTCCCTTGTAAAGGCGCAGGGTGAAAAGGCTGAACTGCTGGTTACCATTCATGAGGGACGCAACCGGCAGGTTCGCCGAATGTGCGCAGCCGCAGGTATGACCGTTACCCGTCTTGTGCGGATTCAGGAGGGTTGTCTTACCCTTGGCGATCTGCCCAAGGGTAAATGGCGGCATCTGACCTGTGAGGAAGTGCAAAGTCTGCTTCATAAATAATATTAAATGATCGTTTACAGGTCTAAGTTACCGCCGCACCCAAGCCTCCCCTGTGTAAGGGGAGGTGGTCAAAATCTTTGATTTTGACCGGAGGGGTTGTAGAAAGGCGACAATCCCCCAGTCAAAAATCAGAGATTTTTGACAGCCCCCTTTACACAAGGGGGCCTTAGGCGTATGGAATTCGTTAGATAAACGATCATTTAACATACAAATTTGCAATTTTTGTTTCTGTATCTTGCAAAAATGAAGGAAATGGTGTATCATATTGAAAAATCATCTTAGAGGTCAATGCTATGGATATACTCTCCAAACTGCAAAATGAAGTACACCGTTTTTCCAAGGGTCAGCGGGCCATTGCCCGTTATATTCTTGAGTCCTATGATAAAGCCGCGTTCATGACCGCCAACGCTCTGGGAAGGACCGTTGGTGTTTCCGAATCCACTGTGGTTCGTTTCGCGGTGGAACTGGGATATGACGGCTATCCCTCCATGCAGAAGGCACTGCAGGAAATGGTTGTCAACCGTCTGACCTCTGTTCAGCGTATCGGGGCCATGGGTGACCGTCTGGGCAACCAGGACATATTGTCCATGGTCATTCAATCGGATATGGACAAGCTCCGCCAGACTGCGGAACTCGTCAGCCGCAGGGACTTTGCCGCGGCAGTGGATTCGGTGCTGAATGCCCGCCGTGTATTTGTCATGGGTGTGCGGTCCACCGCGCCTCTGGCCAATTTTCTTGGCTATTACCTGAGCCAGATGCTGGACACGGTTCACACGGTCACATCTTCCGGCAACAGCGCTGTGTTTGAAAAGCTCATCAGTGTGGATGACAAGGATGCTGTTATTGCTTTCAGTTTCCCCCGTTACTCCACCTCCACTGCCCGGGGCGCGGAATACTGCCGCAGCAAGGGTGCCAAGGTCATCGGCATTACCGACTCGCTGGCATCTCCTTTGGGAAAAAGCTGCGACCATGTGCTGCTGGCCAAGAGCGATATGATCTCACTGGTAGACTCCTTGACCGCTCCTTTGAGCATTGCCAATGCCTTGATCGTTGCCATTGCGGCCAAACGGGAGCGGGAGCTGCAGAAGAAATTCTCAGAGCTGGAGTCCCTGTGGGAAAAGTACAATGTTTACGAAAAGCAGGGTGAGGCATGATGTTTGACGGCATTGTGATCGGCGGCGGGCCTGCCGGCCTATACGCGGCCATCCACGCGGCGGGGCAGGGGAGCAGAGTGCTGCTTCTGGAACGCAATGACCGGTTGGGCAAGAAACTGCTGATCACCGGCAAGGGCCGCTGCAATGTGACCAATCACTGCACCGCCCAGGAGGTGCTGCAGAATATTCCCCGCAATGGCCGGTTTCTGTACTCAGCAATGGAGAACCATCCGCCCAAGGCGGTTATGGACTTTCTGGAAGCCCATGGCTGCCCGCTGAAGACCGAACGGGGCAACCGGGTATTTCCTGTGAGCGATCAATCCAGAAGTGTTCTGGAGGCACTGAAGAGCGCTGCGGTCAAGGCGGGTGTTACCATCCGAACGGGTCGGGTCACGGACATTCTGACTATCGACGGCCATGTCAGCGGTGTGCATGTTCAGAGTGAAACCATACCCTGCCGCTGGGTCATTCTGGCTACCGGCGGCCTCAGCTATCCCACCACCGGTTCCACCGGCGACGGCTACCGGATGGCAAAAGCTTTGGGTCATACGGTTACCGCATGTGAAGGAAGTCTTGTTCCTCTGGAAACTGAGGGGCAGGATTGCCCTGATATGCAGGGCCTTTCCCTGCGGAATGTGGGCGTTAAGCTGCTGGGAGAAAAGGGCAAGGTTCTTTATAAGGACTTTGGAGAACTGCTCTTTACCCATTTTGGCATTTCCGGCCCCACGGTGCTGTCGGCATCTGCTCATATCAAAGGCAACTGCCGTATCGTCATCGATTTGAAGCCGGCGCTGGATGAAGGAAAGCTTAACGAGAGGATTCTGCGGGATTTGGAAACCTACCGCAACCGCACCATGGAAAACGCATTGACAGATCTTCTGCCCAGAAGTATGATCCCTGTGGTGCTGCGGCGGTTGCAAGTTGACCCGCAGCTGCAGGCCAATTCTCTGAAAAAGCAGGACCGGCGGGCGCTGGTGGAGCTTTTGAAGAACTTCACCGTCACCATCACTGGCAAACGTCCTGTGGCCGAGGCCATCATTACCTCCGGCGGCATTAAAACATCGGAAATTGATCCCAAGACCATGGAATCAAAGCTGATTCCCGGGTTATACTTTGCAGGAGAGGTCATTGACTGCGATGCCTATACCGGCGGCTTCAATCTGCAGATCGCCTGGGCAACGGCATATGCTGCTGCCATGGCCGTATCCAATATGTCATTCTGAGGAGCAGCGCGACGAAGAATCTCCAAACCAAGACAGAACGGAGATCCTTCGCTTTTGGCTCAGGATGACCGCAAAAACACAGCATTGACAAAACGGTCAAATTATAATAAAATATCCACTGGTATTGAATATCACCGAATACGGAGGTGCTTTTATGTACGAGAAACTGGTAGCTTACGCAGCACGGCAGCTGGAGCTGGACGCAGAGGAGATCACTCCTTCCAGCACCTTTGAAAGCCTTGGCATCGACTCTCTGGACATCGTTGAGATGATCATGGATCTGGAGACCGAGCTGGGTGTTGAGCTGGAAATGGAAGATCAGCAGATCTCCACTTTCGGCGAACTGGCAGAGTTCATCGAATCTAAGCTGAACTAAAACGCCACAGTTTAACTTTATACCCTTGTTGCGGCGGACCGGCTTGTAACAAGGTCGCACTAGTCGGGGAGATAGCGGTGCCCTGTTGCCTGCAATCCGCTATAGCAGGGATGAATTCCCACACCCGGGCTTGCCTTAGTATCGTCTGAGCCATGTAAGCGGTGTTGAAGGATCGGTCTTGCGCAACGGAATCCCGTGAACCATGTCAGGTGGGGAACCAAGCAGCATTAAGCGGATCTTTCCGTGTGCCGCGAGGTTGCCGTTCCCGAGCTGGCTGCATGGTGCCGGGTGTTAAGCCTGCACAAATGTGGGTGTGCGATCTTGTTATGAGCCGGTCTTGTAAGATTTGGCTTTGCCAAATCTTACAATGCAAAATTCAAAATGCAAAATGCAAAATTCAAAATGCAAAATGCAAAATTAGGAGCTTTCTATGGATAATGCAATTGAAAACAAGAGTTTTGCCTTTGCAGTAAGAATTGTGAATCTGTGCAAATATTTACAGACTGATAAGAACGAATTTGTTTTATCAAAGCAGATTCTGCGTTGCGGTACCAGCATCGGTGCAAATGTAGCGGAAGCGCAGCACGCGCAAAGTAAAGCTGATTTTGCGGCTAAGCTGAATATTGCATTGAAAGAAACAGGGGAAACCAAATACTGGCTTCGTTTGCTCTATGAAACGGAATATTGCACCGAACAAGAATTTACCTCAATCTTTAATGATTGTATCGAATTAGAGAAACTGTTGGTTTCCATAGTGAAAACTACAGTTTCATAAAATAATATTGAATCGTCCCGAAGGGACACATTAATTTTGCATTTTGCATTTTGAATTTTGCATTACTAAGGTGGTGAACGCATGTATCAAGCATTATACCGCAAATACCGTCCCCAGACATTTGACGATGTGGTGGGTCAGAGCGCGGTTACGACCACACTGAAAACCCAATTACAAAGCGGTAAGCTGAGCCATGCGTACCTGTTTACCGGCTCCCGTGGTACCGGTAAGACCAGCTCCGCCAAGATTCTGGCCAAGGCCGTCAACTGTGAAAATCCGCAGGACGGCAATCCCTGCGGTGTCTGTCAGGCCTGCCGGACCATCGATTCCGGTGCCTGTATGGATGTTCTGGAGATCGATGCCGCTTCCAACAACGGTGTCGACAATGTCCGTGACCTGCGTGACGATGCTATCTACACACCTTCGCAGGTCAAAAAGCGTGTGTATATCATCGACGAGGTCCATATGCTCTCCATTTCGGCCTTCAACGCACTGCTGAAGATCATTGAAGAGCCGCCGGAGCATCTGCTTTTCATTCTGGCCACCACAGAGCTGCATAAGGTTCCCGCCACCATTCTGTCCCGCTGTCAGCGGTTCTCTTTCCGGCGCATCAGCCAGGAGGACATCGCCGCGCGGCTGCAGTATGTGGCTTATAAAGAAAACATCGATCTGGACGATAGCGCCGCCAGAGTTCTGGCACGTCTGGCTGACGGCGGTATGCGTGACGGTCTGAGCTTGCTGGACCAGTGCGCCAGCGCCACCACCGGCGAGCTGACTGCTGAAAAGGTCTATCAGTGCCTTGGCATTGCCGGGATCCGGGAGTGCAGTGCTATGATGGCCGCCATCGCCGACCATGACAGCAAAAAGGTGCTGACGCTGCTGAACGAATCCTATGCCCAGGGTAAGGATATGGGCGCTTTGCTGGACGAGCTGGCTTGTCTGACCCGGGATCTGATGATTTTGCAATCCGCTCCCAAGGAAGGCATCAGCCTTCTTTCCGGTGTGGCTTCCGATACGGATGTGAAGGGCCTTGTGAGCCGGTTCTCTTCCGGAGAGCTGGTGTACATGATGAACACCATCCAGAAGACTCTGGCTTCCTTTACCCGCAGCGCATCCCGCCGGATGGATACGGAGCTGTGCCTGCTGAATCTGTGCCAGCCGGAATTGAGCCTGGACGCGCAGGGTCTGAACGCACGGCTGAGCAGGGTAGAGGAGCAGTTGAAAAACGGCAGCTTTACCGTGAAAGCACCCATCAGGCGGGAAGAGCCGGAAGAGGAGCTTCCACCATTGCCCGATGACGATGACGCACCGCCGCTGCCCTTCGAGGATATGCCCCTGGCACCCCAGAGCCCGGTAGCGGATCAAACACCCCCCGGCTTCTGGCCCGATCTGGCAGCGGAGATCCGCAAGGAACTGAAGCCGCCGGTATCCGGCTTCTTCGCCCCCACACCCAACGCTCCGGTCCAGGGCGCCCTTGTGGGCAACACCTTGGAACTGCGCTGCGCTAATTCCTTTACCGTAGATGTGGTCAACAAGCCGGAGATCCTGGCTTTGATCGGCCGGAAAGCATCTGCCAAGGTGGGCCGCAACGTCCTTGTGAAGGCTGTGGATAAGACCGCGGCACCCGCTGCCTCCAAAGGTATGGAGCAGCTTCTGCGCTTCTCGGAGAATCACTCCGATGTGATCAGAATCAGAAAGTGAATTTATAGGGGTCGATGACCACATCGCCCCGACTCTAAATGATATGTCATTGTAAAGTCAAAGGAGAAGATAATTATGGCAAAAGGTGGATTCCGGGGTATGCCCGGCGGTATGGGCGGCATGAACCAGGCCGCTATGATGAAGCAGGTCCAGAAGATGCAGCAGGACATGATCCGCATGCAGGAAGAGATGGAAGCCAAGACCTACACGGCCACCGCAGGCGGCGGTATGGTAAAGGCGGAAGTCAGCGGCAAGAACGAGCTGGTGAATCTGGAAATCAACCCTGAAGCAGTGGATCCCGACGATGTGGAGATGCTGCAGGATATGGTCATTGCCGCAGTCAATGAGGCTCTCCGGGCCGCAGAGACCGAGAAGAATAACAACATGGCTAAGATGACCGGCGGCCTGAATCTGGGCGGCCTGTTCTGAGGTAAGCAGCATGCAGTATTTTCCCGCGGCGCTGCAGAACCTGGCTGACCGCTTTGCCCGCCTGCCGGGCATCGGCGGCAAGACAGCTCAGCGCTTAGCCTTTCATGTGCTGGAGCTTCCTATGGACGAAGCGCAGGACTTTGCGGATGCTATCCTTGCAGCCAAGAAGGAAGTCCATACCTGTCCAGAGTGTCAGAATCTGACCGACAGGGAAGTGTGCCCCATCTGCGACAGCGACAGCCGGGACCACAGCACCGTCTGTGTGGTTGCCGAACCCAAGGATGTGATCGCTATGGAGCGCAGCCGGGAGTTTAACGGTGTCTATCATGTGCTGCACGGCGTGATTTCCCCCTTAAATCACGTGTCGCAGGATGATATCCGTATCCGGGAGCTGCTGACCCGGGTTGCCCGTGGAGATATCCGTGAGGTCATCATGGCCACCAATCCGGATACCGAGGGCGAAGCCACAGCCATGTACATTTCCCGTCTCCTGCGCCCCATGGAGATCAAGGTCACGCGTCTGGCCTATGGTGTTCCTGTCGGTTCCCAGCTGGAATATGCCGACGAGGTCACATTGTCCAGAGCTTTGGAAGGCCGACAGGAGATCTGAACCGCATAAACAAAGCATTGCCCTTCCTGCACCCATAGGAAGGGCATTTTTCTTTATCTGTATTATAGCACAAATGTTCGCAAATGTCAAGTGACCCAGATCACCTACTTGCCGCACAGTCATAAATGATCGTTTATCTTACGAAAGATATCGTAGGGCGGGGGCTTGCTCCCGCCGAAACACCGCACTGCCAGCGGCGGGACCAAGGCCCCGCCCTACACCATCTATCGTAAGATGGTGCG
>JAZRKL010000008.1:0-10470 GCA_045646265.1 Faecousia sp.
AAACCTAAAACGCATGTCATTCTGAGCGGAGCCGTAGGCGGAGTCGAAGAATCTACGCATTTTCGTAGTGCTTAGCAGTGTTTCGGTGCGAAGATCCTTCGACTCCCTTCGGTCGCTCAGGATGACAGGTGCGGTGGTAGCTGGTAAGATAAACGATCATTTAGCTGATATCCATATGTATGTAGCTGCCGTCGATGGCGTAAGCGTACCGTACCTCCGGCTGCTGCTTTACGAAAGCCAGCACATCCGAAGCCTTCCTGCCCTTTACGGTAAAGTCCATGGCCTTGCCGGCCATGTGCCGGGAGGCACTCGCGCCGCCCACATTGGCATTGTGGGTAACGCACCGGACACCGGAGCTGACAATGACCGGCGCGCCGAAGTGGCTTCGCACCCGCTCCGCCAGCACCACCAGCGTCTTTTCCGGCTGAGCCGGAAAGCCATCGCAGTATTTGCCGCCGCATTTGCACCGGAATTCCTCCGGTTGAAAGTAGCGGATTTCTTCCCAGAAATCCTTTTTGGGGGGCATGCCGTTGGCAACGGCATGCTTCAGGGCATTCTCCGTTGCTGTGTCGCCGCTGTCCGGCGCAAGGCCGAAGTCCCCCAGAAAGGCCTGCAGGCCCGCCTTGGACTTTTTACCGAAGATGCCGTCGATGGCGCCCCGGTAGTAGCCCAGATAGGCCAGTAAATTTTGCTTCTGTTTGTCCGTCATCGGCTTCACCCCTTAAGCGGTGGCCGCCGCGTTCAGCCGCACCGTATCTTTCGCCAGAATCTCTCCCAGATACAGATGCACCAGCTTGGCCTTTGCCAGATATCCCATGGCGGTCAAATGGGTGTAGTCGTTTACCGTGCCATCGGGTCTGGTGTGGAATTTGGCATCCTGCAGGCGGATATAGGTCACATCCCGCAGATCGATCACAGGAAGACCGTACTTCACCGCGATTTTCTTTACCACATTGGCCACGGATTCACCAAAGCCGGGGGAAATGATAAGCACAATGTACAGGTTCGGATTCTGCTCCAAAGCGCCCTCGATGATCTTGCAGTAACCGCCAGTGTTGGTGTTAGCATAGGCGTTGTAATCGTTCCCTGTGCAATCGGTGTCAAGGGTGTCTGTGAGGCCGCTGTTGTAGCCCAGTTCAATCAATGCGATTTGATACTGGGTGTAGTCGTACTGGCTGAATCGCTGTTGCCACCATTGCAGAGCAGTCAAACCAGCCGCACCAGCGTTTTTAACCGTCCAGCCTGTCATTTTTGCAAGCCGGGTCGGATAGGGGAAAGGCTCTGTACAACTACCAGCACCAACGGTCACGCCCTCGGTCACGCTGTCACCGATGCAGATGCATTTGGAAAAGGCATCCGTCCAGAAGTCGGTGACGCTGGCGTTCATCTCACTTTCCACCGTGATGCTGTTGCCGGAGCCGTCAAAGAAAGAATTCATGTTCTCACCGCCTTACGCCACTTCATCGGGGTAGTCTTCGATGGCACGGATTTGGTTAGCGTAGGCACTCCAATTGGCGTGGGCTTTGTACGCCTCCACCTGTGCGGAGGGAACATAAATATAAGCTGTTCCAGCCGCTACCGCGCTATCCTGGAACACATTGGTAGCCGTATAGGTAACGACTCCGTTATACGGAAGCACAAGCGTTTCCAGAGCAGAACAGGCTCTAAACTCCTGCTGACCGAAAGCAGATAATTTCGGTCCGAAAACTACTTTTTTCAATTTACCGGCACTCAGAAACATTTGACCGTTTTGGGGAGAAGCAGTTAAAGCAGGAAGGCGAACTTCTACAACACCCTTACCATAGAAAATCTGGGTTACTGTGCTTGTTACGTTGGGGAGATTTACTTTGGGTACATTGCCGCTAAAAGGCCAAACGGCAAGCTTGGTCACGGCACTGTTGTAGTATTCGTCTTCGTACGTTTCTCCCGCAATCACTTTATCAATCAGGGCAGCATCATCAAGCTGATACACACCAAGACCATCCGCACGAACCAGCCTCACCCGTTCCACATCGTTGTAGGTATTTCCGTTAATTTTAATATCCATCATATGGCTATCCTCCTTACAGAATCGTCATAATACCGTCAGCCACGGACACGTCCGAGCCGACCGTGATAATTGTCAGCATACCGTCTGCGAATGTGATCTCGTCCGCAACGGTACTGCCGCCGCCGGAGCCGGAACCGCCGCCGGAGTCGCCGGAACTGCCCGCAAGCAAGGCTTCCTGTAAAGATTCAATCTTACCGGACACATTGGTGGTGAACATAGCGGCCTTCAGAATATCCGTCAAAAGGGTGATTGCCGTGGTGCTGATGCCACCGCCGGAACCGCCGGTATTGCCGCCGCTTCCCAGATTGTCCAGCCGCGCCACCAGATCGTTGTAGGCGGCGTTCACCTGATCCAGATTCTGCAGGGCATAGTAGTGGTTGCTGATCTGCGCCCCCGCCGCCGGATTTCCGGCCACGGCGATCTGGAAGGGGAAAGTGGCCAGCGCGTTCATATTGGCATCATAGAACACCACCGAAGCGGCCACTGCCCCGGGGCAGCTTAAGGCCTGGGGTGCCAGAATGGCGGTGACGGTATTTCCCGCCATGGTCACGGCCCTGGTGCCATCGGGGAGGGTATCGTAAAGACCCCTTGTGCCGTCGGGTTTCCGAAAGGCCACCGCGGCGGTGATATTCTCCGGCAGCGGCCAGCTTTCTCCGTTTTCCAGCAGGGTCAGCCGGAGCAGACGGGTGCAGCCGTCCCCCTGCACCGCGTGGATGGGCACCACCGGCAGCCGCCGCGCCATGTCCATTGTGATATCGTGAATGATCTGCATTCTTTTCTCCTTGTATGAATTGATTACACCCATAACTGATCGTTTAGCGCACCATCTTACGATAGATGGTGTAGGGCGGGGCCTTGGTCCCGCCGAAAAACCGCACTGCAAGCGGCGGGAGCAAGCCCCCGCCCTACACTCTTTTACGAAGGTTGGTACGCTAAACGATCCTTTATCCGCGTACCTACCTAAAACGCATGTCATTCTGAGCGGAGCCGTAGGCGGAGTCGAAGAATCTCCGCCTTATCACTGTCCGGAGATCCTTCGTCGGCTGCGCCTCCTCAGGATGACACGGCAATCTGGTAGTTGGTGCGCTAAATGATCCTTTACAATCTTGCTTCCAACTCCGCCACTCTATCGAACAGCGACCTGGCATCCACGCTTCCGTCGCTGCGGATCTCAAACAATCCGCCCCGGAAATAGGCCTTCATGGCGCAGTCGAAGCCCTCCATGGTAGCCGCCTTGCCCAGAGAAATACCCCTGCCCCCGGCCAGCAAGTCCAAGGTCGCGTAGCCGGTGGACAGCACCATGGTGCGGCTGGCGGATGCCAAAGCATCCGTCAGCACCGCGGTGATGGTGACGGTGTCGTTGACATCCGCTTCCATTTCCTTCTGATGGGCCACATCCCCCGCGCCCACCTGCACCCGCTCCGAGCCTGCGCCCCAGCTTACATCCAGCGTGCCGGCATTGCGGCCGTTGATATCCGTCACATGGCCGGTGACGGTGATTCTGGCAAAGCCGCCGGTGTCGTCGGGATTGCCGCTTTCATCATAGCGGGACGCGCTGAGCCGAAGCACCGGCACGCTGTAGGCCGCAACGGTCAGCGGATACTCCGTAACTCCCACACGGCCACGGCTGTCGGTGACGGATACCCTCAGGGAACGCTCTCCCGAGTCCGTGAGGGTACCGCCCCCGTAAGCCTTGCCGTCCAGAGTCACGGCGGCGCCGGTGATAGTAGAGCCGTAAGCGCCTGTGCCGCTGACCTCCACCGCCAGCCGGGAAATATTCTGCACCGGCACGCCCACCTTGTCGTAGGCGCCGGAGGTATCCGTCCAGACCGCCGATGCCGTGGGAACCACGGTTTCGGGTACGGTCAAGGTGACCTGCACCTGCTTTGTGCCGATGGGGGCATCTCCTGCGTAGGTGGTGCAGGTAAGCACCGCCGTGCCGGAAACGCTGTCCGGCATCTGCCCGGCCAGCGCCATGTCCGGCACCCAGCGGCAGGAATCTCCCACACCCCGGGCAACAACACCGGAAACAGTTCCGAAGCTGTATTCCAGGGTGTGGGTAAAGGAGGAAACCCCGTTGGTGTATATGGTCAGGCTCTCGCCCAGAGCCACGGCTTCGGCGCTGAGGGTAGGCTGACTGGCTCTTGGGATGGTGTCAAGGACCGCAGAACCGGCACCGGACACCACCGGTATGTATTCCCCGTCGAAGGTGATCCAGAACTCCTGGGAAAAGGCGAAGTCAAAGCTTCTCTCTCCCAGCGTATCGTGCTCCAGCTTCACCTGTCCCGAAGAGAGCACCTTGGTCTGGCTGTTGCCGATGGCAAGGCTGGTGGTTCCCGTAACGGTTTTGCCGTCGATGGTCACGGACCAGGGGGAGCCGGGGGTGGCGATGATCTGGCCGTACTGCTTCGCTTCCAGCAGTAACTGCCAGGACACGGTGGAGCAGTTCTGAGCCGTGCTCTGGACTGCCGCCCAGGAAAATATCAAATTATTCTGCGTGGTGGCCTTCACCACCACACTTCCCGATAATGCCATAGCTTGTCCTTTCTCCTGAAAAAGATCGTTTCGCGGCGAGCCGCCGCACCCAATTCGCACGACAGACTTCTACTATTCGTTCTTGCCTTGCTTTGCACGGTATCGTTCTTCCTCTGTCATTCTGAGCGGAGCTGCACAAAGTGCAGCGGAGTCGAAGAATCTCCGCCCTATCACTGTCCGGAGATCCTTCGTCGCGTTGCTCCTCAGAATGACACGGAAACTTGGAAACTGCTGTGCCAAACGCTCACGCCTCTTGTCTGTGTCTATTTTACCGGCTTTCCAAGTGGAAATCTTATCGCTTTTTTATCGCACCTAGGCCAAGGAAATTGCCAACTTTTTCAATGCCTTATTCCGTCTTCTGTATACCGCAGCCACCTCAATATCGAACATTTCGCATATTTTATCTGCCACTCTCGGCACCGGCTTTATGTACATATTATCGATAATTTCTCTCTCGCACTGGGTAAGCTGCGCCAGCGCCGCGTCCATCCGGGCCACCTGAGCGCGCATGATCTCCAGCTTCCGCAAGGCCTTGACCACCTCATCTCGCTCCATGGCTGTTCCCCCTTCTCATGCGCCCGATCCGGGCGTCCCACCATTTGATCCGTAAACTGCAGGGGGTGTCGCACCACTTTTCGCACATGCACCCGATGCAGGGACTTTTCACTTCATGGGGCAGTGCCACCACAAACCCCTTTGGCTCCTGCCGGCCCAGCTCATCCATCTGGGCCCAAGCGTAGCGGTTCACCGCCGCCCAGCTTTCCAGAAACCACATCTGCCACCGGCCGCAGTTCATTTCCTCGCACTGGGTTCTGCGGCAGGTCTTGCAGGGCCGCCCGGCGGCCATCTCACATCTTGTATCCATTGTTCTTCCTCCTAAATCCAAATTCCGTGTCCTTACAGGCGGCAGCTCCGCCCTTCTTTCTGTGTGTCAAGGATCACTTATCGCGCCATCGATGTGTCATCCTGAGCGTAAGCGAAGGATCTCCGGAGCAACGATAGACCGGAGATTCTTCGTCGCTTCGCTCCTCAGAATGACATGCGTATTGGGTAGGTGCGCAGATAAATGATCGTTTATCTTACTGGCCACCACTGCACCTGTCATCCTGAGCGGAGTGAAAGGTCGTCGAAGGATCTTCGCACCGAAACACTGCTAAAATGCGTAGATTCTTCGACTCGCTGCGCTCGCTCAGAATGACATACCTGGGGGTGCTTACGAATATAACGCTCATTTATCTCCCCATAATACTTTTTATGGCCTCCAATTCGGCCTGACCCAGCACACCGGATGCCCCCGGCGGGATATGATCCCCGGGCAGATGCTCGTAGTGCCGTTCCTCCAGAAATCTGGCGGCTCTGGGGATGAACCGCCCGTTGTCCTTGTTCCACTGTTTGGTCTGCAGCCACTTTTTGACGCCGTCGCAGGCGGCCTTGGTGTCCGGTCTGCACCGGAGCCAAACGGACAGAGCCTTGTCCCTGCCCAGCTTCACCGGATACAAATCCCAAAATTCACAAAACCCCTCCGGCAGACCTTCGTCCTCTGTCTCTGTCTCTATCTCATTCTCATTCTCATTCTCCATCTCATTCTCTTCCTCTTTCTCGCTCTCCTTTTGCCTACCTTTGGCTGACCTTTTGCCAGGCTTTCCTTTTTTTCCGCCGGCGGCCATTTTTCTGCCCGCGTCCAGCGTTGGTCTGATCAGCAGAAATGCCATCATCTGCACATTGTTCAGTCCCTCCGGCTCAGTTCCATCCAAGGCGTAGCCGATGACCGCTTCCAGTGCTTTCAGCCGCAGACTTTTGGGCAGCTTCCCAAGGGCCTCATAATAGCTCCTGTAAAATGTAAATTGACCTCTTCCTTCCACTGCTCACTCCTTTCCCTGTACTTCCTCAAAGCCCCCCTTGCCTAAAGGGGGGTGGCTGCGATAGCAGCCGGGAGGATTCCGCTTTCTGCGATACGGATACTCCCCAAACCGTTCCATTGCCTGAATCACCGGATGCTCCGGGATCTCCCTTCTTGCGTAACCGTGAATTAAATTCACACCCCTCCCAAATATATTGGCGGAAGCTGTCGCCTGTCCGCCATGAACTCTCTGTTTACGCCCCGAAGTATATCACATCAGTGAATATTTGTCAACTTTTCCCAAAAAGTGTTGACTTTAATTCACTTTCGTGGTATACTGGCAACATATAGAGAGAAAACGGGGGCAAAAACATGCAAACCGGTGAAATTATCCGTACCCTGCGGGAGAAACAGGGAATGTCGCAGGAAGCGCTGGCAGCGAAGCTGGGGTATAAAGACCGCAGCTCCATCGCCAAGATCGAAGCGGGCAAGGTGGATCTGAGCCAGTCCAAGCTGGAGCAGCTGAGTGCGCTGTTCCACGTGCCGATCCCCCAGCTCATGGGTCTGTCGCCCATGCCCGACATGGGCAAGGTGCCGATTCTGGGCACCATCGCCTGCGGCGCGCCGATTCTGGCCCAGGAGCATATCGAAGGCTACACCAGCCTGCCCGAGGACATCAAGGCGGATTTCGCACTGGTCTGCAAGGGCGACAGCATGATCGGCGCCCGGATTTTCCCCGGTGACATCGTCTACATCCGCCGGCAGGAGCAGGTGGAAAACGGCCAGATCGCCGCGGTGCTCATCGACGGGGAAGCGACCTTAAAACGCATCCGCATCTATGAAGACAGTCTGTGCCTGCAGCCGGAAAACCCCAAGTATGCCCCCCGAATCTTCTGGGGCGAGGAAATGAACGCCATCACCATTCTTGGCCGCGCCGTGGCTTTTACCTCCCGTTTGCAGTAAATAATCCTTTAGCGGCGAGCCGCCGCTCGGTGTCGTTCCATGTCTGTCATTCTGAGGCCTTTAGGCCGAAGAATCTCCGGTCTATCGTTGCTCCGGAGATCCTTCGCTTACGCTCAGGATGACACATCGATGGTGCGCCAAACGCGCATTTAGCGCACCGCCTACCAAGTTTCCGTGTCATTCTGAGCGGAGCGATAGCGGAGTCGAAGAATCCGCACCCAAAAAAACGGATTCTTCGTCGCGTTGTTCCTCAGAATGACATGCGTTGTTCGTTACTGCGAACCTAAACGCTCCTTTACCGCACACTGTCGAAAATTTTCTATTGATTTTTTCCAAAACCTGTGATACAATGCCCTGTGTGTCCAATTCTGGGCCTACATTGGGATGTCGCCAAGCGGTAAGGCACCAGACTTTGACTCTGGCATTCGTAGGTTCAAATCCTGCCATCCCAGCCAATTTGACCCGCTAGCTCAGTTGGCAGAGCAATTGCCTTTTAAGCAATGGGTCTGGAGTTCGAATCTCCAGCGGGTCACCAAAAAAAGAACCACCCCTATGGGGTGGTTTTCTTTTTTTGGTGACCCGCTGGAGAGATTCGAAAGATGAAATGCGGCGCGGACGAGCGCCGCCGCCGACGGCTTGACGGAGGCGAACAATAATTTTTGCCAAAGGCAAAAATGCAAACGAATCTCAGCGGGTCACCGCGGCCGCAGGCCGCGCAATTGAAAATTGATAATTGAAATTGATGTATCGCCTCCGGCGATGATCTTGTAGGGGCGATTCACGAATCGCCCGCCAACCGCACCCGCTTAAGACCCCTGTCATCCTGAGCTAAAGGCGAAGGACCTCCCCACAATTTGTCATCCTGAGCGAAGCGAAGGATCTCCGGTCTACCATCCTCCGGGGATTCTTCGTCGCGTTGCTCCTCAGAATGACAAAAGGGACGCTCCACCGAGCGTCCCCATAATTTTGCATTTTGCATTTACACGATGCCCTGATGCTGCATGGCATCGGCCACCTTTAAAAATCCCGCGATGTTGGCACCGGCCACATAATCGCCCTCCATGCCATACTCCTTGGCAGCAGCGGCCACGTTGTGGAAAATATCCACCATGATGTGCTTGAGCCGCGCGTCCACCTCTTCAAAGGACCAGTTCATGCGGCGGGAGTTCTGGCTCATTTCCAGACCGGAGGTAGCCACACCGCCTGCGTTGGCGGCCTTGCCGGGGCAGAACAGCACACCGCTGCGCTGCAGATACTTGGTCGCCTCTCTGGAACAGGGCATGTTGGCACCCTCCACCACAGCGATGCAGCCATTCTCCACCAGCGCCTGGGCATCCTGCAGGTCCAGCTCATTCTGGGTCGCGCAGGGCAGCGCCACGTCGCACTTGACGCGCCACACACCCTTGCCCGGGTGATAGACCGCATTGGGCCGCTCCTTCACGTACTCGGTAAGTCTTGCTCTTCTGACTTCCTTGATATCCTTCAGCAGCGCCACATCGATGCCGTCGGGGTCTTCCACCCAGCCGGAGGAATCGGAGCAGGTGACGGGCTTCGCGCCCAGAGACCATGCCTTCTCGATGGCGTAGATGGCCACGTTGCCCGCGCCGGACACGGCAACGGACATGCCCTTCAAATCCTTTCCGTGATGGCGCAGCATCTCGTCGGTCAGATACAGCACGCCGTAGCCGGTGGCTTCCCGCCTTGCCTTGGAACCGCCGTAGCTAAGGCCCTTACCGGTGAGGACGCCGCTTTCGTACTCGCCCCGGAGCTTCTTGTAGTAGCCGAACATGTAACCGATCTCCCGTGCGCCCACGCCGATGTCACCGGCAGGCACGTCACGGTCAGCGCCGATGTAGCGGTTCAGCTCCATCATGAAGCTCTGGCAGAAGCGCATGATCTCCCGGTCGGACTTACCCTTGGGGTCAAAGTCGGAGCCGCCCTTGGCGCCGCCCATGGGCAGGCCGGTGAGGGAGTTCTTGAAGATCTGCTCGAAGGCCAAAAACTTCATAACGCTCAAATTAACGGTGGGATGGAAACGCAGACCGCCCTTGTAGGGGCCGATGGCGCCGTTGAACTGGATGCGGTAGCCACGGTTGAGCTGCACGTTGCCGTTGTCATCCAGCCATGGAACGCTGAACACGATATTGCGTTCGGAGGTGGTGATCCGTTCCAGGATGGCATCCCGGCGGTAGGCGGCCTCGTTGCGGTCTACCACGGGGCGAATGGATTCCAGAACCTCCTCCACAGCCTGCAAAAATTCCGGCTGCGCCAGATTCTGCTGCGCCACACGCTGCTTGACTTCATCCACATAACTCATAAAAAAACCCCCAGATCATGAAATTTCATATAGGACCGCCTGCGGTCTGCAGTTGAATTGAAAATTGAAAGTTCAAAGTTGATGTATTGCCTCCGGCGATGATCTTGTAGGGGCGATTCACGAATCGCCCGCCAACCGCACCCTCTTAAAACCCCTGTCATCCTGAGCGGCGGCCAGTGGCCGCTGCCCTTTCGCACCGAGACTTCTACGAATCGTTGCTTCCCGGACCCGCCCGGTATCGTTCTTCCTCTGTCATTCTGAGCGGAGCCGCAGGCGGAGTCGAAGAATCCGTATCCCCCTGTCATCCTGAGCGAAGCGAAGGATCTCCGGTCTACCATCCTCCGGGGATTCTTCGTCGCGTTGCTCCTCAGAATGACATGCGTTTTAGGCAATTGTGCGCATAAGCGCGCAGTTATCTTACAAAAAATATGCGCCCATTGTAGCAAATCTGTCTTTCAAATGCAAGTAGTATATGCTTTATTTTTGCAAAATATGCAAGTCCACAAATAATGAATTTCATTTTTAATCATCGTCAGCAGAATTTACCAAAACAAATCCGCCTATTTTGCAAGAACAGATTCATTTCTTTCACCCCAGGCAGTCTTCCCTGCACCGCTAAATGATCGTTTATGCGGGCAGTGCCCGCAGCCAATGCGTGCACAGTGCGGTACTAATCGTTACTTCCCATGTCCGTTTGCGGTACCCAAAATTTCTTGTTCGCTGTCCGCTCACGAAATTTTGACCGCTGCACACGCTGCGCCTTCC
>JAZRKL010000009.1:0-16405 GCA_045646265.1 Faecousia sp.
TACGGTAACCTTTACATGGTGACACGGGGATTTTCACAGCGTTGGCAACCTGATAGACCATCCGGACAGCCACGGGGAAAATGGCAGGACCGGAGAAGCCGCCCATCTTGTTGGCAATGACGGGGGTGCGGGTCTTCAGGTTGATGCGCATGCCGAGAAGTGTGTTGATCAGGCTGATGCCGTCAGCACCTGCTTCTTCACAGGCCTTGGCGATGGAAACAATGTCGGTGACATTGGGAGAAAGCTTAATGATCACAGGCTTAGTGGTCACGGCCTTAACGGCCCGGGTCACTTCCGCAGCGGCTTCCGGCTGGGTGCCGAAGCTCATACCGCCGCCGTGAACATTGGGGCAGCTAACGTTCACTTCCAGCCAGCCCACCTGCTCTTCCTTGTCAAGTTTTTCACAAGTATAGGCATAATCCTCAACGGAGAAACCGGAAACATTCGCCATAACCGGCTTGTGAAAAACCTTTTTCAGTTCCGGCAGCTCATGGCTGATGACCTTCTCCACACCGGGATTCTGCAGGCCAACGGCATTGATCATGCCGGCGGTGCATTCGGCGATTCTGGGCGTGGGATTGCCAAAACGGGCATCCTTGGTAGTGCCCTTGAAAGAGAAAGTACCAAGGCAGTTGATATCGTACAGCTCCGCGAATTCGTAGCCGTAGCCAAATGTACCGGAAGCGGGGATCACGGGATTGGATAGTTCAATACCGCAAAGATTTACGCTTAAACGTCCCATTTGATCTCCTCCTTCCACATAACAGGGCCATCCTTACAGATGCGCTTGTAGGCGGTAAGGGTCTGGCAGGAGCAGCCCATGCAGGCGCCGAAGCCGCAGCCCATCCGCTCTTCAAAGCTCATCTGGCCGGAGGTGTTGGTTGCTCTATACACAGCCTTGAGCATCGGCTCCGGGCCGCAGGTAAAGAAGTGGGTATATTCCACTTCCTTCAGTGCGTCGGTAACAAACCCCTTAATGCCGTAGCTGCCGTCGACGGTGGTCACATAGACCTGGCAGCCAAGGGCCTTAAATTCTTCTTCATAGAAGATTTCACTTTGCTTGTTAAAGCCAAGGATCACAGTGGGGGTCTTCCCTGCCGCCACAAGGCGCTTTGCCAGCAGGTACATGGGAGGTACACCCACACCGCCGCCTAAGAGAACAGGCTTCTCCCCTGCCGCTGTCAGATCGTAGCCGTTGCCCAGACCGGTCAAGATATCCAGCTTGCCGCTTTCCATCCTGCTCATGGCTTCCGTGCCCTTGCCAACCACCTTATAAATGATGGTCAGCACATCGCCCTGAACATCGCACACGGAAATGGGACGGCGCAGGAACAGACCGTCCAGCTGAATATTCACGAACTGGCCCGGTGCGGTAATGGCAGAGGTGTCGCCACGAAGCTTCATACGATAAACCTGGGGAACCAGCATTTTATTTTCAATGATCTCAAAGATACTCTGTTTCATGGCAGCTCCTTAAGCATCAATGGTAGAGACGGTCAGAGTGGTTTCTTCCAGAACATCCAGCAAAACGCTGACGGTATCCAGAGAAGTGAACAGGGTCACATTGTTCTCAGAAGAGATCTGACGGATCTGGTGACCGTCAGCCTCGCTGGCGCTGGGATCCTTGGTGTTGATAACATAGGCGATATGACCCTGGCGCAGTGCGTTGGGGATCTCCTCGCTGCCGTCGCTGATCTTGGTCAGCGCATGGGTACGGATACCGTTGCTCTTGAGGAACATCGCGGTGCCGACGGTGGCTTCGATATTGAAGCCCAGGTTATAGAACCGGCGGATCAGCGGCAGAGCCTCTTCCTTATCCTTATCGGCAATGGTAGCCAACACGGTGCCGTAGTTCTGCAGATGCATACCGGCAGCCTGCAGGGACTTATACAGTGCGCGGTTCAGCTTATCATCGTAGCCGATGGCTTCGCCGGTGGACTTCATCTCAGGAGACAGGTAAGCATCCAGACCACGGAGCTTGTTGAAGGAGAACACAGGAGCCTTGACATACCAGCGTTTCTTCTCTTCGGGATAGATGTCGAAGATGCCCTGCTCCTTCAGGCTCTTGCCCAGAATAACTTCGGTGGCGATGTCAGCCAGAGAGTAGCCGGTAGCCTTGGAAAGGAACGGCACGGTACGGGAGGAGCGGGGGTTGACCTCGATGATGAACACATTGTCATCCTTGTCAACGATGAACTGGATATTGAACAGGCCAACGATGCCGATGCCCATGCCCAGCTTCTTGGCATACTGCAGAATAATCCCCTTGACCTTGTTGCTGATGGAGAAGGTGGGATAGACACTCATAGAGTCGCCGGAGTGAACACCGGTACGCTCAACCAGTTCCATAATGCCGGGAACGAACACATCACGGCCATCGCAGATGGCGTCGATTTCCACTTCCTTACCCTGAATATACTTGTCAACCAGAACAGGCTTGTCCTCATCGATCTCAACGGCGGTGCGCAGGTAGTTACGCAGCTGCTTCTCGTTGGCAACGATCTGCATAGCACGGCCGCCCAGAACGAAGCTGGGACGCACCAGAACAGGATAACCGATCTCCTTGGCGGCAGCAATGCCGTCTTCGATCTTGGTCACAGCCTTGCCCTTGGGCTGAGGAATGTTCAGCTTGCGCAGCAGCGCCTCGAAGGCATGACGGTCTTCTGCCCGGTCAATGGCTTCACAATCGGTACCGATGATCTTAACACCACGGTCGGTCAGCGGCTGAGCCAGATTGATGGCGGTCTGGCCGCCCAGGGAAGCAATAACACCCACAGGCTTTTCGAAGTCGATGATGCTCATCACATCTTCGGGAGTCAGGGGCTCGAAGTACAGCTTATCCGCGGTGGTATAGTCAGTAGAAACGGTTTCGGGGTTATTGTTAATGATAATAGCCTCGTAACCGGAATTCTTAATGGTAGTAACGGCGTGAACGGTGGAGTAGTCAAACTCAACACCCTGGCCGATACGGATGGGGCCTGCGCCCAGCACAACGATTTTCTTCTTATCGGTCAGTACGGATGCGTTCTCGTCGGAGTAGGAAGAGTAGAAGTAAGGAATATAGGCGCCGGTGTGGCAGGTATCCACCATCTTGAATACGGGCACGATGTTACGTTCCTTACGGAAGTAGTACACATCGATTTCCTTCATGTTCCACAGTTTGCCGATGAACTTATCTCCAAAGCCCATCTTCTTGGCCTTGCGCAGAACTTCCTCATTGCCAACATTGGCCTTCAGCTCCGCTTCCATAGCCACGATACGCTCCACAGCTTCCAGGAAATATGCGGTGATCTGGGTGATCTCGTGGATCATCTCCACACTGACACCACGGCGCATCAGTTCAGCGATGGCGAACATGTTATCATCACGGAACTGCTTGATGTAATCCAGCAGTTCTTCCGTCGCCATATGATCAAACTTAGGCATATGGAAGTGGCAAACACCGATCTCCAGGGAGCGAACGCCCTTCAGCAGGCACTCTTCCAGATTGGAACCGATACCCATAACTTCACCGGTGGCCTTCATCTGGGTACCCAGAGTGTTGGCCGCGGAGGCAAACTTATCGAAGGGGAAACGGGGCAGCTTGGCGATCACATAATCCAGCTTCGGCTCAAAGGAAGCGTTGGTGTTGGCAATGGCGATCTCGCTCAGCTCCATGCCTACCGCGATCTTAGCGGTTACCCGGGCAATGGGATAACCGGAAGCCTTGGAAGCAAGAGCGGAAGAGCGGGAAACTCTGGGGTTGACCTCAATGAGGTAGTATTCGCTGGAGTTGGGATTCAGCGCGAACTGCACATTGCAGCCGCCCTCAATCTTCAGCTCCCGGATGATCTTGATAGCAGAATCGTTGAGCATCTTCATGTCGTGCTCGGAAAGAGTCATGATAGGCGCGACAACCAGACTGTCACCGGTGTGAACGCCGACAGGGTCAATGTTTTCCATACCGCAGATGGTAATGGCATGGTCAGCAGAGTCACGCATGACCTCAAATTCAATCTCTTTGTAGCCCTTGACGCTCTTTTCGATCAGAACCTGGTGTACGGGAGACAATTTGAAAGCGTTCAGACCTACTTCGATCAGCTCTTCCTCACTGTAGGCAAAACCGCCGCCGGTACCGCCCAGAGTGAAAGCGGGACGCAGAACAACAGGATAGCCAATGCGCTTGGCGGCTTCCTTGGCTTCCTCAATGGAGTAGGTGATTTCGGAAGGAATGGTCGGCTCACCAATGGACTGGCACAGCTCCTTGAACATCTCACGGTCTTCTGCCCGCTCGATGGACTCGCTGCTGGTGCCCAGCAGTTCCACACGGCACTCCTTCAGAACGCCCTTCTTCTCCAGCTGCATAGCCAGGTTCAGGCCGGTCTGGCCGCCGATACCGGGAACGATGGCGTCGGGACGCTCGTAACGGATAATCTTTGCGATATATTCCAGAGTCAGCGGCTCCATGTAGACCTTGTCGGCAATGGTAGTGTCGGTCATAATGGTAGCGGGGTTGGAGTTACACAGAACGACCTCGTAACCCTCTTCCTTCAGGGCCAGACATGCCTGGGTGCCTGCGTAGTCAAATTCAGCAGCCTGTCCAATGACGATAGGACCGGAACCGATGATCAAAATCTTCTTCAAATCTCTTCTCTTAGCCATTTTCTACTTCCTCCTGCAACTGAATATTTCTGTAAACGACCGTGCCGTCGCAAACGGTCAACATACACTTACCAAACAATTTCCAACCCTCAAAAGGTGTCGCCTTGCCCATGGATTGGAAATTGGCGGGGTCTACCGCATATTCCGCGTTCAAATCCCACAGGCTCCAGCAATCGTCCAGCGGGATACCAAAACGCTCTCTTGCGTTGGTAACAAGCAGCTCTTTCAGCCGCTCCATGGTGATGATACCGGGTTTGACAAAGTAGGTATACATCACCGGGAAAGCCGTTTCAATGCCTACCACACCGAAGGCGCTCTTTTCAAGACCCTTGGACTTTTCCTCCGCGCTGTGTGGCGCATGGTCAGTAGCGATCATATCGATGGTTCCATCAATGATACCCTGCACCAGTGCCTCTTTATCTTCCTTGGAGCGCAGGGGCGGATTCATCTTGAACCTTCCGTTTTCCTGCAGATCCATATCATCCATCACCAGGTAGTGAGGGCCGGTTTCACAGGTCACATCAATGCCTTCTGCCTTGGCCTTGCGGATCAGCTCCACGCTTTCCTTTGTGGAAATGTGGCACACATGGTACTTGCAGCCGGTTTCCTTTACCAGCTTCACGTCACGCTCGATCTGCTTCCATTCGCTTTCGGAGCAGATACCCCGGTGCCCGTGGGCCTTGGCATATTCACCGTCATGGATATAGCCGCCACGGAGCAGGTCGTTGACCTCGCAGTGAGCAACGATCATTTTCCCCAGAGCCTTGGCCCGAAGCATGGCCTGACGCATCATATCATCACTCTGGACACCCTTGCCGTCATCGGAAAAACCGATCACATTGGCAGCCATACCCTCCAGATCAGCCATGGTTTCCCCCTGCTCCCCTACCGTGATGGCACCGTAGGGATACACATGGATGCAGGCATCCTTTCGGATCGCTTCCAATTGGATCTGCAAATGTTCCACGCTGTCCGGCACCGGATTCAGGTTAGGCATGGTGCAGACGTGGGTATAGCCACCGGCTGCCGCTGCCAGAGAACCGGTCTTCATGGTCTCTTTATAAGAAAAACCCGGCTCACGAAAATGCACATGCACATCGCAAAAACCGGGAAAAAGAGAATAGCGGTCCGTATCAAAAGAAGACAACACTTCTTGCATAGAAGAGGAAACAACGGCCCCCATAGGACAAGCAATGGACTTGGGTTTGCTGGCGCTGCTCATAATCGGGCCCCCTTTCTAAAAACCATATTTTTGATATTATATGATAAATTCTGCAGTTTGTCAAATGGTATTGCAAAGCAGGATTGCCAAATTTTTCCGCAACAAAGCCGCAGTTTTTGTAAATGATCGTTTAGCGGCCTAAGGGCCGAATGCAAAATGCAAAATGCATAATGCAAAATTGTGGTATTTGCTGACGCAAATGATTTAAATAGTCGGCGAAGCCGACACCTTAATTTTCAATTTTCAACTTTCAATTTTCAATTGTGCAGCATCGCTGCAACGCTAAACGATCATTTATCCTCTGAATTCAGCAACATCCAGATCCCTATATGGGTACACCCTTTGCCAGCCGTCTTTGGTTTTCTTCACCGAGCTGCGGTGCTGGTTCAAAAGCCTTACGATGTCATAGACATCAATCCATATCTCCGAAAGGCACTCTTTCTGGCTTTCGTCAAACACCAGCTGCATACCAAAATGCAGATGCACAGTTTCAATATTATTGACATTCTCCTTGTCGGAGTAGCCGGTCCTGCCCATAAAACCAATCACATCTCCGGCATCTACCACATTGCCAACCTGCAATCCCTCCGCAAAAGGATGGTCCTTTTGCAGATGCGCATAATAATAGTAGCGTTTGGCGTCAAAAGACCGGATACCGATGCGCCAGCCGCCATACCTGTTCCATCCCATGGCTTCCACCACACCGCCTTCCACAGCCACAATAGGTGTTCCCTGGGATCCCATCATGTCGTGTCCCAGGTGCTTGCGTTTAAAGCCAAAGCTGCGGCTGACCCCAAAATCATCGCTGTGGCTGTAACCATACCCTGCGGCAATGGGCGAAAACGCTTTCAAACCGTAAAACTGCTGCCACTGCCCATCTTTCTCAATTTCAAAAGTACCGAGAAGGCCACCCAAAACAGCGCCGTAAGCTTCCCGGTAGTAACTGTAATACTTGTAGGTGCCGTCCAGCAATTCCTCCGGCCCCTTATCCCCTTTCAGATCGGCTGCGGCTTTTTTTACAGCTGCAAGGCCGCATTTCCCGCCGGTACGGCAGGCTGCCAGAGTCAGAATATCCACCATGGAAATATGCTTTTCCTGTTCAAAGGTCGCAATATCCGTATCCATGGCATACTTCAGTGATTCATAGGGCACACCGAAATCCACCCATTTGATGGTATCTGCCTGTACCGGCAGCACCGGCAGCAACGTCAATATCAGCAAAAAAGAAATCCACCGCTTCACACTCTCACCTCGTTGGTTAGGATGCAAAGCAGTGGATTAAATTATTCATTTCAAATCATTCTTGATGCCCTTTGCAATGGCAAAAATATCATCCATGCAGGAAATGGATGAGATCTGAGCCTTATAATAGCTGCTGTGGGATACCCCTCGCAGATACCATGCAAAATGCTTTCTGGCCTCCAAACAGGCAATATGCTCGCCCTTGTCTTCAAAAGCAAGCCGGAACTGCTCCAGCGCCACATCCACCCTGTCGGCCAGGCAAGGCCGCTCCGGGATATCCTCTCCTGCCATAGCTGCGCTGACCTGCGCGAAAATCCACGGATCGCCGAAGGTTGCTCTGCCGATCATAAGACCGTCAGCGCCGGTCCATTTTTGGCACCGCAGGGCCGTTTCCGCAGATACGATATCGCCGTTGGCAATGACGGGAACAGAAAGCTGCTCCTTGACCTTGCGGATCATATCCCAATCCGCCACGCCGGAATAGAGCATACTGCGGGTTCTGCCATGAACGGTAATCATGTCCGCGCCGGCCTGTTCCATCCGTTTGGTAAAGTCCAATACATTGATACTGCCTTTGTCCCAACCCAGACGACATTTCACCGTCACCGGCACATCCACTGCCTGTTTGACTGCCTTTACAATGTCCTCTGCCAGATCGGGTGTGCGCATCAGGCCGCAGCCGTCACCGGAGTTGGCAATTTTGGGCATGGGGCAGCCCATATTGATATCCAGAAAATCACAGCCGGAGATCTCCAGCGCAAGCACCGCGCCCTGCGCCATGATTTCGGGGTCGTTACCAAAAATTTGTGCGCCGCACAGACCCACCGGTGTCTTTTTCAGCAACGCAGCGCTTTTCTTATCCTTATATACCAGCGCCCGGGAAGATACCATTTCCGTAACTGTAATATTGGCTCCCAGCCTGGCGCAAACCGTGCGGAACGCCCAATCGGTAACACCGGCCATAGGCCCCAGCACCAAAGGATTTTCAATTGCGTAGTTACCAAGCTTCATGGTATCACCTCCTGAACGGAGAGATTATACCACAAATCGCCACAATACGCAAGCTAAAACAGCACCGTCAATCCCCAGACTATACCGGTAACAGCCGCACCCAGAGCTGCCCACAAAGGGCCGTAGAAAATCAGTTTTCGTTTCTTTCCGCTTCCGCTTTTGATCAGACGGTCCGCTTCCTTCAAAAGTGCTTCATCTGTGACACCGGCTTCACCAACAGCATCCTCCTTAATAATGAAGATCGCCTGCTCAAACAGCTTCTGATCCGGCGAGTGGACTACGATCACCTGCCGGGAAATTCCTTTTACCATTTTTACCACCTCTTGGAAAAAGTATCTCCAGTATCAGGCAAAACATACCCGGCATTGTAAACAAAAGCAACCGTTATAAAAACGGTTGCTTTCTGTTTTATTGTTTGTTGGGCGTTCTTGCGCTCTTGCGCTCTTCGGGTTTGATTTCGCCCACAGCCAGCAGAGAACGCTTGGTCAGTGCGGGGCCTACCAGCTCATAAACCAGTACAGCAAACAGCACCACATTTCTTGCCAGTGCGCCATCGGGCAGGCTGGCAGCGGTCAGTGCCATACCCAGGGCCACACCGGCCTGGGGCAGCAAAGTGATGCCCAAATTATCCGTTACCAGCTTGGATTGTCTGGTCAAACGGCAGCTGATCGCTGCGCCGTAATACTTACCCAGAGAACGGACAATGATGTAGATCACACCCACCAGAATGGTCACGGGGTTAGCCAGGATCTGCAGATCCAGCTCCGCGCCGGAGATCACGAAAAACAGCACATTCACAGGCACGGTCCAGCTTTCGATACGGGCCATCAGTTCTTCGGAGTAATCGCAGATATTGCAGAACACGGTGCCGGTCATCATACACACCAGCAGCAGGGAGAATCCGAAATGAACACCGCCGATCCGGAATTTTATCATGCTCATACCCACGGTCAGCAATACAAACGCAACGGAAATGGTCATACGCTTACTGCGGGAATGGAAGAACTGCTCCACCCAGTTAAGAAGCCAGCCCATCGCGGCACCGAGGCCTAAAGACAGCACGATCTCCAGAATCGGCTCCAGCACCACAGCGGTAATGCTGACCTGTCCGTGAGCAAGTGCGGATGCAATACCGAAAGATGCGGAGAACAGCAGCAGACCCACCGCGTCATCAATGGCGACCACCAAAAGCAGCAGCTTTGTCAGCGGGCCGTCAGCCTTGTACTGGCGCACGACCATCAGCGTGGCAGCAGGTGCGGTAGCGGAAGCGATGGCACCCAAAGTGATGGCGCAGGGCAGAGAGATCACATTGGGGAATACCAGGTGCAGACAGATCAGAATGATATCTACCACGATAGTGGTAATCACCGCCTGCAGAATACCGATGATGATGGCGCTGCGGCCCATAGCCTTCAGCTGCCGCAGACGGAACTCGTTACCGATGGTAAAGGCAATGAAGCCAAGAGCGGTCTGGGTAATGATGTTCATACCCTCCACCTGCTCCAAGGAATTGAAGCCAAGACCGCTCAATCCGATACGGCCGATGCAGAAAGGTCCAAGCAGCAGACCCGCAACCAGATATGCGGTCACTGCGGGCAAATTCAGTAGTTTTGTGAGTCGGGAGAGAAGCAATCCGCCGATCAGCGCAACCGCCAGGCAGATCAGATAGGTTTCCATTTTATACGCCTTCTTTAATCATATTGATTGCCGAAATCCGGTTTCCCACACCACATCTCGGCCCGCCGTATTCTAGCACTCCGGCGCATCACTTTCAAGGAGTAAAATGACCAAAAATCATCATATATTATACCCAGATTTTGACAATGATTATGGAGATTTACTGCTTCTTATCTTTCCCGCAATGCAATATTTATCATTGCTTCTCTTTAGGGAATATTGCACCTTTTGTCTATTTGTGCTATGATTAGAAAAAGCTCACACAGGAGGAAATTATGAACACATTGTGCTTTACCACTACAGGTGCCTGGTATCTTGCAAAGGGTTTCGGCTGTGCCAGCTTAGGCCTTGCCGGCATCTGTGACAATACCAAGAAGCAGATCGTTATATATCCCAAGGAACTGGAAGGCATCGTTCTAACCGGTTCTTACGAAGCTGTCCTTGCCGAAGTTAAGACCGCCACCCGGCCCATCCATGCGGCTGTTGTACTGTTCGGCAATGCCGGCGGAGAAAACGCTTTTCTGGCCCAACTGCAGCAGATTCTCTGCTGTCCCATGGTGGGCGGCGGCGCCGCCATTGACGGAGCTACCGGGCGCAAGGCTCTGCTCACCGGCGGCGACGAGGTTGCTCTGCTGCTGATTACCGATGACCGCTACCATTTTGAGGCCGTCACCCAGTGCATTCACACTGACATTCTGGAAGAATGCACCCTCACCACCGCTGACCCACGCACCATTCTGACCATCAACGGCATGGATGCCGCCGCCTTCCTTGCTGAAAAGCGGAAAATACTGGGCCTTGCGGAAACGGATTTTGAGCATCTGACTCTTTCCGACCTGTGCAATGTCAATGCCCACCTGTCCCTGGCGGATGGTGCGATCAAAAGCGGCCGGGATGTCCATGAAAAGATGCTGCTGCGCTATGTGCCCCACGAACAGGTCTACAGCACCATGGAAGCGTTTTATGATGATAAAGATGCCATCGTTTTTGGCTGTGCCGGTCTGTCCGGCCTGCTGGATAAGCCGCTGGAAACCGGATCACTCGGTCTGTTCCTCTTCGGTGAGGTCTGTACTGTGAACGGCAAAGCCGAATTCGGCAACCTAATGCTCAGCAAGCTGAGAATTACCAAGAAATAACCAAAGAGCCACCCACCCCGGCAATGTCATTAAGTTAAGCTGTCATTCTGAGCGTGTTGCAGAGCGCAGCGAATCTTCTAATATCATGATTGCCGGTGGCAATCATACCACTACAAAGCCGCCAGCGGAGTCAAAGAATCCGCATCCAAAAGAACCGGATCCTTCGACTCACTTCGTTCGCTCAGGATGACATACTAACTTGATACCATTGTCCGTACGGACAGCTCTTTTCTAATCAACGCATTTTGATAAAAATGTTTCTAGAGGTCAATCATAATTTCTGCCTGTGTTTTCATGCTAAAGCTATGAAGCACAGTTTCGTAAGCAAGGTCAATCATATGCAAAAGCTCATCATCTGGAAAATCTTCCAAATAGACCGTATTCCAGTAGGGTTGCTGCACCGGCGGACAATGATATCCCCGCACTACCCTGCCGGGATATAGCTGTCGGTAAAAATCTCCCGCAGGGGCGGTACATTTCAGCGTGATCTTAAAATCTTTCTCATATGGATAGAGCTGTGCAAAAATTTTACCGTTCAGCTTATAGCATATGGGCACGTCCCCAAAGGGAAGCGTTTCATATGCCTTATGCTTGCACAAGCAGTATTTCTTGATATCTTCCGCTCTCATAGTCCTATCCACCGATGATTTCTTTATAGTAGTGGTTTCCTGTTTGAAGGTGTAAGATAAAGGTAGACACATGGAACCATGTTGTCTACCTTTTCTTTATGTGAGGCCGCCCTTGGCCCACTTTTCTGTTTCTATCAGAAGATGCCCTGTGCCATCATAGCTTCAGCAACACGCTTGAAGCCAGCAATGTTGGCACCGGATACCAGGTCATAACCCAATCCATACTCCGCAGCGGTATCCACACACTGACGGTAAATGTTGTTCATAATGCGGCGGAGTTGGTTGTCCACCTCTTCGGCCGTCCAGACAAGCCGCTCAGAGTTCTGCGCCATTTCCAGTGCGGAAACTGCCACACCGCCGGCATTTACAGCCTTGGAAGGCGCGACAGCCATACCGGGCTGATTACGCAAATAACGAAGCGCATCGTTGCTGGTAGGCATATTGGCGACTTCGATATAGTATTTCACACCATTAGCAACCAGCTTTTCCGCGGAATCCATCAGCACATCGTTCTGCATTGCGGCAGGCATTGCGATGTCGACCTTAACGCCCCAGGGCTTCTGACCGGGATAGAATTCCACACCAAACTTATCCGCGTAATCCTGCACACGGTTTCTTCCGGAGGCGCGCATTGTCAGCAGATAGTCGATCTTTTCATCGGTCGCCACACCATCAGGATCATAGATATAACCGTCGGGACCGGACAGTGTCACGACCTTCGCGCCAAGCTGGGCTGCCTTCTTGCAAATGCCCCAGCATACATTGCCGAAGCCGGAGGCTGCAATGGTTTTCCCCTCAATGGATTCGCCGTGGTCCTTCAGAACATTTTCCAGATAATACACGGCACCATAACCGGTTGCCTCAGGACGGATGAGCGAGCCACCATAGGTAGTACCCTTACCGGTAAGTACACCGTTTTCCCACACGCCCTTCAAACGCCGGTACTGGCCAAACAGGTAGCCGATCTCACGGCCGCCCACACCGATATCACCGGCAGGCACGTCTACATCCGGGCCAATATAACGGTACAGAGCGGACATAAAGCTCTGGCAGAAGCGCATGATCTCAGCATCGGATTTGCCGGTAGGATCAAAGTCAGAGCCACCCTTACCACCGCCGATGGGCAGACCGGTCAGCGCGTTCTTAAAGGTCTGCTCAAATCCAAGGAACTTGATCTCACCGGGGTAGACACTGGGACGGAACCGCAAGCCACCCTTATACGGACCCAAAGCACCGTTGAATTGGCAACGGTAACCGGTATTCGTGTGGGCATTGCCCTGATCATCCGTCCAGACCACCCGGAATGTAAACATCCGCTCAGGCTCCACAATACGGCCCAGCAGGTCACACTTTTCGTATTCCGGATGGGCATCGATCACAAACTCCAAAGACTCAAAAACCTCTTCGACGGTCTGAACAAACTCAGGCTCACCGGCATAGCGGTTTTTGACCCGCTGCAGCACATTTTGCAAGTATGTATTCATAACAAACAGCCTCCTGCAATTTAAATTTCATTTGTGCAAAATGACAAAACATAGGCATAAATTATCACAATATGCATATTCTGTCAAGTTTTGTCAGAGGGTTTTTTCACACAAAAAAAGGCGTGTTACCCACGCCTTTTTTGTATGAACTGTTATGGTTCCTCGTAATCCGCTACAGGGTATGACGGCCATTCCTCCCCTTCCCAGTACGGGAAGAAAATATTGATATCCACTTCCCCTTTGACACCGGGCACGCTGCCTTCGCATGTGTATTGCCACATATCAAAGCGGTGCTTATAGTCCATATGATCCTTATACAGGGCGATCCATTGGGGATAATCATTCAGTTGATCCAGATGCAAATTTCCAAACCATGGGCTGACGTAGATCATGGCTTTTCTTCCCGCGTCAGTGATCTCCTGACAGAAAGCCTTGGCGCAGACAGTTAGCGTATCCGCATCCACTTCAGCCGTTCTGGCCGTTTCGCTTATGTACTCCCAATCGTATACGATGGGAAGATCCAGTTCCCAATCCTTGGTAAGTTCCAGGGCATACAGCGCCTCTTCTCTGGCCTCTTCCTCATTGATTGCCTGGGAGAAAAAGTATGCGCCAACTTCAAGGCCAGCGTCCTTCGCGCCACGATAATGGTTCTTTGCCATTTCATCGGGCCGCATGGTTCCGGCTTGTCCGTAACCACGGTAACCCACACGGATCATAACGAAGGAAAAGCCCGCTTCCTTCACCTGCTGCCAATCAATGGCGCTCTGGTATTTGGAAACATCAATGCCCATCTGGCAATCTTCTGTAACGCAAGTTAAGTAGTCACCCACATAGGCAAAGTCGTCCGGGGTGAAGCGGTTAGGGGTAATCAGCGGCTCTGTTGGTACCGTAGGCGGCAGTGTTGCCTCAGTCGTAGGCAATAGGGTCGTCTGGGTCGGCAGGGTCGTCTGAAGCGGTTCCGTGGGTTCCTCTCTTGGGGTGAAGAACCCGTTTCGCCACAAAAGTACCGCAACTACGATTCCAATGCAGAGCACCGACACACAAATGCCGATGATCGGCCATATAATCTTTTTCTTAGTCAGTGTCTGCATATTCTTTAGTTCTTCAAGCTCTGGATGGGAGCGGGAATTCTGCCCCCACGGGCAATAAATGCCTCTGCGGATTCCGGATGAACAGGCATAACAGGCGCGCTGCCCAGCAGACCGCCCATTTCCACCCGATCGCCAACGACTTTACCGGGCGCGGGGATAATACGAACGGCGGTGGTCTTGGTATTGATCATACCGATGGCTGCTTCATCTGCGATAATTGCGGAAATGGTTGCTGCGGAAGTATCTCCGGGAACCGCGATCATGTCCAGACCAACAGAGCACACGCAGGTCATAGCCTCCAGCTTGGAAAGGGTCAGAACACCGCTTTCCGCAGCGGCGATCATACCTTCATCCTCGGAAACAGGAATAAACGCACCTGAAAGGCCGCCCACATGGTTGGAAGCCATCACGCCGCCCTTCTTGACAGCATCGTTCAGAAGTGCCAATGCAGCGGTGGTGCCATGGGTTCCGCACACCTCAAGACCCATTTCCTCCAGAATTCTTGCGACACTATCACCCACAGCAGGTGTCGGTGCAAGACTCAGATCCACGATGCCAAAGGGCACGCCCAAGCGCTGGGAAGCCTCTACACCCACGATCTGACCCATACGGGTAACACGGAATGCCGTCTTTTTAACCGTTTCCGCAACCACATCAAAGGGCTGACCCTTGACGCCCTGCAGTGCGTGGTATACAACACCGGGACCGGAAACGCCCACGTTCAGCACGCATTCCGGCTCGCCTACACCGTGGAAGGCACCCGCCATAAAGGGATTATCCTCCACTGCATTGGCGAACACCACCAGTTTGGCGCAGCCCAGGCCGTCATTGTCTGCGGTGCGTTCAGCGGTTTTCTTAATTATGCGGCCCATAAGCGCCACCGCATCCATATTGATACCGGCCTTGGTAGAACCAACGTTTACACTGGAGCAAACCCGCTCGGTGGCCGCCAGCGCTTCCGGGATAGATTCGATCAAAATCCGGTCGCCTTTGGTAAAGCCTTTCTGAACCAGTGCGGAAAAGCCACCGATAAAGTTAACGCCACATTCCTTCGCGGCCTTATCCAAAGCAATCGCCAGCGGGACATAAGAATCCGTATTACAGCTGTTGCCGATAATGGAAACAGGTGTTACGGAGATTCGCTTGTTGACAATGGGAATGCCAAACTCCCACTCAATGTCCTGACCGGTTTTCACAAGGTTTTCCGCTTTATGGGTGATTTTGTCATAAATTTTCCGGGCGCATTCATTGACATCCGTATCCATGCAATCCAGCAGAGAAATACCCATAGTGATGGTACGGATATCCAAATGACGCTTGTCGATCATGTCACGGGTCTGCAGTATATCCTTATGACTCAGCATAGCGTTACCTCACACCCGGTGCATGGCTTCGAAAATGTCTTCCCGCTGGACACGGATGGTAAGGCCCATTTCCTGACCCTTGGCATCCATGACCTTGCAGAACTCAACAAGAGGAACCTTACAATCGGTTACATCCACAGCCATCATCATGGTGAAGTAACCCTGCATAACGGTCTGGCTGATATCCAAAACATTCACATTGTAGGAAGCCAGTTCAACGCAGACACCAGCAATGATTCCCACTCTGTCCTTACCAACAACAGTTACAATTGCTTTCATTGGTCATTCTCCTTTGATAATTACACTTGATAATCTGCCAGAACACGCGTCTGAATCAGATGATGAAAATGTGATTTTGCTTCCAGATGCAGCGGATGGGTCTGATAATTTTTCAGATCATCAGCAGAATCGAATTCAGAATACAGTGCATAGTCCACACCGGCATAGCAGCGGCGCACTTCCATATGCCGCAAGCCGGGAATGTTGCCAACAAGAGGTTCCAGCTTGGATGCGATCAATGCAACAGCAGCATCCCTATCCACGCCCTCTTTCAGTGTATACACCACAACGTGCTTGACCATAGGCAATCTCCTTGTATATTAAGGTATTTTGCTATTACCAAATGGCAATAGCAAAATACCGGGACCGGCAAATGTCGGTCCCGGTATGTAGGGGCAAATTATTCAGCTTCCTCTTCAGCCTCGGCCACGGGAGCAGTCTCCAGCAGAGCACGGATGGACAGGGAGATGCGCTTGTTCTCAGCGTCAACATCGGTGATCTTGACCTGAACTTCCTGACCCTCAGCCAGAACATCCTCAGGCTTCTCGATGCGCTTGTCAGCGATCTGAGAAATGTGGATCAGACCGTCAACACCGGGCAGGATCTCTGCGAAAGCGCCGAAGGTCATC
>JAZRKL010000010.1:0-7906 GCA_045646265.1 Faecousia sp.
CGCAATTCAAAATTCAAAATGCAAAATTCAAAATTAAGGTGTCGGCTTCGCCGACTATTTAAATCATTTGCGTCAGCAAATACCACAATTTTGCATTATGCATTTTGCATTCGGCCCTTAGGCCGCTAAACGATCATTTACGGCATTGACAAAATACCCGGCACCGTTTATAATTGTGTCAATTCAATAGGACAGTTCGTAACCATCCTGTCGGTAAATAAAACTAGGATTTTAGATGGGCGCATTGCGCCCATTTTTTGATGGACGCGGTGCGTCCATTTTTTATTGGAGGTAAGCCTTTGAAAAACCGTTCTTCCTATTTGGCACATGCCGCCCTGATCGGTGCCATGTATGCCGCACTGACCCACCTGCAAAACATACTGATTCCCGGTTCCGCTACCTGGGCTATCCAGTTCCGGGCATCGGAGGCCTTGTGCGTACTGGCTTTTTTTACGCCGGCGGCCATCCCCGGTCTCAGTGCCGGCTGTTTTCTGTTCAATTTAACCTACAGCGGCGCATTACCCCTGGACCCACTGGTGGGAACCTTGGCAACCGCATTGGCGGCCGGCGGCATGTATCTGACGCGGCGGGTTCCTGCTTTAGGACTATGCCTGCCTGCTTTCTTTAATGCCCTTTTGGTCGGATGGGAACTGGCCGTATATATCGGGGGCGGGTTCTGGATCAATGCCCTGTATGTGGCCATCGGTGAGCTGGCAGTGCTTCTGACATTAGGTCTGATTCTGTACACTACCATGAAAAAGCGTGGCCTGGATCGCCGTTTATTTGGCCAATCCGCAGATTGAAAACTATAACTTTTGTGGTATACTATCGGCGAGGATGTGATAAACATGATCAATTTTCAACCTTTGACCCTCGCGGACCGTGAACTCTGCCAGCAGTACCTGCTGGATGGCACAGAGCGGGGTTGTGAATATTCATTTGCCAATTTATTTCTCTGGGGCCGTCAGCGCTATGCGGTTGTTTGCGGCCAGTTGGTGCTGTTTTCACAGTTCAACCGCCGGACTGTATACCCCTTCCCCGCAGGCAATGCCGACAAGAAATGCGCTCTGGATGCCATCATTGCCGATGCCCAGGCGCGTGGCATTCCCTGCCGCATTACAGGTCTGAATCAGGATAATATTGCATATATTGAGGCAGAATATCCCGGCATGTTCCGTTTCCACTGTGACCGGGATTCTTATGATTATGTTTATGACATTCATGACCTTGCAGATCTGAAAGGTCGCAAATATCAGAAAAAACGAAATCACTACAACCGTTTTCGGGATTGTTTTCCCTACTACACAGTGGAGCCTCTGTCTGCCGATAACATTCCCGCTGTTATGGAAATGACAGAAAGCTGGTATGCTGACCGGCTCCGGGAATATCCTCAGGGCGATTACCATATGGAGCGGGCCGCCTTGAGCAAGGCACTGGCACACTATGCCGCGCTGGGCATGGAAGGACTTGTGCTGCGTGACAGCAACGAGATTTTGGCCTTTACCCTCGGCAGTCTCCTGTCAGAAAACACCTTTGATGTTCATTTTGAGAAGGCACGGCAGGATGTGGATGGTGCCTATGCCGTGATCAATTGCGAATTTGCCCGATATCTGCGCGAAAAATATCCCCGGATTCAGTTTTTGAACCGGGAAGACGATTTGGGTCTGGAAGGTCTTCGAAAAGCGAAGCTCAGCTACTACCCGCACCATTTGGTAGAAAAATGCTGGGCATGCCTACTGGAGGATGGATATGACTATTGATAAACCCGCTTTCAGCCAGATGTCCCAACTGTGGGATCTGTGGCGGGAAGCATTTGGTGACTCAGGAGAATTTCTGGAAGCCTTTTTTGACACAGCCTATTCCCCGGAACGCTGCCGCTGTGTGACAGAAAATGGCAACGTGCTTGCCGCCGTCTATTGGTTTGACTGTTCTGTACGGGGCAACAAGGTTGCCTATGTGTACGCGCTGGCTACTTACATGGAGCATCGCGGCCGCGGGATTGCCCATGATTTGATGGATGAAGTGCATCATGTTTTGGAGCAGCAGGGTTATGAAGGTGCCGTGTTGGTTCCCGGAACACAGGAGCTTTTTTCTTTTTATGAAAACATGGGTTACACCGGTTTCTCACCTATGACAGAGTTTGTATGTACCGGTACCACCGATGAGGTACAGCTTCGCCGGGTAACTCCGGAGGAATATGCCAAGCAGCGTCGGGAAGTTTTATCTCTGCTGGAACCGGATGCGGTGATCCAGGAAAACGAGAATTTATCCTTTTTGGCAACCCAGGCAGAGCTGTACATCGGACAGAATTTCCTGTTGGCCGCTCACAAAGACGGGGATACCCTCGTCGGCATGGAACTGCTTGGTGATCCTCAGACCGCCCCCGGCATCGTCCGGACCCTCGGCTATACAAAAGGCATCTTCCGCACCCGGGGACAGGGAAAACCCTTTGCCATGTACCGCCCTCTGGGGAGTAGCACACTCACCGCACCCACTTACTTTGGCCTTGCATTTGATTGATCATATATACCCATTGTTTGCGGGTTAGACTGATAGAAATATAAGAAGGTTGTTTGCTGTGATAAAAGGAACGATTTTCAATATACAAAGATTCTCCATCAACGACGGTCCCGGAATTCGAAGCACTGTTTTTTACAAAGGGTGTCCTTTGAATTGTTTGTGGTGCCACAATCCCGAGTCTAAGTCTAAAGATCAGGAAATTCTCTTTGATGTAAAGAAGTGCTTAGGCTGTATGCGGTGCGCTGAATTGTGTCCTTCCGGGTGTCACAGTCTTCGCGACAACCTTCATGTCTTTGACAGATTCGCGTGCCGTCTGTGCGGCAAGTGTGCCGAAGTCTGTTACGCTGACGCATTGGAAATAGTCGGCTATCAAAGGTCGGTCTCTCAGATTTTAGAGGAAGTACTTAAGGATAAAGTCTTTTATGATTGCTCCGGCGGCGGTGTTACCCTTTCCGGTGGAGAACCCATGTATCAGCTCCAATTTACATACGAATTGCTGGCAGAATTAAAAAAATTTGGGCTGCATACCTGCATGGAAACCTGCGGCTACGCCGGCAAGGAGGCATTCAGAAAGATTGCCGGACTGGTGGATATCTTTCTGTTCGACTACAAGGAAACGGACAGCGGACGGCATGAGACCTTTACAGGGGCATCCAACGCGCGGATACTGGAGAATTTGCGGTTGTTGGACGATTTGGGCTGCAAGATCATTCTTCGCTGCCCCATCATTCCTACGCTGAACGATACCCGGGAGCATCTGGAAGGCATTGCGGCCACGGCAAATTCCCTGAAAAACATTCTACAGATCGACGTAGAGCCCTATCATCCTCTGGGTACGGGAAAAGCAGAAAATCTGGGAAAGGCGTATCCTTTGATGGATTTGACCTTCCCCAGCAATGAAACGGTGGACGGTTGGGTGGCGCAAATCGCCGCCAAAACGGATGTTCCTGTAAAAAAAGGTTGAACAAAACCCCAACAGCTACGGCTGTTGGGGTGATTTGCTTTCCGCCCGGAAACGGGAGGGGGATATGTGCCTGTGCTTACAAAACTGCCGCACAAAGTGTTCCACATTGTTGTAGCCGCACAGGAGCGCGATCTCGGTCTCGTTCTTTTCTGAGAAAAGCAGAAAATTTTCAGCCATGGCCACACGGGCCTGGATCACATCGTTGATGGGGCTGATCCCAAAGGCCTCCTTATAAATGTGCTGAAAATAGGAGGGGCTTACCATTGCCCGCTTTGCCAGTGCGTCCACGGACCAAGGCTCCTGGGGACAGCGATAGATATCAAACCGTATGTCGAGCAGGGCGGGGCGATTGATGTTCTGTTGAAAGGGCAGGCCGGACTGAGACAGATGCTGGCTGACACTGACGAGGAACAGCAGTCCCGTAAAATGCAGGGCTTCCGCCTGGAGCGGGGAGGGCGTGAAGTATTCCTGCGTCAGCATTTTCAGCAGGGACTCCAGCTTTTCGGAAAAGGGCTCAGTAAAAAGCGTGGAGGTCGGTATATTGAAGTGTTTTAAATCATCCTCCAGCATATCAAAGCGGAAAAAGTCATGAATGAATTCTTCACCCTCATAAGAGGTATAGTGCATGGTTTCGTGCTTGTGATAGAAAATATAATCCCCAGGCTTGGCATTTTGGTAGCCGGATTTGGTCAAGACAACAGCATTTGATTTGAATCTGACAAACAGATGGCCATTTACGGGATTTGCTCCACGAAAAGAAAAGTTATTTCTGCCGTTTGTACACATCATCAGGTTCATAATCCGCATATATCAAACCCTCCAAAAAGCAGGATAGATCAAGTTATTAAATACTATATATCATTGTTTTTCCAAATGCAAGGTGCTAGAACAATTTTGTAAAGGCATTTATCAATCCAGCGCATTTTGTCAGGAGGGGACCGTCCGCTGTATCCTTGAGGAAATCCCCTTCAGAGGGGAATCTCCTGTTAAGCTGGAGCCGTCAAGAAGAATGTGGTAAGAAGAAATTTCCCAATGATTCAGGAGGATGCTTTGTGATAAAAACGAAATTTACAGACGGGGCATTTGAGTATTACGATTCCATTCGGGATATCACCGTAAATGCTGAATATATTTCCACACGTGATGAAATATTCAGCCGAATGGAAGCTGTGAAGCAGAACAATCCCAATCTTTCTGCGACAGAACTGAAGTGTTTTTTATACGAGACAGTTGCTGATCTTTTCGAACCGGTGTTGCTTCCTTACTGTCCTTTCTATTTTGAAATGGGTCTGCGCAGCGCAAAAACTTGGGGTGGAGGCGAGGTCGCCAGTTGGAACCATGATCCAGAGATTATGAATGCCCACATGCTCCAGCGTCATATCAAGGAGTTAAGCTATACGCCTGCTGAGCACCCAGGATCACAGAAAACACCTCCCGCAGGGTATCTGGGTATTGCCTTAGGCGGATGTTTTGATGGAGATCATCACTGCATCGGCTACACAAAAATCTTTGACAAGGGAATCCTGGGGATCATTGCGGAAATCGATGCCATTCTGGAAAAAGAACCGGAAGACAGCGAAAAATATAAGTACAATGTCTGCGCAAGACGCGGCCTGCTTGCCCTGCTGAAAATCGCTGACCGGTTCCAAGCTGCCGCACAGATCAAGCTTCAAAGCTGCACCGACCCCGAAGAGCAGTACTGTCTCAATTTGATCCAAGAAACCGCCGGGCGGGTACCTGCCAATCCACCCAGAACCTTTTATGAGGGTCTGGCAGCTCTGCTTTTCCTTCGTGAGGTAATTGCCACGCTGGATGGCAAAGGCATTTCTTTTCTGGGTCATGTAGACAGGTTATTGGGTCCCCTGTATGAACAGGATATCGAATCCGGCAGAATCACTCGGGGAGAGGCTGTTGGTCTGCTGGAAAAATGGCTGTGCATTCCGGACATTCGATGCAATCCGCAAGTATCGTATTGGGCGGATAACAGCACCTGTGTGGAGTTAGGCGGCTGCGACCAGGATGGCAACACCGTCTTCAACACGGTGACTGAGCTGGTCATTACCACTCACGAAAGGTTAAACCTGATAAACCCCAAGATTAACTGCAGAATGTCCCGGAATTCTCCTTGGGAATACCTGTGTCTCATTGCCGGAACCCTCAAAAAAGGCCACAATGTGTTTGCGTTAATCAATGACGATGTGGTGATTCCCGCACTGCGCCATACAGGCCGGGAGCTGCGGGACGCACGGCTTTATGTCAATGGCGGCTGCCAGGAAACTATAGTAGAGGGCTGCGAGCATTCTGCCGGTGTCGCAATGTACTTTATTCTACCGCGAGTGCTGGATCTGAGTCTGAATCCTGTAGATACCACGGCCTATTGCCAACTGACCATTGATAACCTTCCGAAGGTCATCGAGCAGGCAGGTACCTTTGAAGTGTTCTATGGCAAGTATCTTACCAACATGAAAAATATGATGTCCTATGCGGCAGACATTCGCCGACCCTTTGGACAGAAATACAGAGATATTTGTCCGGCACCAATCTTCTCCGCTACCTTAAAGGGGTGCCTGGAAAACGGTAAGGATTACACTGCAGGCGGCGCAAAGTACAACCTGGCTACTTTCTCCGCGGTTGGCTTTGCCACACTGACTGATTCTCTGTACGCCATCAAAAAAGCCGTCTATGATGAGAAAATCGTCACCCTGCAGCAGCTGCGGCAGGCGCTGGCAGCCAACTGGGAGGGGCATGAAGCGCTTCGGGGCAAAATGCTTCGTTACCCCAAATTCGGTCATGATATTGCCGAGGCAGATGCTTTCGCGGCACGGGTTTTCCGGGATCTGAACGACCACGCCATGACCATTGACAACGAGCGGGGCGGCAAGTATATTTTTTCAACCTTTACTTACGCCCACTTCTGGATGAGCGCCCCGTATGTACGCGCCACCCCCGACGGAAGAGCGGATAAGGATTACATGAGCCAGAGCATCGGTCCCGGCAGACTGCAAGAAATCGACAGCATTACAAAGCCGATCAATTCACTGCGTGGGTTGGGATTGGATAAAAGCGGCGGCATCTCTGTACTCGATGCCATTCTCCCCACCTCGAGCATGCTTTCTGAAGAAGTGCTGGCAAGCCTGTTTCTTGCCTTTGCAGCAAATGGAGGGCAAGCATTGAATCCGAATCATGTTTCGGTGGCACAGCTGCGTGCGGCGCAAAAGGACCCCCAGGCCTATCAGAATCTGACGGTGCGGCTGCATGGATTATCCGTGTACTTCGTGAAGCTGCCCGAAGAATTCCAAAATGAGGTTATTACCAGAAATATGTATCAGACATGTTGATGTAGTACCCAACAAAAGCAAACCGGTATATCATCTTAATTGTGCCCTACTAAGCGAACGCGCACACCAACGTGGCAATCTTCCTGTGTTTGGGAAATCGCCACACCGGTGTGCGCTACATTATTCTTTGGAGCAACGGAATACCTTTACGCTTTTACAGTACCATCAGGATTGAACAGGGGCAGTTTTTCCAGATAAATGAGATCTGCCCGGTTCTGGGCATCGCCCTCAGCCAGAATGGCCATGCGACCGCAGATGATACCGCCAGCCTTTTCAACCAGCACTTCCAGTGCCTTCAGGCTTTCGCCGGTGGAGATCACATCGTCAACGATCAGGATTTTTTTGCCCTTCATCAGCGCTGCGTCAGCGCCATCCAGATAGAGCGTCTGCTCCTTGGCAGTGGTGATGGACTTGACGGTGGAGGAGAACACTTCCGTCATGTAGAGCTTGGGTGCCTTGCGGGCCAGAATGTACTTGGCATCACCGGCCTGGCGGGCCATTTCGTGAGCCAGAGGAATACCCTTGGCTTCCGCGGTGATGATGTAATCATACTCCGGCGCTCTGGCCAGCAGTTCACGGGCACAGGCAACGGTCAACTCCTGATCGCCAAAGATCACAAAACCGGCAATGTACAGGTCATCGGTCACGGGGCAAATGGGCAGGTCGCGGTCCAGACCGGCAACATTCATACGGTAATACATAGAAGGATCTCTCCTTTACAAATTAGATATACTATTATTATAATCTTACATCGCAAAAAGTCAATCCATAAGCCGGATATGGATGTAAATGATCGTTTAGCGCACCATCGATGTGTCATCCTGAGCGTAAGCGAAGGATCTCCGGAGCAGCGATAGACCGGAGATTCTTCGGCCTAAAGGCCTCAGAATGACAGACATGTAACGACACCGAGCGGCCGCGAGCCTGACCGCCGCCGGTGGCGGATAAAGGGAAGGCACAGCGTGTGCAGCGGTCAAAATTTCGTGAGCGAATAGCGAACAAGAAATTTTGGGTACCGCAAACGGACACGGGAAGTAACGAAAAGTACTGCACTATGCACGTATTGGCTGCGGGCACTGCCCGC
>JAZRKL010000011.1:0-8174 GCA_045646265.1 Faecousia sp.
AGGTGACGGCGAAAATGCCACCCTTTCCCACCACATCAATCAGGCGATGAAGGCTCGCGGTTTGATGAAGCGGGATATTGACTACATCGTCAAAGATGGGGAAATCATCATCGTCGACGAGTTTACCGGCCGTTTGATGTACGGCAGACGCTATAACGAAGGCCTGCACCAGGCCATTGAAGCCAAGGAAAAGGTCACTGTGGCAGAGGAAAGCAAGACCCTTGCCACCATCACCTTCCAGAACTTCTTCCGCCTGTATGACAAGCTCTCCGGTATGACCGGTACCGCCCTGACCGAAGAGGAGGAATTCGCCTCCATCTACCGGCTGGACGTGGTGGAAATCCCCACCAATCGGCCTGTGGCCCGTAAAGACCAGCCCGATGTGGTCTATAAAACCGAAAACGGTAAGTACCGGGCCATCATTCGCCAGGTCAAAGCCTGCTATGAAAAAGGCCAGCCTGTGCTGGTGGGCACCATTTCCATCGAGCGCAGCGAACTGCTGAGCAAGCTGCTAAAAAAAGAGGGCGTGCCCCACAATGTGCTCAACGCCAAGTTCCACGAGCAGGAAGCACAGATCGTGGCCCAGGCCGGTAAATTCGGTGCTGTTACCATCGCCACCAATATGGCGGGCCGTGGTACCGATATCATGCTGGGCGGCAACGCAGAGTATATGGCCATGAGCGAACTGCGTAAGCAGGAGCTGGACGAAACGCTTCTGCAGGAAGCCAACTCCTACGCGGAAACCACCGATCCGGAGATCCTGGCCGTTCGCAAGCAGTACGAACAGCTTCTTGCCAAATATAAAGGTCAGATCGCTCAGGAAGCAGAGCAGGTCCGTGCCGCCGGCGGACTTTTCATCATCGGTACCGAGCGTCATGAATCCCGCCGTATCGACAATCAGCTCCGTGGCCGTTCCGGCCGCCAGGGCGACCCCGGTGAAAGCCGCTTCTATCTGAGCCTGCAGGATGATCTGATGCGCCTGTTCTCTTCTGACCGGGTCATGGCACTGATGGACCGGCTGGGCATCGACGAGGATATGCCCATTGACCAGAAGATCCTGTCTAACGGTGTGGAAAATGCCCAGAGAAATGTGGAAAGCCGCAACTTCCGGGCCAGAAAGAGCGTGCTGGAATACGATAATGTTATGAATACCCAGCGTGAGGTCATCTATGCCCAGCGTAAGCAGGTGCTGGACGGCGGCGACCTGCGGGATAATATGCTGCAAATGCTCCGCGGCTTGGTGGAAAGCACCGTCAGCGACGCACTGGCAGATAACGGCGGTGTTGCTACCGAAGAAGCGCTGGAGCCGGTACTGCGGCAGTTCGGCGGCATTTTCTTCCCCATCGGCGCGTTCCGTATGCCGGAGGAAGCTTCTGCGGAAGCTGTCATCGAAACCATCTACGGCCTTGCCCTGCGCACTTATGAGAAAAAGGAAGCCGCCTACACACCCCAGATCATGCGGGAACTGGAGCGTGTGGTCATGCTCCGGGTCGTGGACGAATATTGGATGGACAACATCGATGCCATGGACGATCTGAAACAGGGTATCGGTCTGCGGGCCTATGCCCAGCATGACCCCGTTGTGGCGTACAAGGCCGAGGGTTATGAAATGTTCCAGGCCATGATCGCTGCTATCCGGGAAGAGACCATCCGCCGGATGTTCCTGGTACAGCTGCGTACCAACCAGGAAGTGAAACGGGAAAAGGTGGCAAAGGAAACTTCTGCCATCGGCACAGCGGATACCGTTATGAAAAAGCAGCCTGTCCGCAAGGATAAAAAAGCCGGCCCCAATGATCCCTGTCCCTGCGGCAGCGGCAAGAAATATAAAAAATGCTGCATGCAGAAGGATAAGGAAGCTGGATTGGAGCAGTAACGAACCACAATAATTAGGAATTAGAAATGAGAAATTAGGAATTGTGAAAACTATGGATCCACCTTCCTGATAAATTCCAATTCCTAATTCCTAAATCCTAATCACTAAGAGGTCATATGTCTGTCATACCTGTAAAAATCGGAACAATGGAATATTTTGCGGCGGAGAACATCTCTGTTCCCCACTGCTTCACCACCCGTATGGGCGGTGTCAGCACCGGTATCTTTGACTCTCTGAACCTGAGCCAGAACCGGGGCGATCCCACGGAAAATGTGGTAGAAAATTTCCGTCGCATTGGCGCTGTCCTAGGTTTCACTCCCGACGATGTGATCAATGCCAGGCAGATCCACTCGGATCTGGTGGTCAGAGTGGGAAAGGATGACCGGGGCAAGCTCACCGCGAAGGACGCTTCTCCCGTATGCGACGCGCTGGTCACCAACGAAGCAGGCATCGCCCTGTTTGTATCCACTGCCGACTGCACCCCTATTTTGCTGCACGATCCTGTTACCGGAGCGGTGGGTGCTGCCCACGCAGGCTGGCGGGGAACCGCCTCCGCCATTGCCGCAAAGACCGTGGAGGCCATGACCCGCCACTTTGGCACTGACCCCGGGAATATCCGGGCCGCCATCGGACCCAATGCCGGTGTCTGTCACTTTGAGACCGATGCCGATGTGCCGGATGCCATGGTGAATGCCTTTGGAGAAGATGCGCTTCCCTTTATCCACCCCAAAGGAAATAAATTTTATGTAAACCTAAAAGAGATCAATGCGCTGGTTCTGCGAAAAGCAGGTGTTGCTAATATTGCGATCAGTGACCAATGCACCATGTGCCGGCCGGATCTTTTCTGGTCGCACCGTGTTACCAAAGGTCAGCGTGGCTCCCAAGGCGGTATTATTGTTTGTCAAGGAGGAATGTTATGAAGCGATTATTAGCTTTGATATCGTGTCTTCTGGTATTGACCCTGTTGGGCTGCACCACTACAGATGCGCCCTATGTTCCCACCGGCAACGGCTTGGCTTTAGAGGATGAATCCTCCCAAAACACCACCGCGCCCACGGAAAATACCAAGGAACAGGAATTGGTTCTGGTTTATTATCCCAATAAGACCATGAATCCCTACACCTGTACGGATTTTACCAACCGCGCGCTGTTCTCCCTGATCTATCAAGGCTTGTTCACGGTGGACAACAACTACAATGTTCATCCTGTACTTTGCTCCAGCTATACCGTCTCCGACGATATGCGGACCTATGAATTCTATGTGGAGGGTGCCACCTTCTCCGACGGTTCTCCCGTTACTGTGGAAGACCTGTACGAAAGTCTCCAGGCGGCCAGAGAAAGCAGAGTCTATAAAGGCCGCTTTCAGTATGTGCGCAGTTTAAGACTAAACGGCAACGGCGGTGTGATCTTCCAGTTAGGTACTGCCTATGAGAATTTCCCCCTGCTTTTGGATATTCCCATTGTAAAAGCCTCTGAAATCAATGCTGACCGGCCCTTGGGCACCGGTCCTTACTATATGGAAAATGCCAACACCGGTATGCGCTTGCGTAAACGCACCAACTGGTGGTGCGACGCAGAGCTGCCCATCACCGCCAGCTCCATTGCCTTACGGGAGGCAGAATCCGCCACCCAGATCCGGGATGCTTTTGAGTTCTCCGATGTGGGTCTGGTCTGCGCCAACCCCGGCTCCGATGCCTACGCGGATTACCGCTGTGACTATGAGCTTTGGGACTGTGAAAACGGTGTGTTCTTATATGTGGCCTGCAATATGGAAAGCAAGCTATTTTCCGTTCCCGGTGTACGGGCCGCTCTTACCTATGCCATCGACCGTGATCACATCGTTTCGAAATTCTATCAGGACTTCGCCCATAGCGCCACCCTTGCCGCATCTCCGCTTTCTCCCTATTACAACCAACGGCTTGCCGCCGAATACGCATATGATCCGGCAAAGTTTATTGAAGCCCTTAACAGCAACTATTTAAGCGGCGCGCCCATTAAAATTCTGGTCAACAAACAGGATACTCTGCGGCTTCGGATCGCCCGGGAGATCGGCAAGATGATGACCGATTGCGGCTTGGTTGTAGAAATGATAGAAGAAACCAGCGACATTTACTATTATTACCTGACCATCAAGAACTTTGATATCTATGTGGGCCAGACCCGCTTGTCTCCCACCATGGATCTTACTGCTTTCTTTGGTCCCAACTGCCCTATCAACTACGGCGATATTGCGGATGCCGCCATTTATGCCATGTGCCGGGAGGCTCTGGCCAACAAGGGTAACTATATCAACCTGCATAAAATGGTTGCGGATGACGGCCGCCTGTGTCCTATCCTGTTCCAGACCTACGGTATTCACGCAACCCGTGGTCTGCTGGCAGGTCTGTCACCCGCAAGGGATCAGATCTTCTATTATAACCTGGATAAGACCATGAAAGATGTCATTCAATAGTTTCTGAAAATTACCAATCACTTACAGTTGTTTTCTTCTGTGCCCTTTGTTATAATACCCCCACCAATGCCAACGAAAGGATTTTTTGTATGAAAAAGACTATCGCACTGCTGATATGCCTGTGCCTGTTTCTGAGCGCATGCGGCAAACAACCTGTGCCAACCGTTCCGTCCACTACGCCCTCTACTGCGGCTCCCACAACAGAGCCTACTACCGTTCCCACCACGGAAGCAACCACCGAAGCAACCACAGAGCCTACTACCGTTCCTACCACAGAGCCTGTTCTTGCTTACCGCCACCCCCTTACGGGCGAACCGTTAGCCGAACCCCTTACTGTCCGGCCCGTTGCGCTCTGCTCCAACAACTACAAAGCGGCGCAGCCTGTTCTGGGCATCAGCCACGCGGATATCATTTATGAACATATCACCGAAGGCCTTGGCAGTGAGACCAGAATGCTGGCTATCTATACGGATCTGAACTTTGATGATAAGCTGGGCAGCGTCCGCAGCGCCCGTACCTACTCTATCGATTTGGCATCCAGCCTTGACGCGATCTATGTGCATTGCGGCGGCAGCTCCATGGCGCTGGACAAGCTTGCAAAAAGCAGATATCCCTCTTTGAACGAATACTACAACGGTGATTATTTCTATCGGGATTCTGCAAGAAAGGCCGCAGGCCTTGCCCACGAACACACTCTGGTCACCGAGGGCAACCTGCTGCAGAAGGGTCTGGGCACCAAGGATCTGGATTTGACCATTTCCGAAGATGCCTATTATGGCTTTGATTTCTCCGACGAAGCAGATCTGAACGGCGAAGCCGCCCAAAACATCACCATCCAGTATTACAACAAAAACGGCAAGTACACCATTATGAGCTATGATAAAACCGATGGCATGTACTATGGCGCTCAGAAGTGGGGCAAGAAGCAGGGTGCCGTTGCCGACGGCAATACTGACGATCTGGTGCCTTTCAAGAATATTCTGATTATTAAGTCAAAGGTTACCGGTGCAGGCGACGGTTCCCATGTATACATGAAGCTCACCGGCGAGGGTGAGGGTTTCCTGGCCCGGGATGGCGAATATGTGGCGATCCAGTGGTCCAGAGCTTCTGAAAAGGATCCTTTTACCTTCACTTTGACCGATGGCACTCCCGTTACCTTTGGTGTGGGCAAAACCTTTGTTTCGATTTTGCCCCTCACCAGCCCCGACGTTATCTTTGAATAAAAATTACCCGGGTCTGTCCTTAAGGACGGACCCGGATCGCTTTATAAAAAGGCCTCCACCTTTGCAGGTGGAGGCCTTGAAAGTTGCTATAAATTACAGCAGAGTGGAGAAGTGCTTGATGGTGCGGACCATCTGAGAAACGTAGGAGTTCTCGTTGTCGTACCAGGAAACGACCTGAACCTGAGTCATGCCGCCGGGCAGCTTGTTGACCATGGTCTGGGTAGCGTCGAACAGGGAGCCGAAGGTCATGCCGACGATGTCGGAAGAAACGATCTCGTCTTCGGTGTAGCCGTAGGACTCGGTGACAGCAGCCTTCATGGCAGCGTTGATCTCGTCCTTGGTGACTTCCTTAGCAACAACAGCGTTCAGGATGGTGGTGGAGCCGGTGGGGGTGGGGATTCTCTGAGCAGCGCCGATCAGCTTGCCGTTCAGCTCGGGGATAACCAGGCCGATAGCCTTAGCAGCACCGGTGGAGTTGGGAACGATGTTGATAGCACCAGCGCGGGAGCGGCGCAGGTCGCCCTTTCTCTGGGGACCGTCCAGGATCATCTGGTCGCCGGTGTAAGCGTGGATGGTGCACATAATGCCGGACTCGATGGGAGCCAGGTCGTTCAGAGCCTTAGCCATGGGAGCCAGGCAGTTGGTGGTGCAGGAAGCAGCAGAGATGATGTTGTCTTCCTTGGTCAGGGTCTCGTGGTTGACGTTGTAAACGATGGTGGGCAGGTCATTGCCAGCGGGAGCGGAGATAACGACCTTCTTGGCGCCGGCGTCGATGTGAGCCTGAGCCTTAGCCTTGGAAGTGTAGAAACCGGTGCACTCCAGAACGACGTCTACGTCCAGCTCGCCCCAGGGCAGCTCGGCAGCGTTAGCCTTAGCGTAGATGGTGATCTTCTTGCCGTCGACAACGATATTGTCCTCGCCAGCCTCAACAGTATGAGTGCCGAAGGGAGCAGCGTAAGCGCCCTGGGTGGAGTCATACTTCAGCAGGTGAGCCAGCATCTTGGGGGAGGTCAGGTCGTTGATAGCGACAACCTCGAAACCCTCAGCGCCGAACATCTGACGAAAAGCCAGACGGCCGATACGGCCAAAACCATTGATAGCAACTTTAACAGACATGGTAGATTCCTCCATTTTTAAATTACTGCTTTGCAGCATAATAGACTGTTTGACACAGGCTTATCGATAAGCCCGTACGGATTCATTATACAATAATCCGTAAATATTGTAAAGTGCCATATTTGTAAAAAATGCGATTTTTTTACAAAATTATTTAGGATTATCTGCTAAAATTTTGAAAGAATTCCTGTATCCGCTCTTTGGTTGTCTGGACGCTGCCCTGAAAGAACCCCGGTTTGCCGCCGCCACGTCCGTTCAGCGCTTTTGCCATCCGGTTTCCCAATTCCTTCACATCCCCACCGGGACAGGCAAGGCACACATCGAATCTTTCCTCACTGCCGGAAAACACCGCCGCTGTTCCGCCGCATACCCCCGCAATGGTTTCCGCCAGTTCCCGAACACCTGCCGGTGACAGAGCTTCTTCAAAATGAACCGCCATTTTCTGTCCCCGGTATTGCTCCGCAGTGTACCGGAAAATCTGCTTCTGCAGGGAAACCGTCCGGTATTTCTCCGCTGCCAGTGCTTCATTCATTTTCCTGGCCGCCTCGCCGGTTTCCAGAAGCTTTGCCGAAAAAGCCTGGCTGACCTGCCGGTTTTGATCGTACACACTGCTTAAAAAAGCCAGCGCCCGTCCGCCGCAGGCCATTTCGATCCGCACACCCTGGTGGAACTTTACGCAGGAGAACAGCTTGATAAAGCCAATCTCGCCTGTTTGAGCCACATGGACACCGCAGCAGGCGCAGATATCCACCCCCGGGATCTCCACCACACGAACAGGCCAGGGGAGCTGCCGTTTGGAGCGGTAGGGGACAGAGGGCAACGCTTCCTCACTGGGATACCAGCAGCGAACAGGAAGATTCTGCCACACTTTTTGATTGGCTTCCGCCTCGATTTCGGACAGCGCTTCTGCAGGGATCGGGCCGTCAAAATCGATGGTAATTACTTCACTTCCCATATGGAAGCCTACATTGTGCCAGCCAAAGCGGCGGTTGATAATACCGGATACGATATGCTCACCGGTATGCTGCTGCATCAGATCAAAGCGCCGCTCCCAATCAAGGATACCCTCCACTGATTTTCCAACCTCCAGCGGTTTGTCGCACAGGTGAATGATCTGTTCTTTTTTCTCACACACATCCAGCACTCTGGCATCCGCCAGCGTACCCAGATCGCAAGCCTGTCCGCCGCCTTCGGGATAGAAAGCAGTTTGATTCAGTATGATCTCGTACCCTTTTTCGGCTTTTACACAGTCGGTAACAACAGCTTCAAAGGTTTTTAAATGACAATCTTGATAATAAAGCTTTTCTTCGTTCATTGCCGCTTCTCCTCGCTGAAATTTGTATCATTGTAACATAATCTTTTTCTACTGTAAATGATCGTTTATGCGGGCAGTGCCCGCAGCCAATGCGTGCATAGTGCAGTACTTTTCGATACTTCCCGTGTCCGTTTGCGGTACCCAAAATTTCTTGTTCGCTATTCGCTCACGAAATTTTGACCGCTGCACACGCTG
>JAZRKL010000012.1:0-24063 GCA_045646265.1 Faecousia sp.
GACTGCCGCGCTGCACTGGCTAAGGGCAACTACTTCGGCACCATGCTGGTGAAGATGGGCTACGCTGACGCTCTGCTGGGCGGCGCTACCTACTCCACCGCAGATACTGTCCGTCCCGCTCTGCAGATCGTCAAGACCAAGAAGGGCTCTCACCTGGTTTCTTCCTGCTTCATCATGGTTCGCGGCGAAGAGAAGCTGGCTATGGGCGACTGCGCTATCAACCTGGGCTACGAAGATTCCGTGGACAAGGACGGCAATGTTGTTCTGTCCGCTGCACAGAAGCTGGCTGAGGTCGCTATCGAGACCGCTAACACCGCTAAGGTCTTCGGCATCGATCCCAAGGTCGCTATGCTGAGCTTCTCCACCAACGGCTCCGGCAAGGGCGGCACTGTTAAGCTGTCCAACGAGGCTACCAAGGTTGCTAAGGAAATGGCTCCCGATCTGGCTATCGACGGCGAGATGCAGTTCGACGCAGCTGTCGCTCCCGAAGTCGGCCAGCTGAAGTTCCCCGGCTCCCCCGTTGCCGGCTACGCCAACACCTTCATCTTCCCCACCATCGAGGCTGGTAACATCGGCTACAAGATCGCACAGCGTCTGGGCGGTTACGAAGCTCTGGGCCCCATCCTGCAGGGTCTGGCTGCTCCCATCAACGACCTGTCCCGCGGCTGCAATGCTGAGGAAGTCTACAAGATGGCTATTATCACTGCCGCTATGGTATAATTCCCCAGAAATTTTGATGACCGGGTGCTTTCCGCGCCCGGTCATTTTTTATTATTTATGATAAGCAACTCTTCGGAAAAAGCATTAACCTCCGTAATTAAATTGTAAAAAATATACCGCACGAATAAGTCAATGCAAATGTTTTTACTGTGAATTGATGTAAATTCCGATATTCAGCAAAGAAAACTCTTGCCGGGTGACAAGCATTTTCTTTAATAGCTATGTGTATTGGATTCACTGACGGTACTGACGAAATAAATCGTCTTCGGGAATTTTTTGAGGATATTCTTGATGAGGGGTATGTATTTTTTGTGGGCGATACAAACGACCATCGTGTTGGCGTTTTCGGAGTAAGCACCGTGGGAATCCAGGATAGTAGCGGATAAATGCAGGTTTTCGGTGATCTCAGTACAGATCTGACCGGCATTCTGGGTAATGATCTCGATCTTTGCGTTTTCTTTTTTCGACAACTGAATTTGATTGCTGGTCTGGGATGTAATGTAAAAATAAATAATGCCGCAGACAACAGGCACCAACTGGTTGCCATATACAAAGTAAGAACAACAAGCCACAAATATATTGATAGCAAAAATGATGTTCATGAGATTGAAATGGGGATACTTCTTTCGGATCAAAGCGGCAATAATGTCAACACCACCACTGGCTCCGTTTAATCCCAAAGTAAAGGCGTACAGAATACCGCGAATCACACCGGCTACCACAGGTGCCAACACAACACTGGTGCTGGTTTCTGTGTAGAAATGGAATGCAGAAAGATCCACCTTGCCTAAAATTGCGGATGTCACAGAAAAGGATAGTATAAATGCGATGTTTTTGATGGCGTAATCCCGGTCTAACCGAAAAAAAGCAACGATCAGCAGAGGGAGGTTAATCAGCAGAGATGAGTATCCGATGTTAATGCCGGTCAGATCCTGGAACATGGTGCAAAGACCGTCCAGACCCGCCGGAGTAAATTGATTGGGGAAAATGAAAATTGCATAATTCAGGGCACCAATGGCGGCAAGAACAACGATGAGCAGTATTTCGCCGATATATTTGATTCTCTTCATACAATTACTCCTTAAAAATATTGACATCATTGTATTGACCGCGTAGAATATAGTCAAATACTAATAAACTATGTAAACCATAGAAAAAAGCTATGGGAGGAGCTGTATGTTCCAAAAGTACAAATATGTTTTGGCGGTGTATCAGGAACGGTGCTTTACGAAGGCCGCGGAGCGTCTTTTTATTTCCCAACCGTCTTTGAGTGTCGCTATTCGAAACATTGAGAAGAAGGTTGGTATGCCTTTATTTGAAAGATGCGGCACAACCGTACATTTGACGGAAGCGGGAAAAGTGTATATCGAAGCTGCTCAGAAAATGCAATATGCCGAAGATGCCTTCACAAAGCAGCTTGAGGATATCAGCGGATTGCAAACCGGAAAACTGGTGGTGGGCGGCTCCAATTTTTTAACCTCTGATGTGATCCCACAGCTGGTTTCACGGTTTCGAAATCAGTATCCTGGTGTGGAAATAACCCTCATCGAAGCAAACTCCGTACATCTGAGGGAAATGCTGAACAGCGAGAAAGCAGACCTTGTTATCGACAATTATGATAATTTTGCAGATACATATGAACTGTGTCCATTGGTAGAGGAACAGATTATGTTGTGTGTGCCCGGAGATCGCGCGGTGAATCAATCCTTAAAGGAATATCAGATACTGCCGGAAAATATCTATACGAATTTTGACTGTATAAACAAGGTTGCTCCGTTGGACATATCCGCATTTAAGGAAGAACCCTTTGTTTTGTTGAAAAGCGGAAATGATATGTATGAAAGGGCAATGCAGATATTTAAAAGCAGAAGAGTGAAGGCAAATGTAGTTTTTTGTGTGGATCAGCTGAACATTTCCTATGCCTTGGCAGAGTCCGGTTTGGGCGCTTGTTTTATAACAGACACTTTCTTTAAATACAGAAAACATAGCGCGGATGTAATCTTGTATAAACTTGATCACAAAACGGCAAAACGAAGGCTGCACATTGCTCACAAAAGGGGCAGATACTGCACTAAAGCCATGCAGGAATTTATTAGAATAACCCGGGAATCCATCGGTGGATCGCACAGCTAATGATGGGAAAATGGGGCTGTAAAAATATATTCACAATAAACGGCGGGAGCAAGCCCCCGCCCTACAAACATCTCACCGGAGATACCGTAGGGCGGGGGTTTACTCCCGCCATAAGTCTGCTTTATGGAATAAATATTCTTTATTTTATAGCTCCATACTTTCTTTTTGACTGTTTCACTTGCAGTGCTTTGCACAATCCACCAGCTCCGCCACGTAGGCGCTGGCTTCTGCCCAGTTATTATTTTGAACCAGCTCTTTTGGGATCATATTACTGCCGATACCAACACCCAGATAACCTTGATGAAAAAACTGTGCCATGTTTCCTTTTTTTACACCGCCAATGGCTACATATTCTGTTTCATCGAAGGGTCCTTTTAAGCTCTTGATATATCCCATCGGCATATCCCCGGCGGGAAATAGCTTGATTACAGAAAAACCGTAACGCAGACATTTAGATACATCAGAAGGTGTCAGCGCGCCGGGCATAATGGCAATCTGATTTTTTTGACAGTAGGCAAGAACATCTTCATCGGTAGAAGGCGACAGAAGAAAATCAGCACCCGCCTCGATAGCGGCCTTTGCCCGCTCTACAGTAATGGCCGTTCCCGCACCGATCGGAATGTTTTTAAAGTTCTTTTTTAAAAGCTTGATCTGCTCATAAGCATCTTTCGAATTCAGTGCTACCTCAAAAAAACCGACACCGCCTTCAATTGCGGCACCTACATAGTTTAATACCTTTTCCGTTGGTATATTACGCATAATTGCAAGAATAGGATTCTCAATCATTGCTTGCTTCATATCCATATCGTATCACCTCTTTTTCTTTGTTTTTAAGATACTCTTTTATTGTTTTTCTGTCAATAATTAAAAGAGAAAAATGCAATTTTGTATTCACAAATACTTGTGGATAAATATAAAAATTACTTGTGTTTTTACAGAAAATGTGCTACAATTTAGGGTGATATAGTAGGCATTTTTTATCCACAGCCGATTGTGGATCATATAGAGAAAGGAGCCACGTTTTATGTACGCTTCAGCCTATGTGTGGGCAAAAATTATCAATTATCTGGAAGAGCGGCTGACACCTTTGACCGTTTCCGCCACCTTTGATGACGCGGAGGTTGTAGAGCTGAATGAAGAATATCTGATCCTCTATTCTCCCTCTGATTTTCGCCGGGAAAATATCCGCCGCCGTTATATGCTGCACATTCAGGATGCCCTCAGTGAGATTTTTGATTCCAACGCAAAGCTGTTGGTTTTTGGTGATGAGGAACTTGCTACTTATCGCTCCAACGGCAAGCAAAGCAGCTCTATGGATTTTAATCCTCAGTTCTCTTTTGACAACTTTGTTGTGGGTCCTTCCAACCGATTTGCGCACGGCGCTGCCGTAGCGGTATCCAACAATCCCGGACAAGTTTATAATCCATTATTTATCTATGGTCCTGCCGGTGTTGGTAAAACACACCTGCTGTATGCCATTGCCAACGGCATCCGTAAGCAGAACAACAACGCAAACATCGTGTATATCAAGGGTGACCAGTTTACCAATGAACTGATCGATGCCATTAAAAACGGTAAGAATGTGGAATTCCGCAGCAAATACCGGGAAGCGGATCTGTTTTTGATCGATGATATTCAGTTCATTGCCGGTAAGGAATCAACCCAGGAAGAATTTTTCCATACCTTTAACAAGCTTTACGAAGAGCATAAGCAGATCGTCATGACCTCCGACCGGAAGCCAAGCGATATGCTGACGCTGGAAGACCGTCTGAAGACCCGTTTTGAATGGGGTCTGCTGGCTGATATTCAGCCGCCGGATTATGAGACCAGAATGGCCATCATTAAAAAGAAGGCCACTTCTTTGGGTCTAGAACTGCCCGATGATGTATGCAACTACATTGCGGTAAATGTAACCAGCAATGTACGGCAGATCGAAGGTACTGTCAAAAAGATCCTGGCTTACCGGGATCTCAACGGCATGGAACTGACGCTGGACAATGTGACCCGGGTCATTACCGATATGTTTAAGAGTGAAGGTAATACCTTACCCACTCCCAGCTTGATCATCAGTCAGGTCTGCAAATTCTATTCCATCGATGAATCTGTGCTGCGTGGCACTTTGAAGAATAAGGGTACAACTGAAGCCAGACAGATCGCTATCTACCTGATTCGGAAGTTGACCAATCTTAGCCTTCCCGATATCGGTAAAGAATTCGGCAGAGATCACTCTACCATTCTTTATGGCATCCGCAAAGTAGAAGTGGCGTTGAAGGGCAACGATACCAACCTCCAGAACAATATCCGCGACATTACGGCCAATATCAACTCCTGTCTGTAATTTTCCACAGGAGCTGTGGAATGTGGAAAGAAAGTCTGTGGAAAAAACAAAAACCGTTTTTCTTCCACAAACCCTGTTGAAAACTTCTTAATTTTAGACAGGATCATGTTGATAAAAAGTTGTTGCGGCTCTAAAACAAAACCGACTTTTCCACATAAATTTCCTCTACTTCTTTTATTACTTCCTAAAATATAAAAAATATATATTATTCTATATTATCTTATCAGAAAAGAGGGTTTCATATGCGTTTTACCTGTGAAAAAAGCATGCTGGTTACCGGTCTGAATATTACCGGCCGTACCGTAGCACAAAAGAGCAGCCTGTCCGTCATTGAGGGCATTCTCTGTAAGGCTGGCCATGGTTTGAGCCTCACCGGCTATAACATGGAGACTGCCATTACCTACCAGATCGACGCGGAAGTTTCTGATCCCGGCGAGTGCATCCTGCCCGCAAGACTCTTTGGAGATATTATCCGCCGTCTGCCCGAAGGCCCTTTAACCGTGGTTGTGGATGATAACTTTAAGGTTTCTATCCGTAGCGGCTATGCTTCCTTCACCATCTCCGCTGAAAGTGCGGAAGATTATCCCGAGCTTCCGGACGTCGGTTCCGGCAGAAGCATATCTATTCCCCAGAGTGCTTTGAAAGATCTGATCGGCGGCACCATCTTCGCCGTTTCCGAAAATCAGGGCCGTCCCATTCATACCGGTGTGAAATTTGAAGTGGAAGACACCACAATTTCTGCCATTGCTGTGGACGGTTTCCGTCTGGCAAGAAAGACTTACCACACTGAAGATGCCACCGGCCGTACCATGTCCTTTGTAGTTCCTGCCCAGGGTCTGAAGGAAGTGGAAAAGATTCTTACTGACAGCGACGACACCGTTGCTTTCACGCTGGGTCAGAAGCACATCCTGTTCCAGATCGGCAATGCTACTTTGGTCTGCCGTCTGTTGGAAGGCGACTTCCTGGATTGGAGAAGAGTGGTCCCCACCAACTGCCCCATTAAGTTGACTGCCCATGTCAGTGATCTGACCTCTTCTATTGAGCGTGTTGGCTTGATCGTTTCCGAAAAGTATAAGAGTCCTGTCCGCTGCGTATTTGGCAGCCAGGTTCTGAACCTGCGCACCAACACCACCATCGGTGCAGCGGAAGACCAGTGCAGCATTGCCGGCGACGGCAAGGAGCTGGAGATCGGCTTCAATGTCCGTTATCTGGCCGATGCCCTACGGGCAATTCCCAGCGAGGAAGTGGTTCTGGAGCTGACCAACGGCTTGAGCCCCATTGTGCTGACGCCCGCTGATGATAAGTATGACTATTCCTATATGGTTCTGCCGGTTCGTATCAAGAACGGCTAAGGTAATGTTTTATGAAAGTAGTTGTTAAGAAAAAAGACCCCAATGCCGCCATTACTGTGGTAATCGGAACAGAATTTATCAAGCTGGAATCCGCTATGAAGCTGGCTAACATCATTCCTTCCGGCGGTACCGCAAAAATGGTGATTCAGGACGGCCTGGTGGAAGTCAATGGCGAAGTATGCACCATGCGTGGCAAAAAGCTGTACCCTGGAGACCGTTTCTGTTATGAGGGTCAGAATTATCTGATTAGTATCCATGCGCCTCAATAATCTACAGCTTCGAAATTTTCGAAATTATGAGCAGATCCAGGTTGATTTTGCTCCCGGTGTGAATCTGATCGTTGGCAACAATGCTCAGGGAAAGACCAATTTGCTGGAAGCCATCAGCTATCTTGGAAGCGGAAAAAGCTTCCGTGCCCAAAAAAGCACGGAAATGGTGCGCTTTCAGGCGGATTTTGCGGATATAGAAGGTTCGGTCTACTCACAGGAGCGGGAACAAACCCTTCGCTGGGTACTGTTTAACGGTTCCAGACCACGTCAGCTTTGGCGCAACGGAGCAAAAAAGAAAACCGCGGCAGAAATCAGCGGTGTATTACAGACGGTATTATTCTGCCCGGAGGATTTGATGGTACTAAAAACAGGCGCGGCCGCCCGGCGGCGTCTGGGTGACCATGCTCTGTGCCAGTTACGGCCCAATTATGAAGCGGCACTGACAGAATATGGCAGAATTCTGGATCAAAAAAGCAGAATTTTGAAAGACCGTTTTGAAAATCCAAGACTTACGGAGCTTTTACCGGAATATGATCTGCGGCTGTGCCAGGTAGGCGCGCTGCTGATCTCTTACCGTGCCCGGTTTTATGAGGGTCTCGGAAAAGCGGCTGCCAATTATCATAGCCATTTTTCCGGTGGCGCGGAAGAGTTTGCTCTGCAGTATAAAACGGTTTCCACCGTTACCGATCCTTTTGCACCTATCGCAAAACTGCAGGAAAACCTCATGGAGCATTTGGAAAGTCACCGGCGGGCAGAGCTGGAAGCTGCCCAATGCTTAACAGGTCCACATAAGGATGATTTTGAAGTATCCCTTTCCGGAATCAATTTAAAAGCCTATGGCTCGCAGGGGCAGACACGGACAGCCGCAATCAGTTTAAAGCTTGCCCAGCGGGAATTGATGGGCCGGGAATCCGGTGAGATTCCGGTGCTGTTACTGGACGATGTTCTGTCGGAACTGGATCCCGGGCGGCAGGATTTTGTGCTGAATCAAATATCAGAAGGACAGGTGTTTATCACCTGCTGTGAACCCGGTCAGTTTACAAAGCTGGGAAAAACGATTGAAATTGTAAATGGAAATTTAAGTTTATAAGTGTAGGGCGGGGCCTTGGTCCCGCCGCCAAAAAAAATATTGAACGGCGGGAGTAAATCCCCGCCCTACTATAACCTATAGGCATAGGAGGCATTTATGTCTGACGAAATGAAAGTAACACAGGAATATGGCGCAGAGCAGATCCAGGTTCTGGAAGGTCTGGAAGCGGTCAGAAAAAGACCCGGTATGTATATCGGTTCTACTTCCTCTTCCGGTCTGCATCACCTGGTTTATGAAATCGTGGATAACTCCATCGACGAAGCTCTTGCCGGTTACTGTAAAAATATCACCGTGACCATTAATCCCGGTAATTCCATTACCGTTACCGACGATGGCCGCGGTATTCCCGTTGATATCCAGGCCCAAACCGGCAAACCGGCGCTGGAAGTCGTATTTACCGTGCTGCATGCAGGTGGTAAGTTCGGCGGCGGCGGCTATAAGGTTTCCGGCGGTCTGCACGGTGTTGGCGCATCCGTTGTCAATGCCCTGTCTGAGTGGTTGAAGGTACGGGTATATAAAGAAGGCAACATCTATGAGATGAAGTTTGCCCGGGGCCATATCACCCAGGAAATGACCATCGTAGGCAAGACAGAAAAAACCGGTACGGAAGTTACCTTCCAGCCGGACCCCGAAATGTTCGATGATACCATCTATGATTACGAAATCCTGCATACCCGTATGCGGGAAAAGGCATTCTTGACCGCCGGTTTGCGTATCAGCATTGCCGATGAGCGTAATGATGAGGTCATTCAGGATACCATGTGCTATGAAGGCGGTATCCGGGAATTCGTCACCTGGTGCAACCGAAATAAGACGGTAATCCATAACGATGTGATCTATATGAGCGGCATGAAGGGTGATGCCAGCGCGGAGATCGCGCTGCAGTATAACGACGGTTATAACGAATCCATGCTGAGCTTTGCAAACGAGGTCAATACCCCCGAAGGCGGTATGCATGAGACCGGCTTTAAGACCGCATTGACCCGTGTGCTCAATGCCTACGGCACAAAGAACGGCATCATCAAGGGCGACGACAAGGTCTCCGGTGAAGATTGCCGTGAAGGCATCACCGCTATCATTTCCGTCAAGCTGACCGATGCCCAGTTTGAAGGCCAGACCAAAGCAAAGCTGGGTAATGCCTATATCAGCACTTTGGTGCAGCAGATCGTCGGCGATCAGCTGACGACCTATTTTGAAGAGCATCCCACAACCGCGAAGACCATCCTGGAAAAGGCAATGATGGCCAACCGTGCAAGAGAAGCTGCCCGAAAGGCCAGAGAAAATGCCCGCCGCAAGACCGGCCTGGAATCCGGCGGTATGCCCGATAAGCTCCAGGATTGTAACGAAAAAGATCCCACACTCTGCGAACTGTACATCGTCGAGGGTGACTCTGCAGCCGGCTCCGCCATCCAGGGCAGAGACTCCCGTTTCCAGGCGATCCTTGCTATGTGGGGTAAAATGCTGAACGTTGAAAAGGCCAGAATGGATAAGGTCTATGGTAACGACAAACTGTCTCCGCTGATTATCGCCTTGGGCGGCGGTATCGGGGATGAATTTGATCTGGAGAAGCTGCGTTACCACAAAGTCATTATCATGTCCGATGCAGACGTGGACGGCGCTCATATCCGTACTCTGCTTCTGACCTTCTTCTTCCGCTATATGCGCCCGCTGATTGAAAACGGTCATGTCTATTCCGCTGTTCCCCCTCTGTATAAGCTGAAACGGGGTAAGACCGAGCGGGTGGCTTACTCCGATGAAGAAAGAGATCTGGTTTCTGCCGAAATGCGCGGCGAAAGCAGCGCAAAGGTGGACATTTCCCGGTTTAAGGGCCTTGGTGAAATGGACCCCCACGAACTGTGGGATACTACCATGGATCCTGAAAAGCGTACTCTGCGCCGGATCACTTTGGAAGATGCCCGCCGTGCCGATGAGATTTTTACCATCCTCATGGGCGAACAGGTAGAGCCCCGTAAGGAATGGATCGAGCGCAATGCCCGTTACGCAATTAATATTGATATCTGATAGAAGATGTATCGAAAACCATGTCATTGCGAGGCCCAACGGGCCGTGGCAATCTCCTGATACAATTGATAGTAATGATACGCAGAAAAAGATATGCAATATTATGTTTATATTCTAACAAATAAGAATCATACCGTTTTATACACCGGTGTGACCAGAGATTTGGTCCGCCGTGTGTATGAACATAAGAATCATGCAGATCCCAATAGTTTCACAGCAAAATATAAGGTTCACAAATTGGTCAATTTTGAAGAAACAAGCGATGTAAAAGCAGCGATTGAACGGGAAAAACAGATCAAAAGCTGGCCGAGAAACCGAAAAATAGCGTTAATATTTGAAAATAACTCTCAGTGGGTCGATCTTTACAACCATATTCTTGGTTGATAGAGATTACCGGGAGATTGCCACGGCCCGTTGGGCCTCGCAATGACAGTGGTTACTGTTACACTGCCCTATTACTATGATCTATAAGAAAATGGAGGTGCTATATGGCAACCCATAACCGCAATTATAAGCCCGAGGACATTATGTTCCCTAACCAGGCCATCAGCCAGAGCAATCTGGTAGATGAAATGGAAAAGTCCTATATTGAATATGCCATGAGCGTCATCGTTGGCCGCGCCCTGCCGGATGTACGTGACGGTTTGAAGCCTGTTCACCGCCGCATCCTGTATACTATGTACGAAAGCGGCCTGACCTCTGATAAGCCTTTTAAAAAGTCCGCTACCTGTGTCGGTGATGTGCTGGGTAAGTACCATCCCCATGGTGACGCATCTGTTTACGATGCTATGGTCCGTCTGGCCCAGAATTTCTCCATGCGCTATATGCTGGTAGACGGTCACGGTAACTTCGGCTCTGTGGACGGCGACCCTGCCGCGGCTTACCGTTACACAGAAGCCAGACTCAGTAAGCTTTCCAACGAAATGCTCCGGGATATCGAAAAGGAAACCGTAAACTGGGATCCTAACTTCGACGAATCCCGGAAAGAACCGAGAGTTTTGCCCAGCCGGTTCCCCAATCTGCTGGTCAACGGCTCATCCGGTATCGCTGTTGGTATGGCTACCAACATCCCGCCCCACAATCTGACAGAAGTCATCAATGCATGCATTTGCGTACTGGATGACCCGGAAGCGACTCTGCCGGATCTGATGGAGCATCTGTCCGGTCCCGATTTCCCAACCGGCGGTATTATCATGGGCCGCAGCGGTATCCGCGCTGCCTATGCCACCGGCCGTGGCAGAGTGGTGGTCCGTGCAAAGACAGAATTTGAAACCTTTAATAAAGACCGCACCAGAATTATCGTTACCGAGCTTCCCTACCAGGTCAATAAGCGCCAGCTGATTAAGAAGATCGCAGAACAGGTGAAGGACAAGCGTCTGGACGGAATTTCCGATCTGCGTGACGAGACCGACCGTAACGGTATGCGTATGGTCATTGAATTGAAAAAGGATGCCAATCCCCAGGTGGTTTTGAATAACCTGTTCAAGCAGACCGAGCTGCAGAGTACCTTCGGTATCATCCTGCTGGCTCTGGTGGATGACCAGAAGCAGCCCCGGATTCTGTCTTTGCGGCAGATTTTGGACGAGTACCTGACATTCCAGATGGAAGTGCTGACCCGCCGTACCCAGTACGACCTGCGCAAGGCAAAAGAGCGTGCCCATCTGTTGGAAGGCCTGCTCATCGCTCAGGATAATATTGACGAAGTAATCAAAATTATCCGCAGTGCCTATGACGATGCCAAGGAGCGCCTGTGTGAACGCTTCGGTTTGGATGATATCCAGGCTCAGGCGATTCTTGATATGCGCTTGAAGGCACTCCAGGGCCTTGACCGGGAGAAACTGCAGAATGAATTCGATGAGCTGCAGCAGCGGATCCGGTATTATATGGAACTGCTGGCAGATCCTGAAAAACTGAAAGGTGTTCTGCGGGAAGAATTGGAGGCCATTCGGGATAAGTTCGGCGATAAGCGCAGAACTGAGATCCAGGAAGTGGAAGACGAGATTGATATTGAAGATCTGATTGAAGAAGAAACCTGTGCATTCACCATTTCCAACCAGGGCTATGTGAAGCGGATGCCGGTAGATACCTACCGTACTCAGAGTCGCGGCGGCCGTGGTGTCAATGCCCAGAATCTGAAGGAAGAAGACTTTGTTAAGAGTCTGAATGTTGCTTCCACTCACGATCATATTCTGTTCTTTACCGACAAGGGCCGGGTACATCACCGCAAGGGTTATCAGATCCCCGAAGGCGGCAGAACCGCCCGTGGCACTGCCATGGTCAATGTGCTGCCTCTGCTGCCCGAGGAATCTGTCACAGCTATGGTGATCACCCGCGAATTCTATGAGCATGAATATCTGGTGATGGTTACCAGAAAGGGTACTGTCAAGAGAATTCCGTTTATTGCGTTGAATACCAACCGTAAAACCGGTATTCGTGCGATCACTTTGGATGAAGACGATCAGCTGGTCAATGTGATGCGTACTGATGGTAATGATAATATTCTCATTACCACTGCAAATGGTATGGCCATCTGCTTCAATGAAAACGACGTGCGTCCTATGGGCCGTGACGCTGCCGGTGTCCGGGGTATTCTGCTGGGCGACGGTGACTATGTGGTCGGTGCGGAAAAGGCAGAAGAGGGTAAGACTTTGCTGACCGTTACGGAAAATGGTTACGGTAAGCGCACAGAGCTTTCCGATTACCTGCGTACAGGCCCCAATGGCGAAAAAATAGCCCAGGGTCGTGGCGGTAAGGGTCTGAAGAACTATAATATCACCGCTAAGACCGGCCTGGTTGCCGGCTGCCGTGTGGTCAGCGATACCGATGATGTAATGCTCATCGAAAACGGCGGTGTGATTATCCGTGTTCCCGCTTCCCAAATCAATATCTATAAGCGTGATGTCCAGGGTGTCATTGTCATGCGTATCGAAGAGGGCAATTCTCTGGTTGCCATCGAGCGCGTGGAAAAGATGGATGAGGAAGAACAGGCGTGAAAACTGTAACCCTTTATACCGACGGTGCCTGTTCCGGTAATCCCGGCCCCGGTGGCTGGGGCGCGATTTTGGAATACCAGGGACACGAAAAGGAATTTTCCGGTGGTGAGGATAATACTACCAATAATCGCATGGAGTTGACCGCTGTCATCGAAGGCTTATCCAGGCTGAAAGAGCCTTGTATCGTAGAGCTGTACTCCGACAGTAAGTATGTCATCGATGGTCTGCAAAAGGGCTGGGCAGAGGGCTGGAAAAAGCGTGGCTGGATCAAATCCGACAAAAAGCCTGCTTTAAACCCGGATCTATGGGACCGGCTGCTGACTTTGACCCATACCCATCAAATGCGGTATCATTGGGTAAAGGGCCATGCGGAAAATCCTAAAAACAACCGCTGCGATGAGCTGGCGGTTGCCCAGTGGAAGCGGATCAAGGGAGAGGTGTGACGGATGTATCTCTCTATCGGCAACGATATGGCGGTGCGGGAATCTTCCATTATCGGGATTTTTGATATGGATAATACCAGTACCTCCAAACGGACAAGAGCCTTTCTGGAAGAGGCGGAAAAACAAGGACAGGTAGTTCCCTGTGATGACCTGCCAAAGTCTTTTCTGCTGACAGCGGAATACGGCTTCAGCCGTGTCTATCTGACGGCTCTTGGCACCCAAACACTGGAAAAACGATTAAAATAAAGCATGGGAGCGCTGACAACAGCGCTCCTTCTTTATGTCAGTAATGATAGATCTAATCTCTGGTCTTCCCTTTTTCGGCAGATTGTGATAATATAAAGTATCATCTGTATTTATCCTTCCATTGGAGGTATTCTTATGACACAGAAACGCCGGCGCAGACGCCGCCGCTTAAATCCCAGATTTGTCATGCTGATGGCTGTTTTGGCCGCATTGCTGATCCTTTTGATCAGCTTGATCGTATCCTGTTCCAATTCCGACCCAAAACCGGGCAAGGAAACCACCGACACCACCGGGGATTCGGCGCCTCAATTCGGTTGGATGGAAGAGGATGGCCGCAGATACTACTTAAATGCCGACGGCACACGGCCTGCCGGCTGGTTTGAACTGGACGGAAAACGCTATCTTCTGGATGCGGACGGCTTCATCAAACCCGGCTGGTATGAAGAAAATGAAAATACCTACTATATCAAAGAAGACGGTGCCATGGCCACAGGAACAGTTGTAATTGACGGCGTAAACCATCATTTTACTTCCACCGGCGCGCCGATCCTTTTGGTCAATCCATGGAATTCTGTTCCCGATGGATATGAACCGGATCTGGTATCTCTCAGCACAGATGTCAGTGTGGAAGGCAGCAAGGTGGACAGAAGCTGCTATGACGCGTTGATGGAAATGATCAATGCCTGCAATAAAGCAGCACCCAGAGTCTGCGTGGTTTCCAGCTACCGCACCCATGAGTACCAGACAAATTCCTATAACCGGAAAGTCCAATCCTATCTGGATAAGGGATATACCCAGGAAGAGGCGGAAAAGGAAGCTGCCACAATTATTGCAAAGCCGGGAACCAGTGAGCATCAGCTGGGTTTGGCGGTGGATATTATCGACACCCGTGAATGGAAGCTGGAAGAAATACAGGAAACATTGCCCGCCCAGAAATGGCTCATGGAGCATGCCTGGGAATTTGGCTTTGTTCTGCGTTATCCCAAGGATAAGATCAACCATACAGGTATTATTTACGAACCCTGGCATTACCGGTATGTAGGTAAGGAAGTTGCCAAGGAACTGCATGATTCCGGTTTGACACTGGAAGAATACCTGAGCAACTTAAGCTGAAAGGAAGAACCCTATGAAATATCCGGTTATTCTCCCGGTAATCTTACTGTGCATTGCGCTTTTTGGATGTTCAGCAGAAGTGCCTGCGGAAACGACACTTCCGCCGGAAACGACAGCGGAACCAACCACAGTTGTGACCACTGAACCCACCACCGTACCGGTGATCACCGGATGGGTAGAGGAAAACGGAAGCCGTTATTATTATGACAGTGAGGGGAACCCGGTTACCGGTTGGCTGGAACTGGATGGAAGTACCTATTATTTCCGGGAAGACGGTACTATGGCTACCGGCGAGGTGATCATAGACGGCACTGCCTGCCACTTTACATCCCAGGGAAAGCGAATCATTTTAGTAAATCCCTGGAATTATATCCCGGCAGATTATACACCGGATCTGGTGAGTCTGACATCCGCACACGGTGTCCAGGGTAGTATGGTGGATAAAAGCTGCTATGAGGCACTGATTGCCATGATTGATGATTGCAACAAGGAATGCCCTAAGGCTTATGTGGTTTCCAGCTACCGTACCCATCAAAATCAGGTGGATAACTATAACCGTAAGGTTCAATATTATGTAAACCAAGGGTACGACTACGAGACGGCAAAGCTAGAGGCCGCAACCATCATTGCTATTCCCGGAACCAGTGAGCATCAGCTGGGGTTGGCGGTAGATATCATCGACACCCGTTTGTGGTCATTGGTGAGAGAGCAGGAAACCCTGCCTGCCCAGAAGTGGCTCATGGAGAACAGTTGGAAATATGGTTTTATTCTCCGTTATCCCAGCAGTAAGATCGATGTTACCGGTATTATTTATGAGCCGTGGCATTACCGGTATGTGGGAAAAGAGTTGGCCGCGGAGCTTCATGAACTGAACATTACACTGGAAGAATACATCCATTCTCTGACAGATGCAGTAGGTTAATAACAACCCCCAGACTTCGAAAGTCTGGGGGTTTGATCTATCTTTGACCATGTAAGAAAAACAGTGTATACAACAGAATATCGGTTTACATAAAGTTTATAAAGCAACAACATTTTCAAACTTTTTACAATTAGTTTTCCACATTGTCCACAGGTTTATCCACAGGAGAAACATGGAAAATCCCTTGAAAACACTTATGTTTCAAGGGATTTCACGTTTTTTAAACAAATCTCGACAGAAACCTGTAGACATTTGTCGCTTTACATAACAATTATTCAAACAGCACCTGTGCAGAAAAAACACGGTCCTGCTTACCGGAAACATCTGTCTTCTCCCGGTGTGCATCCACCTGCAGACAGCTGTTGTCGGACAGCTCCCAACTGAGGGAAATCTGCTGACCTTCTCTGGCTTCACTGTGATAACAGATGATAAATTCCCGGGCGCTGTGTCCGCTGTGGAAGTTGGCGGAAAGCAGATCATTGACCCAATCCAGATAGCGTGTATTATTCATATGGCCGTTGCGGTCCAGAAAGGAATAGGTGACACGACGGAAATCCGAGTGTTCCATGCTTTTGGGAATAATAGAATGGGGAACGGCCAGTTCGCTGCCGGTCAAAGAGCCGTTCACGGTCACACCGCTTTTTCCCGGAAGAACCATGGTTCGCGCATCCAAATCCATTAGCACCCAAAGGCTAATGGAACGGAACAGCTCGTTGCCCTGGGCATCATAGGCAACCATGGATCTGGGATAAGCCACTTTTGTGGTGGGCATGGGCCAGGTTTCTACGGTTACGGTTTCTCCCCGTACCGGCAGACGGGTGATTTTCACCCTGTGCCGGGTCACAGCCCAGAACAGCCGGCGCAGTGCCAGAGAATCGTAATCCGCGCCTAAAAGATCGCTGTGCTTTCCCGCTGCTTCCTGTGCATAGTAAAGCAGGGAGGACAGCTTCAGCCGGCCAAAGCAGTCTGTGGCCATTTCATCAACGGTAAATGTTTGTCTGTAAATCGGTTCCATATAAATCCTTTCAGCCGTTTGCTTCTCCAACGGTCAAGGTGACGCTGTACTGTTTTCCGGAACGGTATACCACGGATTGGATCGTATCTCCGGGTACATATCCATACAACAAGGTTTCCAGTACGTGGCTGCTGGTAATATTCACACCATCCAGTGCGATCAGAATGTCGCCGGTTTCCAGACCAGCTTTTTCAGCGCTGCTTCCCGGTTCGATAGCGGTAATAAACAGACCCTTGGGAAGTCGGTAATAGAACTGATAGAAGCTGGATATGGTTTCGCCTTCAATTCCCAAATGCGGTCTGCCGGACACATATCCTTTGTCGATCAACTGATTGACAATATCACTGACTGTAGTACTGGGAATGGCAAAACCAAGGCCTTCCACACCTGCGTTGCTCATGGAGTCGCCCATCTTCATGGTGTTGATACCGATTACCTGTCCATAGCAGTTGATCAAAGGGCCACCGGAGTTGCCGGAATTCAAGGCCGCGTTGGTTTGGATCAGGCTCATGGTCCGGCCGCCTACATCTACGTCCCGGTTAATGGCGGAAACGATACCATCGGTCATGGTACCCCGCAGCTCAATGCCCAGGGGATCACCAATGGCCACCACAACGTCACCGACACGCAAAACCGTGGAATCGCCTAAAACAGCGGGAATTAAATCTTCCGCGGTGACACGCAGAACAGCCAGATCCGATACGGTATCCATACCCACAAGGGATGCCCGCAGCGTTCTTCCGTCTGTCAGCAGAACATCAATGGTCTGGGCATCTTCCACTACATGACTGTTGGTGACGATGTATCCGTCAGAAGAAAGAATGACGCCGGTACCGGTAGAACTGCCGCCGGCATAACCGCAGGAAATGGATACTACACTTGGGATATTTCTTTCATAAATATCCTGCAGGGAAAGTCCTCCATCCTGAGGAATGTTCTCTACCGAAATGGGGGATTCTGTATTGGAGAAAGTTTCCTGCGTAGTATCGGTGGACGCTGTTTCCACAGGAAAGGTCTGCTCGGTATTGTTGGAAAACATAATGGGAAGGGAATTATTCGTTTTTTCGCTGTTTACCTGCCGGAACAGCCGGATATTCATAACACCCAAAATACTGACCACACCGCACAGAAGAATCACGGCTACCAGCAGAACAGCGATCAAGCCTCTTCGGTTTTTTGGCGGCTGCGTGGAACCGGTGCGGTACACACTCTGATCCCAAGGATCCCGCTGGGGGTTATGGTTGGAGTCGTATTCATAGCTCATAGAGAAAGACCTCGCTTAATTTACCAGAGGTAAGGTGAAAGTAAATTCGGTTTTTCCATCCAAACTGGAAACGGAAATGTCTTCGCCGTGGCTGCAGACAATGGTTTTCACAATATACAAGCCAAGCCCCCAGCCGTCCCGGTTTTGAGAACGGCTCTTATCCATCTTATGAAAACGGTCAAAGACCAGGGGAAGCTCTTCCGGAGGGATGGTTTCACCGTCATTATAGATGCTGATATAGGCTTTATTGTTGCCTTCTTTTACAGAAAGACCAATGGTGCCTGCTTCGGGGCAGAATTTCACGGCGTTGTCCAGAAGATTGTAGATCACCTGGGTAATGTAATCCTGGTTGGCGAAGGTATATACCGGATGCTCTGGCATATTCACATCTACATTGATCTGCTTTTGCAGGATCTTTTGCTCAAAGGTAATCAAAACCTGTCCGGCACATTCCTCAATATCAAAGCGTGTCTTCTTTTCGTCGGGAATGCCCTCCTGGTCCTGGAGCCGGGAAATATCCAGCATACTGCGCACCAGGCGGCTCAACCGCTTGGTTTCGTCGGAAACCAGCTGCATATAGTGGCGCTGCTTTTCCTGGGGGATGGTGCCGTCCAGAATACCGTCAATGTAACCGCCGATGGTGGTCATAGGCGTTTTCAGCTCATGGGAAACATTGGCAACAAACTCCTGCCGCTGGTACTCGCTTTTTTGCAGGGAGGATGCCATATTATTAAAAGCCAAGGCCAGCTCTTCCACTTCCTGGGGGTAGGTGCTTTTCACGGCGACACGGGCATTCAGATTGCCGTGGCCGAAGGCACTGGCTGCCTGGGCCATCTCCCGCAGGGGATTGCTGTGCCGCCGGGCAAAAATACTCATAATCAGCATAACAGCAATAACAGCAAGGAGGGATACAAACAGATAGATGTCCGACAACTTATCCAGAATCATTAATGTGCCGCTCATGGGAATGGACACCATCACAAGGCCGATGGCATCACCGGTGGTAGCATCGGAAATCGGGACGGATACCACATAGCGCATATCGTTATAAAGACCGGAAAAAACACCGGTGTGCCGGGCGGTGCCGTTGGTCAGCACTTGCTGAACGTAGTCACGATTGATGATCCAGCCCTGGTGTTCGCAGCCAAAGGGGGCAACGGAGCAGAGGATCAGTTTTCCCTGTTTGTCAAAAATAACCGCATCAGCGTCGGAAATCCGGGAAGCCACATCCAGATTGACAACAAAGTCCCGCCGGGATAAGGAACCTTCCGTATAATATGCCGATGCCAAAGCAGCAATGACATTGCCGTCATTTTCCAGATTTTCATAGGATTGTTTTACTAAATAATCCTTTACCAGAACTTGGAAAGAGGCACCAACCAATAAAAGGGCTGTCAGCAGCAACAGCGCAGCCGGGAAAAAAGTCCGGCTGAAGGTCGTTCTCATTTACAACACCTCAAACTTATATCCCACACCCCATACGGTTTTTAAGCTCCAGCTTTCGGAAACACCTTCCAGCTTTTCACGAAGGCGCTTCACATGGACATCCACGGTTCTGGAATCACCAAAGTAATCAAAGCCCCACACCTCGTCCAGAAGCTGGTTACGGGTATAGACCCGGTTGGGGGAAGAAGCCAGGTAGAACAGAAGCTCCATCTCCTTGGGCGGTGTATCCACCTTGTTGCCATTGACCAGAAGCTCAAAGGCATCCATATCAATGATCAGCTTATCAAATACCAGACGGCGGGCCTTCTTTTCGGCGGTGATGCCGGAGGTGCGGCGCAGAACCGCTTCGATGCGCGCCAGTACCTCTTTCATTTCAAAGGGCTTGGTGATATAATCATCGGCACCGGACTTCAGGCCTGCCACCTTGTCATCGGTTTCACCCTTGGCGGTGAGCATGATCACAGGGGTCTGGCCCTCGGCACGGATAGCCTTACAAACGGCCCAGCCGTCCATCACAGGCATCATCACATCCAGAAGTACCAGATCCGGCTTGATGGCACGGAATTTGGTCAGACCCAGACCGCCGTCTCCGGCTACGGTGACAGCATAACCTTCTTTCTCCAGATACATCTGCAGCAGATCCGCAATATTGCGGTCATCCTCAACAACCAAAACAGAGATGGCCATAAGACAGTCCTCCTAAATTCGCAAAGTTTTGTTTTTTATCATTATAACCGAAAAACGGTCATTAGAGTGAACAAATTGTAAAGAGTTACGGGGTAATTTGTTAACAGGCAAGTTTCCCTTGCAAATTGCGCCGTTTGGCGGTATCATATAAGCATTGAAACGGAAAGGGGCTAACTATGCTTGAAATTTTAAAGGCGATCCTGTTCGGTATCGTAGAAGGTATTACGGAATGGCTGCCGGTTTCTTCCACGGGCCATTTGATCTTGTTGGATGAGCTTGTGACGCTGAAGGTATCCGACGCGTTTTATGAGATGTTCCAGGTGGTTATCCAGTTGGGTGCTATTCTGGCAGTGATTCTGCTGTTCTTCCATAAGCTGAATCCCTTCTCCCCAAAGAAAAGCGAGAAGCAAAAGAAAAAGACCTGGCAGTTGTGGTTTAAGGTTGTAGCGGCGGTGCTTCCTTCCGCGGTCATTGGCTTGCTGCTGGATGATTGGATGGATGAACATCTTTATAACTATGTGGTTGTCGCCATTACCTTAATCATTTACGGTGTTGCCTTTATTCTGGTAGAACGCAGCAACGCAAAGAAAGAATTTGCCATCAAGGATGTACATAGCATTGATCTGAAGACCGCGATGCTCATCGGCTGCTTCCAGTGCCTGAGCCTGATTCCCGGTACTTCCCGCAGCGGCAGTACCATTCTGGGCGGCATTCTGCTGGGTGTCAGCCGTGGCGCCGCATCGGAGTTCTCCTTTTTCCTGGCCATTCCCACCATGCTGGGTGCCAGTGCGTTGAAGCTGCTGAAGTTCATTCTGGAAGGCGCCACCGCCACCGGCCTGGAGATCGGTGTTCTGATCGTAGGATGTGTGGTTTCCTTTGTGGTGAGCCTGGCAGTGATCAAGGGCCTCATGCAGTATGTCCGTAAGCACAGCTTCAGCGTATTCGGTGTATACCGGATCGCCCTTGGTGTGTTGGTTTTGCTGTATTTCCTGATTAAGTAATATAAGCTGAGCGGGACAGGCATTTGCCTGTCCCGCTGTTTTACTTTTTAGGTCTGCTTTTGGAAAGTAGGTAATGCGCAGGTTTCTACAACCATAAGGCACAAGCTACAGAGCTTATGCCCGAAAAAATCGTCAAAAGGTTAAAAATGATTGAAAATAATAGCAAGCTGTGATACGATTCTCATGGAAAAAACAGGATATAAACGCGGTAAAGCATATTGTGAAAGGCAAAGTAAAAAGGAGATCATCAGCATGAATGTATATGACTTTGACAAAACGATTTACAATGGTGACAGTACCTGGGATTTCTACTTTTTTTGTCTGAAACGGCAAAAAAGCATTTTAAAATTCTTGCCGGGACAAGGCTTTCATTTTCTGATATATGCATTGGGTGTGATCGACAAAACCGCTTTCAAAGAAAAGTTTTATACCTTTCTTACCGGAATCAAGGATATTGACTCTGAGGTAGCCCTTTTCTGGGAAAGCAATGAAAAGAAGATAAAAAAATGGTTTCCGGATTGGCGCACAAAAGAGGATGTCTTAATCTCTGAGGCTCCCGAATTTCTGCTGGAGCCAATAGCAAAGAAAATGAATTTTGCCCTCATAGGAACAAAAGTAGATAAACTTACGGGAAAAATTACCGGAGAGATTTGCTGTGGCGAGGAAAAGCTGGAGCGCTTTCAGAATGAATTTCCTGGCGAAGAAATCAAAAATGTTTTTACAAGCACGCTTTCCGACATTCCTATTGCCAACGAAGCGGAGATGGCATACATGCTCCGTGGAGAAAAAGCCACCAATTGGTGCGATTATAAGGAAAAGTACCTCACAAAAGAAACAAAGAAGGATATTCAAGCATACGAAAGAGTCTGTGAGTTGGAAACTGCAGATTTCTACAGAAGATTTCTTCCCTACACGGTTGGATCTCCGGAGCCGGTGGCTACATATCAAAAGGCGTATACCGATCAGTACAAACGTGTCAATCTAGTCTGCTTTGCAGACAGCCATATTGATCACTTTAATGTGAAAAAAAGTATCGATAATGTAAAAAGAATCGTTCAGTTTGCCAATGAAGCACCAATCGAGTTTGACGCAGTGATCAATGCGGGCGATATTATAACTCCCTTTGGTTTGACGGAAAAGAAAGTTGCTTTTAAACGGGCCAAAACATTTTTTGACATTGCGAAAAAGAGTAAACGGCCATTCATTTTCACAAAGGGAAATCATGATCTGAATGATTGGGGCAATCTCCCGGAAAGAGTTCTGACAGATAAGGACTGGGGAGAACTATTCTTAAATCATGCAGAGGAGAAATTTAAAATCCATAGGCAGATCAAGAAAAACGGTGAGAAATCCACATGGCACTATTATGATATCAAAGATAAAAGAGTGCGTGTTGTTGCCGTTGATATAATGGATTCAGATAAAACCACTGTAACGGAAAAAGGAACCTGCAAATTCCATGGCGGCAACTCCTGGTATATCTCCAATGAACAGATGAACTGGGTTGTCAATGAAGCCTTTAATTTTGATGATAAGCCCCAGAAGGATTGGGGGATTGTGCTTACTCTGCACATGTATCCCAAGGCACCGGCATTTCACGCGAATGCTGCGGATGTGCTGCTGGATATCTGCGCCGCCCTCAATAATCAGGAAAAATATACCCATCACTATCAGCATGAAGAAAACAGCTTCTTTGATATGGATATCGATGCAGACTTTACCCGCTATGCAAACGAGGAAAAGAAGCCGACGGTTATTTGCTGGCTGTTAGGGCATGACCATGAACGGAAAAACTTTGTCCGCAAAGGTATCAATATTATATATATCATAAGCAGTCAGGCAGGTGTTATTTGCGGTGATCCCCGTATGGCAAGAATCCCCGGCACCTGTACACAGAATTCCTTTGATGTAGTGAATATCGATACCCTGCACAGAAAAATCAGAGTGTTTGCCTATGGTGCAAAGACAACCTGCTATGGCGAAAGCGGCGACCGCTTCCTGCCTGAGGGACTCAGCTATTGATCAAAACCCCGGAGAGAACACTGTTGTTCCCTCCGGGGTTTAATAATAATGATGTGTAAAAATATCCTATTCTTTTCTGAGAAAGTAAATAATTGTTTATAGCACTATCTATCAGATTTTCGTGCCATCCTGAGCGTGTTGCAGAGCGCAGAATGACAAACGTAGAGGTGCTTGTAAATATAAATGATCGTTTAGCGGCGCAACCACCTAAAACGCATGTCATTCTGAGCGGAGCTGCACGAAGTGCAGCGTAGTCGAAGAATCCACTCTTTAAGGATACGGATCCTTCGACTTCGCCACTTTGTGGCTTCGCTCAGGATGACACGGTAATTTGATGGCTGCTCAGATAAACGATCATTTAGCTCTTCACTGCTTTGTCCGGTTTGGATGGTTTACATAATTTTTTAATCCAGTATTTGCATGGTTTTGCCGCAGCAGCGGGGGATGACCTGCCCGGCTTCCACATGCAGCAGCTTGCGGCAGATGGGGCAGTAAGCAGTGGAAGGCTTTTCTGTGATGACCGGGGTTTGTGTAGTTTGTTTTTTATTTTCCATATCGATAATGTAAGCAAAAGGGCGGGATTTTACTCCCACCCTTCGCTAATGATTTAGATTGTAACGAACCGGGCGGAACTATGGCGATGAACACCGATCATTCATGCTCGAATTGCCAGCGGCGGCTCGCCGCTTACTTGAAGTAATGGTTCAGCAGGCCCTTAAGAGCGACGCCGTGACGAGCTTAACACCATGCTTTATCAATTTGTAAAAACAGGTCGTCAATATGGATATCCTTTTTTGCAAGCCGTTGGTGAAGGATATCCATTTTCTCTTTTACTTCACGGGCGAGCAAAGCGAGCTTCTCTTCTTTTGTGCCGTAGATGTATTCATCTGCATCCACTTCAATGGTGACGATGGCTTGTTTTCTGGAAGAATAGTAAGTTACTCCTGTTTTCTTCTTGATGGGGAAACACCAAAAGTCAAATTCTAT
>JAZRKL010000013.1:0-5991 GCA_045646265.1 Faecousia sp.
TTCTAGCATAGCATCTCTTTCTTGTCAAGCACTTTTTTCAAGTTTTTTCAACTTTTTTCTGAGCCGCTTTGCCAGTTTTTTCGCCCGCGCCGAAGCGCTCGAGTATATTAACAGATTCACCCCCGCTTGTCAAGCATTATTATTGCTTTTTTTACATTATTTTTGATTTCTTTTATCGTCAGGCTTCATGGCGCTGTCACGGTATTTCTGATTCTTCAGCCTGTGTCTGAGAATAATGCGGTTAGGAGCAGTTTTGATCCTGATATACCGCACACCCAGGCATTTTAGGCTAAATAAATGCGCGGCCAGCAGCGCAATTCCTGTCAGAACCCCCGGCATACCAAACAGCGCACCCAGCACACCGATCCCGAACCGCCACACCCGCACTGCGTTGGCCAGATCCCGGTTGGGTAATGCGAAACCGCTTACCCCCGCAATACTGACAATGATCAGCACCACCGGTGAGATCAATCCCGCTTCTACTGCGGCAGTACCTACAACAATGCCGCCAATGGTAGATACAGATTGACCGATGGCCTGCGGCAGATGCACTCCTGATTCCTGGAGCAGTTCGTATGCAATCAGCAAACCCAATACTTCCCCTGCCGCAGTAAACGGAACCGGTTGTTTGGTGTTCATAATGGTATTGCGCAGCGCTTCCGGAATCCAATGAGGATGGAAGCTGACCAGCGCAATATAAATTGCCGGCAACAACAGACTTGCCAGCAATGCCAGGTATCGCAGAATCCGCACAAAAGATGCAGAGATAAAATCCCGGCTTCTGTCCTCCATGCTTTCCATCAGATATCCCAGATCTGCCGGAGCCAAATATCCCAAAGGCAAGCCATCCACCAGCAGACCCACACGCCCATCCAGAAGTCCTTGACAGAAGCGGTCGGGCCGCTCTGTATATTGCATCAACGGAAATGTGGTAAAGCGTGAGCCGGTGACATACTCCTCTACCGCCGAGGGGGCAAGCAGGCCGTCAATATTGATTTCATCCAGACGCGCCTTCATTCGCTCTACCATATCGGTATTGGTGATACCCCGAATCCAAGCAACTGTCACATTTGTAAGGCTGCGTTTTCCCACAGTTGTCTGGTATAATTGCAAATCGGGTGTCCGAAGATGGCGGCGGACGACGCTGGTATTGATGCGCATGGTTTCCACAAAGGCATCCTTGGGGCCTTTGACGGTATTCTCCACCTCCGGTGCTGCCGGTGTTCGGCTGACACCGGTGCGGACTTCATACGCCACCGCGCCGCTTCCCGGAAATAAGACTACGCAAAAACCATTGACCAGCTTCAGTGCAACATCAGCTGCGTCTTTGCAGCCGCTTGCCACTGTATTATACACACTTCCATAGAGCGCACGGGTATACAGCGCCTCCATGGTCTCACCACGCAAATGGGTGGTAATCGGCTTGAATACATACTCCGCTGCATCGGCACCGGATATCAAGCCGTCTATGGCATAAGCATAGATGGTAAATGTACCGCACCGCAGTTCTCTGCGGATGAAATCCCCAGCGCCTTCGAAAATACCGCTGATCTGTGCATCCGTCATGGTATCACCTCACGGATAGTCTGCCCAGATTCTTCCGAAATATAGCAATTGCAAAACACGCTTCCAAGTGGTATACTATTTAATTAAGATTAGTATTTGGAGGACATACCATGTCTCACGTGATCGCTGCCGTATCCACCGGCAATCAAATCAGCGCCATCGGCATTCTGCGGCTTACCGGTGACGGCTGCGCAGAAGTCGCCGGCAAGGTATTTACATTAAATAACGGAAAGTCTTTGTCGGAAGCGCCCAACCGCAAGCTGATGCTGGGCACTTTACAGGATAAGCAGGGCCGCACCATTGACCAGTGCATGGCCGTGTACACCCGGGCGCCCCACAGCTATACCGGTGAGGACACCGTAGAGATCCAGTGCCACGGTTCCCCTGCCGTGCTGGCCGCCGGTCTGGAAGCACTGTATATTGCAGGCGCGCTGCCCGCTAAGCGGGGCGAATTTACCAAGCGAGCCTTTTTGAACGGCCAGTTGGATCTGACTCAGGCAGAAGCGGTTATCGATCTGATTGAAGCAGACACCGCAGAAGCCGCTGCCAATGCCGCGGGCCAGGTGGGCGGTACTTTGTTAAAGAAGTTATCCCCTGTCTACGACCATCTGACAGACCTTTGCAGTCACTTCCACGCGGTACTGGATTATCCCGACGAGGACATCGACGATTTCCATTTGAGCAGCTATGAAGTTTCCCTGCGCAGCGATGCCAAAGCACTGTATGCGCTGTTGCAAACCTACGGACAAGGCCGCATTTTACGGCAAGGTGTATCTGCCGCCATTGTTGGCAAACCCAATGTGGGAAAATCCAGCCTGCTGAATGCTTTGGTCGGCTTTGAGCGGGTGATCGTTACCGATATTCCCGGCACCACCCGGGATACCGTAGAAGAAACAGTCATGCTGGGCAATACCCGCCTGCGGCTTATCGACACTGCCGGTATCCGGGAAACTGCCGATCAAATCGAAGCCATGGGTGTGGAGCGTTCCCGCAAGGCTGCGGAAGAAGCAGATCTGGTACTGTTTGTCTGCGACGGTTCTCAGACACTGACCGACGAAGATCGGGCCATCATTGAAGATTGTGCCGATACCGAGCATGCCATCGCGCTGATCAACAAGAGCGATCTGGCTCAAAAGACCGTTCCCAGTGATCTGCCTTTTATGTTTGTGATTCCCATCTGCGCCAAGACAAGTGAGGGTCTGGATTTGCTGGCCGGTGTGGTGGATGATATGTTTGCGGGCAGCACCCCCTGCGACGGATCCATTTTGACCAACCCCCGGCAGTTTGATGCCATTCGCAGAAGCTATGAAGCCACGCTCAGCGCATTGCAGGGATTAAAACTGGGACTTACTCCCGACGCTGTTTTGACGGATGTGGAAGCTGCCATGGAAGCTATGGGTGAAGTGACCGGTTCTACTGTTCGGGAAGATATTACCGCCAGAATTTTTGAGCGGTTCTGTGTTGGAAAGTGAGAAACTATGATCTATTTAGATAACTCCGCCACCACGAAGCCCTGCAAAGAGGCTGTGGAAGCGATTACCCTTGCGCTCACGGAAAACTGGGCAAACCCCAGCGGTCTGTACGATTTTGGCATTGAAGCATCCCGGCTTTTGCGTACTGCCCGTAATCAGGTAGCTGCCGCTATGGGGGCCGAACCTGACAGAGTATTCTTTACCTCCGGCGGTACCGAAGCCGACAACTGGGCCATCATTGGCGCCGCGAAGCGGTTTGGCAAAAAGAATAAGCACATCATTACCACCGCCATTGAACATCACGCGATCTTGAACACCATGAAAGCGCTGGAAGCACAGGGTTTTGAGGTCACCTACCTGCAGCCGGACGAGTTGGGCCGCATTACCTCGGATTCTTTGAAAGCAGCACTGCGCAAGGACACCTTTCTGGTGTCCATCATGATGGTTAACAACGAGGTTGGCTCTGTGATGCCCATTGCTCAAATGGCCAAGCTGACCCACCGTCTGGCTCCCGATTCGGTCTTTCATACCGATGCGGTGCAGGGTTTTATGAAAGTTCCCTTTGCCGCCAAGGCTTTGGGTGCCGACCTCATCACCGTTTCTTCTCATAAGGTACACGGCCCCAAGGGTGCAGGCGCTCTGTATATCAGCCCCCGGCTCCGTTCTTTCCCGCCGCTGATCTATGGCGGTGGACAGGAATCCGGATTCCGCAGTGGCACGGAAGCAATGCCCGCTATTTTGGGTTTTGCTGCCGCCTGCGCTGCTCTTGCCCCGACATTTAAAGAAGATATCCAAAAAGAAAAAGCTTTGCTTGACCGTTGTATCGAAGCCATTGAGAGAATTCCCGGTGTGGTGATCAACGGCGCACATGAAGCGCCCCATATTCTGAATCTGTCCATTCCCGGTGTTCCCACCCAGAATACCATCAACATTTTGCAGGAACGGGGCATCTGCGTCAGTGCCGGCAGCGCCTGCGCAAAGGGTCACAGAAGCCACACCCTTACTGCCATGAAGCTTTCCCCGGAAAACATGGACGGTTCTTTCCGGATCTCGCTGTGCAGGGATAACACCCAGGAAGAACTGGACATTCTGGTCTGCGCGATTCGTGACGATATTGTGGCGAGGTACTTGAAATGAAAACACTTCTATTCCGCATTTGGCAGTGGACTTGGGGATTCCCCCAGACCCTGGTAGGCTTCATCATTTATCTTGCCCACAGAAAAGCACCCCACCGAACCTATCACGGCTGTATCGTAACCAAGTGGAAGCAAGGCAGCAGCTTAGGCATCGGCATGTTTTTATTTCTGAGTCCGCGCGGCTATGACAGCGATCCGCAGGTACAGGTCCACGAATTCGGGCACGCGGTGCAATCCGCCATCTTAGGCCCGCTGTTTCTTCCTGTCATGGGTTTTCCCTCATTTCTGTGGTGCAATCTGAAGTGCTGTAGCAAACTGCGTCAGGAAAAAGGTATTTCCTACTACCGGCTTTACACAGAAAGCACCGCTAACTACCTGGGTAGTCTGGTCACAAAAGAGCCTTGTAATCTCCAATAAATCGTTAACCGATCTGTGAATGCCCACATGCATCTGTCAAGTAAAAGTAGACCTTAAAAACCCCATAAGGATCAGTTGATCCTCGTCTACTGCCGCAGCGGTCGGCGTAGTAAACTGGTTGCTGAAGCCATGGTGGAACTGAGCTATACCAACATCAAGGAATTCGGTGGTATTATTGATTGACCCTACGAGGTGGGAAAATGATTCAAAAAGCAGAAGTTAAGGATATCCCAGTGATTGCGGAGCTGGCCTGCAAGCTTTGGCCGGACAACACGGTGGAAGAAATGTGTTCGGAGATGGGAGAAATCATTGCCAAGCCGGATGCCGCATTCTATCTCGCATATGTGCAAGATGTACCTGCCGGTTTTGCCCAATGCCAGTTGCGCTATGACTATGTAGAAGGAACGGACTCTTCCCCGGTTGGATACTTGGAGGGCATCTATGCGGCGGAGGAATACCGCAAACATGGAATTGCCAGAGAACTGTTGTCTGCCTGCGAAACCTGGGCCAAAAGCAAAGGTTGCACAGAATTTGCCAGCGATTGCGAGCTGGACAATTTGCAAAGCCTGAAGTTTCATCTGAATGTGGGATTTGAAGAAGCAAATCGGATCATATGCTTTACGAAAAAGTTGTAAAAGCCCTTGACTCTCCTCTTAGGGGATAGATTACGATAAGCCCAGGAGGTGAATTGTGTGTTCAAAATCGGTGAATTTTCAAAGCTTTCCATGCTGACCATCAAGGCTCTGCGGTTCTATGAGAAGGAAGGTCTGCTGATTCCGGCCCGTGTTGATGAATGGTCTGGCTACCGCTTCTACGAAGCTAGTCAACTCGAAACAGCTGCAACCATCAAAGCTCTGCGGCAGCTCGACTTCAGCGTGGAGGAAATCAAGGCGCATTTGAGCGGTGTTCCGCTGCAGGATGCTCTCCGTGCCAAGAGATTAGAGCTTCAGCAAAGACGCGCCGATATTTCTGCACGCATCTCCATTATCAACTATCTGATGGAGGAAAGCGAAATGAAGTATCAAGCTGTGATCAAAGACATTGATGAATGTATCGTTTACAGCGAGGAGCGTGTGCTGGAACGGTACAGCGATGTGAGTATGTTGGTGCTGGAGTCTGCCCAGGAATGCCTGCGTCTGAATCCGGGGATCGAATGCACCAAGCCGGACTACGGCTTTTGCGAGTATCTGGATGGGGAACATAAGGAAACCAATATGCGTGTCCGCTATTCTCAGGCAGTGACGAAAATGGGGGTGGGCAACGAGCGGATCAGGTTCCGTGTCCTGCCTGCGACTAGGGCTATCTGTATTTACCACAAGGGTGCCTATGATCGACTTGGCGAAGCCTATGCCTACATCTACCGCTATGCCATGGAGAATGGTTATCAGGTGGCAGGCTTC
>JAZRKL010000014.1:0-2797 GCA_045646265.1 Faecousia sp.
GGATGCCTTGATGACCTCATATCCCTCCCGGTCAAGAAGCTCTTCCAATGCACCACGCAAGGCGGTATCGTCTTCTACAAGTAATATCTTCATAGGGCATTCTCCCTTCATTATCTTGTAAAACTATATCACATTGGCAAAATCAATTCAAGAAAGCGGTCCTTGTCTTACGAAAACTTAAGATTGGTTTTGATTCTTGATATTACTACCACCATTCGCTATAATATGACTAAATCTACCAAGGAGGGATTCTGGATGGCATACCGATTTCGGGAAGCTCGTGAAAAGGCTGGCCTTTCAACTTTAGAAGTCGCCAAACGGATCGGCGTATCTCAGCCTGCTGTGACCAATTGGGACAATGGCACAAAGTCTCCTTCTATTGATACTCTTTGTAAGCTTGCGGATCTTTATTGCGTCTCTACCGACTATCTGCTCGGTCGTGACGAACCGGTGGAGACTATTCCCAGAAAAGAAGATGTTATTGCAACTGAAACGCTACGTGCCTTAAACGGAAAACCAGTATGGGATGAGAATCGAGGCTGGGGCATCGTCAATGGCATTCAGGACTACGTCATCTTCATGGACGGCTCAAAAATCGTTCTGGCAGAAGCCATGAACCTGCGGGCTATGGCGCCGGCATATTCAATGGGCTACTCTCCTGCTACCAAACCCATTTCCTATGAGGATCTTAGTAAATACAAATCCATCTGGGTAAAGCCAATCACACCAGACTCATTTTTACAGGATGAGCTGACCGGCTGGTATGAGGTCCACGATTTTTACGTCCAAAATCAGTATGGTACACGGTTCCTGTTTGATACTTATGGAACCAGATGGCTGGCCTTTGAAATGGAATTCTAATAAAGGATAAAGACTCCGGAGCATAACACTCCGGAGTCTAAATTATTTATCGCCCAACAAAAAGCAGATGGTTACTCATACCCAAAAATTCAGGCTTCTCGCAGATATAGAAATGATACCGCAGATACTGCTGGTAGGAAGCTTCGTCCAAGCCATTGACAAGATCCTGCAACAGTTCGCTGGCACCATCGGATGCAACCTCGTGGCAAATCTGTATTCCGGCTTTGCCAAGAAGTTCCCTACAATGATCCGGCGTATGGAACACAAACGGGAAATCATCCAGACGGAAGGTTTCCTTGTTGTAGTCACCGTTCATCAGATAGTCTTCCTGACACTGTTGCATCGTAAGGATCACCATATCATTGGAGATAAATGCAAAGAATATCTTTCCGTTCGGTTTGCATACCCGCTTTGCTTCCTTGATGCACCGCAGTTTGTCCGCTTCCTCGTGCAGATGATACAGCGGGCCAAAGAGCAGAACAATATCGAAAGAATCACTTTCATACCAGCTAAGATCCATAGCATTCCCCTGAACCAGGTCGATAGAATCATCATCGGTCATTTTTGCCCGGAAAGCCGCAATATTTGCATCCGCAAGCTCCAGTGCAGATACTTCGTATCCCTTCCGTGCAAAGTAAAAGCTGTATTCACCGGCACCGGCGCCTGCATCCAGGATCTTTGCTCCCGGAGTCAAATACTTCTCGATATATCGAACTGTGGTTAAGAATTCCACTCTGGCTGCCTGAGACTTGTTTAGGCGAGTATCCTCATTATAGCGCTGATATACTTCCTGGACTAGCTCAGCATCATCGGTGTAGACGATACCCTCCGCAAAGTGCCTGGGCTTTCTCCACTCATTGCGCAGAATTGCGTACTGAGCTGCATCACAGATGCCCTGATTGTTGCGGTCGCAAGCCCGATGTGTGCCTTCGTACTTCATTCCGCATTTTCTCATAACGCCACCGGAATGAGGATTATTAGGGTCATGTCTGGCTGCCACACGGTTCATCCCCACTTCTGTGAAGAGATACTCGATAACAGCATTCAATGCCTCTGTCATAATACCCTTATGCCACCAGTGACTGCCAATGCAATAACCGATTTCAGCTTCTTCCACTCGGTCGTTCTGGCGAACAATGCTGATAGAGCCGATCGGTTCTCCAAGCTCTTTTAGCACGATCATCCACTGGTAATAATCCGGTTTCTCATATTCACCTGCCCACAGATCCAGGATCTGATATGCGGTCTCAACCTTCTCATAGGTAGGCCAGGTCAGATATTTAGTAACTTCAGGATCCGATGCCCAGTTGCGGAACATCGGCTCAGCATCCTCACGGACGGCTCTGCGCAAAATGAGTCTGGAGGTTTCTATGGTTTGAGTTCCTTTATGTGTCAACATCGGGATTCGCTCCTTTCCGGATGATACAGGATATACTCCATGGAGTTCTCCACGGTATCGTATCTAGTTTCAAATTTGGTAGTCTTACTATACTGGAAGCCACACTTTTCAATCACACGCCTGGACTGTGCGTTGCGATCAAAGTGACCAACGATAATAAAGTCGAGCTTCTCCTCACTGAAAAGCCAGTTGATCACCGCCTTTACAGCTTCCGGCATCAATCCCTGGCCCCAATAAGCCTTGGACAGCACATAGCCGATTTCACGCCCCTGCAAGCCATCCAACTCCGGGTAGTTCTCCTCACAGTACTCTTCGATGCCAAGAGAACCAATCACTTTTCCCTTATACTCCAATGCAAAGACGTGTTTGCCTTTGATAAAGTGAGAAAGGATTACTTTGGATTCCTCTACATTGCGGTGAGGATTCCAGCCTGCCATCTGACCGACGCCGTCCACACTTGCATACTCGTAGAAATCGTTCAAATCCGATTCTCTCCAGGGTCGCAAGGTAAGACGATCCGTAGTCAGCACCACATTG
>JAZRKL010000015.1:0-16772 GCA_045646265.1 Faecousia sp.
CCCGCTTCATCCGCCCCCGGCGGCGCGGGCCAACGCGGCCCGCTCGGTGTCGTTCCATGTCTGTCATTCTGAGGCCTTTAGGCCGAAGAATCTCCGGTCTATCGTTGCTCCGGAGATCCTTCGCTTACGCTCAGGATGACATATCGATGGTGCGCTAAACGATCATTTAGCTCCGCGAAGGATATGTTATTGTATCATTTCCAATATTAACCGCTGAAAGGGTAGAAATTTTCCTTGCTTGTTACAGGGTATTATTGTATAATCATAGAATAGTATGTCGAATTGGAGGCATTATGCCATGAAATTGAGAAAAATGCTGCTGTGGGTACTGGCGCTGGTGCTGGTATTGCTGGCAGGCTGCCAGGAGACACCCGTGGAGCAGACCACTACCGTTCCTCCCACCACCGATCCTCCTGTGGAGCAGCTGGCGGTGACCGTGACGGAAGATACCATCGGCCTGCTGGAGCAGTATCCCGCGCTGAAGACTCTGGATCTTTCCGGCAGCACCTGCTACGATGCCATTGCCGACTATATCCAGAAGCACCCCGGTGTGGATGTGACCTATACCGTCAAGCTGGGCACTGTTACCGTTTCCAATAAGGAGACCGATCTGGTGCTGGATCCCGGTATGTGCGATTATGACACGTTGTCAAAGCATCTGGCATATCTGCCCGGACTGAAGACCGTCAGCCTGCCCAGAACCACCTACTCCGCCCAGGAGATCGTGGCGCTGCAGGGCCTGTACCCGGATGTCGCCTGGAACTTTACCATGATCCTGCTGGGTCAGGAGCTGAGTACCGAAACCACCCAGCTGAACCTGTCCGTGCTGGAAAAGGAGCGGGTGGCGGAAGCCGCCGGCAAGCTGGGCCTGTTCCCCAACATCGAAAAGGTGGAGCTGATGGACAGCGCCGGCCAGAGCCAGTTGTCTGTCGAGGATGTGAAGACACTGCAGCAGGCAGCCCCCAACACCCTGTTCCATTACACCTTCGAGCTGTTTGGCAAGAAGGTGGCCACCACCGATGAGCGGATCGAATTTGTGAAGGAGTCCATCGGCAACGAGGGCGAGGAAGAGCTGCGCAGCGCGCTGGATATCCTTCAGGGCTGCTCCTATCTGCTGCTGGATGATTGCGGCTTCGACAACGAAGTGCTGGCAAAGGTGCGGGAGGATTACCCCCGGACGGAGGTGGTGTGGCGCATCCATGTGTGGAAGCGCAGCTGGCTGACGGATACCGACACCATCCGTGCCGTTTACCATGTGGACGATACCAACTGCGAGCCTTTCAAATACTGCACCAAGACCAAGTATGTGGATATGGGCCACAACGAGGAGCTGACGGACATCAGCTTTATCTCCTACATGCCGGATCTGGAGATCGTGATCCTGTCCGGCAGCCCCATCAGCGATCTGTCCCCCTTTGCCGATCATACCAAGCTGGTATTTTTGGAGCTGGCCTACTGCGGCAATATCAAGGATGTTTCCGCTCTGAAGAGCTGCACCAGTCTGGCAAATGTCAACCTCAGCTTTACCAAGGTATCCGATATTTCCCCGCTGTATGAGCTGCCTCTGGAACAGCTTTGCGCGGTGAAGTCCAAGATCCAGTGGGCAAGCTGGGAGAAGATCCTGGAGCTGCATCCCGACTGCGCTATCCGCTACGACGGCACACAGCCTTACGGCACCGGCTGGCGCTACAAGAGAAGCGGCGCTTACACCGATATCTACAAGCGGGTCCGGGAAGTGTTTAACCTGGACGAGGTGGATAAGCTCATCGCCAACGGCGCGAAATAAGATTTTAACGCACCCTGTTTTCGCACAATGTCATTAAGTTAACAAAATAGCTGTCATTCTGAGGAACGAAAGTGACGAAGAATCCCCTCTTTAGGAGGGGGATCCTTCGACTTCGCTGGCGCTTCGCTCAGGATGACAGCTTAACTTAATGACATTGTGTTTTCGCAGGGTGCGTTTTTTATGCGGCAGGGGGATGCTGCTGTTGTTGATCCTTTGGCGCGGCGCTCAGAATGACATGCGTTTTATGTAGGTACGCAGCGGAGCGGTCGTTTATCCATGCGCAGGGGATGCGCACCTGAAGTGGTGGATATTAGTAGTTGCAAAACAGCGGGTATTGTCCTATAATGTACGAGGATATTTTTGCGCTGCATGTATCCGAAAATCAAGCGTTTTGCGGTTTTAAAGGACTTGGCACCTGTTGGGAATGGGTTTTTCAGCGGTGTCCGGTCAATTGGAGTATGCATGATGAAAAAAATCAGAACCTTAAGCGGTAACACAAAGGGTGTTGTTCGCAGAATGGAAGCCTTGCTGGAGCTGGCGGTTCTTTGTCTGGTATACCTGTTTGTGTTCAGAAACGGTTACGATGATGCGGGATTTCATCCGTTTCACGGAAGAGGCAAGATCGTGCTGATGGGCTTGTATGCCCTGCTGAGCGGATTGTTTATTACCAATATGGACGGTTTTCAGTTCGGTAACCTGCGCCGCTTTGATCTGGCAATGGCCCAGTGGATCGGCCTGTTTGTCACAAACTTTATTACCTATTTCCAGCTGTGCCTCATTGCCAACAAGATGGTAAGCATTATGCCCATGCTGGCACTGATGTGCGCCGAAGGCTTTTTGGTGGTGGTCTTTGTATATGTATATGCCGCCAGCTTCCGGTATCTGTACAGGCCCTACAACATGATTTTGGTGTTCGGAACGGACAACGCGGTGACGCTGAAGCTGAAGATGGATACCAGAAGAGACAAGTACCATATCAACAAGCTGATCTCTGTGGAAAGGGGTTTCGATGTCATCTGCGAAGAAATCGTAAAGTATGATGCCGTGATCATCAACGATGTGCCGCCCCAGATCCGCAATGACCTGCTGAAATTCTGCTACAGAAACAGCATCCGTACCTATGTGGTGCCCAAGATCAGCGATATCATTATCCGCGGCGGTGTGAACATTACCTCTTTTGACACCCCCCTGCTGCTGACCAAAGGCGTTTGCATGACGGTTCCCCAGCGGATCATGAAGCGGGCGCTGGATATTGTGCTGTGCCTCATCGCGCTGATCCTTGCGGCGCCTGTGATGGCTGTCATTGCCATTGCCATCAAGCTGGAGGACGGCGGCCCCGTGTTCTATAGGCAGAAGCGGGCTACCATCGGCGGCAAGGAATTTGACATTCTCAAGTTCCGCAGTATGATCGTGGACGCGGAAAAGGAGGGCTTCTCCATTCCCGCTACCGGCAAGGATCCCAGAATCACCAGGGTGGGCAATGTGATCCGCGCCTGCCGGGTGGATGAGCTGCCCCAGCTTCTGAATATCCTCAAGGGCGATATGAGCATTGTAGGCCCCCGTCCGGAACGGCTGGAGCATGTGCGCAAATACGGGGAAGAAGTTCCGGAATTTATGTACCGGCTGAAGGTCAAGGGGGGTCTGACCGGCTATGCCCAGATCTACGGAAAGTATAATACCACGCCCTACGATAAGCTGCGGCTGGATCTGATGTACATCGAAAACTATTCCATTTTGCTGGATATCAAGCTGATTCTCATGACCATACGGATCTTGTTCCGGAAGGAAAGCACGGAAGGCTTCGAAAAGCAGCAGCAGAATGAGCAGCGCTTGCAGGAAGTGCTGACGCAGATCCGGGAGGAAACGGACACGCCCAGTGAGCAGAACGTGTGACAGGAGAGAGAATATGCAGGGAAAACTGATCGTTATTGAAGGTCTGGACGGAAGCGGAAAGGCGACCCAGGCGAAATTGCTGTGCCAGGCTTTGGAGCAGCAGGGTCACAAGGTGAAAAAGGTCTCCTTTCCGGACTATGAGAGCAATTCCTCGGCGCTGATCAAAATGTATCTGGCCGGTGAGTTCGGCACCGATCCCGCATCGGTCAATGCCTATGCCGCCTCCACCTTCTATGCGGTGGACCGGTATGCCAGCTTCAAAAAGGGTTGGGAAAGCTTTTATAGTGAAGGCGGTATCGTGGTGGCGGACCGCTACACCACCTCCAACGCGGTGCATCAATGCTCCAAGCTGCCGCAGGACCAGTGGGACGGCTACTTGCAGTGGCTCTTTGATTTTGAGTACCGGCTGGTGGGCATTCCCACACCGGACAAGGTCATTTATCTGCGGGTGGATCCGGCGGTGAGCCAGAAGCTGATGACCGGCCGTTATCAGGGCGACGAGAGCAAGAAGGATATTCACGAGAAGGATCTGGCATATCTGGCTCGTTCCCGGAAGGCGGCGGAGTACTGCGCCGAAAAGCTGGGGTGGAAAACCGTAAGCTGTGTCAGTGATGGCGCTATGCGCACCATTGAGGATATCCATAAGGAAGTGCTGGAAAATATATAAATGATCGTTTAGCGCACCACCCACCAAGTTTCCGTGTCATCCTGAGCGAGCATAGCGAGTCGAAGGATCCGTATTTAATAGAGCGGATTCTTCGACTCTCTTCGATTTGTTGCGGTATGATTGCCACCGGCAATCATTTTTTTTGAAGATTCGCTGCGCTCTGCAACACGCTTGCTCAGGATGACATTTTCACTAAATGACATTGCGCAACATCGGTGTTTTTTTCCGGAATTCATACTTGATTCCCGACGGCAGGGGTAGTATAATCTACCGTATATACACAAATGTGCGTCCTTTAGGGAGGTTTTGGTATGCGTGTGGTGATCAAAGTCGGTACTTCTACCCTGGCTCACGCTGGCGGGCGGCTGAATATCCGCCGTGTGGAGCTGCTGTGCAAGGTGCTCAGTGATATTAAAAACGCGGGACATCAGGTGGTGCTGGTATCCTCCGGTGCCATCGGTATGGGCGTTGGTAAGCTGGGTCTGCCCGGACGGCCACAGGATATGCCCGGCAAGCAGGCCGCGGCGGCGGTAGGCCAGTGCGAGCTGATGTATACATACGATAAGCTGTTTGCCCAGTACAGCCATTCTGTAGCACAGATTTTGCTGACAGCGGAGGATATTTACGATCCCCGGCGCAGCATCCATGTTCACGATACCCTGACCCGGCTGCTGGAGTGGAATGTGCTGCCGGTCATCAATGAAAATGACGCGGTGGCCACCGACGAAATCGGCATCCAGACCACCATCGGTGAGAACGACAGCTTGTCGGCCATCGTGGCGAAGCTGGTGGACGCGGATCTGCTGGTGCTGCTTTCCGATATCGAGGGCCTTTACACCGCTGACCCCAAGAAGCATCCGGAAGCGGAGCTGATCCCGCTGGTCAAGGATATCACACCGGACATTCTGGCGCTGGCTGGGGGCGCAGGCTCCAGCCTTGGCACCGGCGGCATGGCTACCAAGCTGAAGGCCGCCCAGATCGCAGTGGATGCCGGGGTGGATATGGTCATCACCAACGGCGAGTATCCGGAAAAGCTCTATGACCTGTTCGACGGCAAGGCCGTGGGCACCAGATTTGTTGGAAAGGGTGTGACCGTATGACCACAAGAGAGATTTTATTGGCGGCAAAGGCCGCTGCCCCTGTGCTGGCGGCAGCCGATACGGAAACGAAAAACAAGGCGCTGCTGGCCATGGCCGATGCCCTGGAAGCGGACAGCGCTGCTATTCTGGCAGCCAACGCACTGGATATGGAAGCGGCCAAGGGCCACATCCAGCCGGTGATGCTGGACCGGCTGGCGCTGAATGAAAGCCGGATCGCCGGCATGGCAGAGGGTATCCGGCAGGTAGTGCAGCTGCCCGACCCTGTGGGACGGGTACGCAGCCGTGTGGAGCGGCCCAACGGCATGGTCATCGATAAAGTGGGTGTGCCCATGGGCGTGGTGGCTATCATCTACGAAAGCAGACCCAATGTGACTTCCGACGCTGCCGCTTTGGCTTTGAAGTCCGGCAACGGCTGTGTGCTGCGTGGCGGCAAGGAAGCGTTCCGCTCCTCCAATGCCATTGTCAATGCCATGCAGAAGGGTCTTTTGGCAGTGGGTCTTCCCAAGGAGCTGGTGCAACTGGTGCAGGACACCACCCGCCAAAGCGCTACGGAGCTGATGACCGCTGTGGGTCTGGTGGATCTGCTGATCCCCCGGGGCGGCGCGGGTCTGATCAAGGCCTGTACGGAAAATGCAAAGGTGCCCTGCATCCAGACCGGTACCGGCATCTGCCATATTTATGTGGATGAGAGCGCCGATCAGGAAAAGGCGCTGAATATCATTGAAAACGCCAAGACCAGCCGTCCTTCCGTGTGCAACGCGGCGGAGGTTTGTCTGGTTCACAGCGCCATTGCGGAAGAATTTTTGCCGAAGCTGAACGAACGCATTGGCGGCAAGGTGCAGCTGCGGCTGGATGACCGGGCGGGAAAGTACATTTCCGGCACTGCTGCGTCGGAGACGGATTTCGATACGGAATTTTTGGATTACATTCTGGCGGTGGCTGTGGTCAGCAGCAAGGAACAGGCGGTGGCGCACATCGCCGCCCATTCTACGGGACACAGCGAGGCGATCATTACACAGGATGCTGCGGCTGCGGAGTTCTTTACCCGCAGAGTGGACAGCGCCGCGGTGTACGTCAACTGCTCTACCCGCTTTACCGACGGCGGCGAGTTCGGCCTTGGCTGCGAGATGGGTATTTCCACCCAGAAGCTCCATGCCAGAGGCCCCATGGGTCTGGAAGAGCTGTGCTGCTATAAGTATGTGATCCGGGGAGACGGGCAGATTCGCTGACAAGGTACGTCATCCTGAGGCTAAAGGCGGAAGGATCTCCAGATGATCAGTAGGCCGGGGATTCTTCGTCGCTTAGCTCCTCAGAATGACAGAGGGTTGAATGGGAGGTTCTCTATGAACAACAGTGTTGGATTTATCGGCACCGGCAATATGGGCGGTGCCTTGGCAAAGGCCGCTGCCCGGGCGGTGGCCAAGGATATGCTCTTTGTGGCGGATAAATTTGCGCCCAAGGCGGAGGAATTGGCGGCTGATCTTGGCTGCAAGGCGGTTTCCGTGGAGGAAATCGCGAAAAATTGCGGTTTTATCGTACTGGGTGTGAAGCCACAGATGCTGGGCGGTCTGCTGGAAGAGCTGAAGCCGGTGCTGGCTGCAAGAGAAGATGATTTCGTGTTCGTCTCCATGGCGGCAGGTGTTGCCATGGCGGACATCCGTGCCATGGTGGGGGCGGATTACCCCATCATTCGCATTATGCCCAACACACCGGTGGCGGTGGGGCAGGGTATGGTGCTGTACGATCACACGGAAAATGTATCGGAAGAAGCCTTGGCGGCATTTCGGGACTTTATGGGTTTTGCGGGACGGCTGGATCCGCTGCCTGAGAAGCTCATCGACGCAGGCAGCGCCGTCAGCGGCTGCGGCCCGGCCTTTGCCTGCCTGTTTATGGAAGCGTTGGCCGACGGCGGTGTGGCCTGCGGCCTGCCCAGAGCCAAGGCCATGGAATATGCTGCCCAGATGCTGCTGGGTACGGCGGCGCTGGCGCTGGAAAGCGGTCAGCATCCCGGTCAGCTGAAGGACGCGGTCTGCTCTCCCGGCGGCTCTACCATTGCGGGCGTTCGGGCATTGGAACAGGGCGGCTTCCGCGGGGCGGCGATGAACGCGGTGGAGGAAGCGTATTACCGCACTCTGGAATTGGGAAAATAACAAAACGGCCGGATTCCCGGCCGTTTTAGTTCATTAAATGATCCTTCTGAGCAGAACCCTAAAACGCATGTCATTCTGAGCGTGTTGCAGAGCGCAGCGAATCTTCTAATGTAATGATTGCCGGTGGCAATCATACCGCAACAAATCGAAGCGAGTCGAAGAATCTACGCATTTTCATAGTGCTTAGCAGTATTTCAGTGCGAAGATCCTTCGACTCCCTTCGGTCGCTCAGGATGACACGGAGACTTGGTAGTCGGTAGCTAAACGATCATTTAGCGCAGCAGTAACGATACCGAGCGGGTCAGGGAAGTAACGAAAAGTACTGCACTATGCACGCATTGGCTGCGGGCACTGCCCGCATAAACGATCATTTGTGGGGATAACCGCTTTTTTGGTTGTGCCACAAAAAAATGTGTGGTATAGTTAGTACATTACAAAGACAGAGGCGATGCATATGGCAAACATGAATTCCCAGCAGAGCGATCTGCGCAAGCAACTGATGCTGGAAGCGCCCATTTCCCGGGTGGTTCCCAAAATGGCAGTCCCCACCATCGTGGCCTTTTTGATCACATCCATTTACTCTCTGGCGGACACCTACTTCGTCAGTTCCCTGGGCACCAATGCCACGGCGGCGGTCAGTGTCAACGCGTCCTTGGATCAGCTGATCATGATGGCCGGTTCCATGCTGGCCATGGGTGCCAACAGCTACATCGCCCGGCTTCTGGGTCAGGGCAATGACAAGAAGGCAAGCCAGGTGCTGTCCACCTCCTTCTTCCTGGCGGCAGGTCTGGGCGCGCTGCTGATGATCTTCGGCAGCATCTTCATGACCCCCATGGTGCGACTGCTGGGCGCTACCCCCACCTGTGAGGAATATGCCATTGACTATGCCACCTATATTCTGCTGGCCGCGCCCTTTATGGCCACCAGCTTCGTCATGAACCAGTGCCTCAGAAGCGAGGGCAGCGCCACCCTTTCTATGATCGGCATGGGCTTTGGCGGTATTCTCAACTGCATTCTGGATCCTATCTTTATTTTCGGTCTGGACATGGGTGTGGCCGGTGCTTCTCTGGCTACGGCAATCTCCAAGTGGGTCAGCTTTGGCATTCTGATCTTCCCCTACATCACCCAGCGCAGCATGCTGCACCTGTCTGTCAGGAATTTCCGCTTTAGCTGGGATATTATCTCCAACGTGGTCAGCGTCGGCTCTTCTTCGCTGTTCCGCAACGGCCTTTCGGTGGTGGCCGGTATCCTGCTGAACGATCTGGCAGGCAATATCTCCGACTCCGTTCTGGCGGGCATCGGTGTTTGCACCAAGATCATGATGTTCCCCTTCTGCATTATTCTGGGCTTCGGCAACGGCTTCCAGCCGGTGGCCGGCTTCAACTGGGGAGCAAAACGGTACGACCGGGTCACCGAGAGCTACCGGTTCTCCTCCATGGTTTCTCTGGTGGGCAGCACAGTTATGGCAATCGCCATTGCCCTGTTTGCTGACCCGATTATTGTGATCTTTGCGGGTACGGACGCGGAAATGCGGGAGATCGGCAAGCTGTGCATCTGGCTGCAGTGCGTGGCTCTGCCCATCCATGCGTGGGTGGCTATGGTCAACATGCTCTGCGTGGGACTGGGCAACGCAAAGGGCGCTATGCTGCTGGCAACGGCCCGGCAGGGCAGCTGCTTCCTGCCGATTCTCTATCCGCTGGCGCTGCTCTTTGGCGCTTACGGCATTGCGGCGGTACAGGCCGCGGCGGATGTGCTGAGTCTGGCGCTGGCAATTCCTTTGGCGATCTCCATGACAAAGAAGATCAAGCGGGCGGAGGACGCTCTGCTGCAAACGGTATAAGAAGAAAGAGGGATACATATGATTCTCATTCAAAACGCGAATATCAAGACCATGGCCGGTTTGGAACTGGAAAAGGGTTGTATTTTAATCGGTGATGACGGAAAAATTCTGGAAGTGGCTGCCGCCATCGATGCCCCTGCCGGTGTGCAGGTCATTGACGCGGAGGGCCGTCTGGTGACTCCCGGCTGCATCGATGCCCACTGCCATATCGGTCTGGACAACGAGGGCATGGGTTGGGAAGGCCGTGACTACAACGAAATGGCAGACCCCCTGACACCGCAGCTTCGGGCCATCGACTCCATCAACCCCATGGATGAGGCCTTTTCTCTGGCTATTCAGGGCGGCGTGACCACTGCCTGCACCGGCCCCGGCAGCGCCAACGTGGTGGGCGGTACCTTCGTGGTGATCAAGCTGGTGGGCAAGCGGGTGGACAAAATGATCCTCAAAGAGCCTGCGGCCATGAAGTGCGCCTTCGGTGAAAATCCCAAGCGCTGCTACGGACAGTCCCACGGCAAGAGTCCCGTGACCCGCATGGGCACTGCCGCGCTGCTGCGGGAGCTGCTGTTCAAGACCCGCCGCTACATAGCCGACAAGGCCGAGGGTAAGAACCCCGGCTTCGATATGAAGCTGGAAGCCATGACCCCCGTGCTAGAGGGCAAGATCCCTCTGAAGTGCCATGCCCACCGTGCCGATGATATTTTGACATCCATCCGCATTGCCAAGGAATTCGGTGTGGGCATCACACTGGATCACTGCACCGACGGTGCGCTGATCGCTGACGAGCTGGCGGAGGAAAAGCTGCCCGCTTTTGTTGGCCCCACCTTCGGCAACAAGAGCAAGATCGAGCTGCAAAACAAGAGCTTTACCACCCCCGCGGCGCTGCACGAGGCCGGTGTTTCCGTCAGTATCATTACCGACGCGCCGGTGATCCCCCTGCAGAGCCTGCCCATGTGCGCCGGTATGGCTGCCAACGCAGGTCTGGACCGGGAGGAAGCATGGCGGGCCATTACCGTCAATCCCGCCAAGGCTCTGGGCATTGCTGACCGGGTGGGTACGCTGGAAGCGGGCAAGGACGCGGACATCGTCATCTGGAACGCAGACCCCCTGACCACCATCGGCGGCAGCGCATACATTACCATCGTCGACGGTAAAATCGTCTGGCAGGCATAAAAACAGATACACCCATCAATTGCAAAATTGATGGGTGTTCGTATATTGATGGTGCGGTATGCCTCCCGGCGGGCTCCCTTTCTTGTCCCGGCAAGAAAGGGAGGAAAGAAGCCGGCTCAAGGGGGCATTTCGAGCAAATGCATCCCCCTTGAGAATCCCCCCGCCGCCAATAAGATGGTGCGTTTGGGAATTCAAACAAACAAATCTGAAACATTTTACCGCACAATCACCCGGTGCGCGCGGGGGAGGTACATAGGAGGGGGACGGCTTTGAGTGCGGGAGCAACGAACTCAGTCCCCCTCCTATGCCGACTTCTTTGGTTACTTTCTTGTTCGGAGACAAGAAAGTAACACACCTGCTGCCCCTCAGCAGCATCGTGCTTATCATTCCTATACTGAAATAAAACTCCCCGGTGAGCAAAGCTTACCGGGGAGTTAATATTAGTCATGGAACTCCCAGAGGGTCTCGCGGATGATCTCGCTGACGGTGGGATGGGGGAAGATGATCTGCCGGGCATCGGTGACCCGAAGCTGCATCTCGATCATTTCCGCCGCGCCCCAGATCATTTCGCCGGTGTAGGTGCCGATAAGATGCACACCCAGAACGGTGCGGCGCTTCTTGTCGACAATGACCTTGCACAGGCCGTCCATGCCCTCGTTTTCAGCCACGAAGCGGCCGGCATAGACCATGGGCAGCTTCTTCACCTCGTAGTCAATGCCCTTTTCTCTGCACTCTTCCTCGGTTCTGCCCACGGAGGCGATCTCCGGCTGGGTGTAGATGACGGAGGGATTGGCGGTGTAGCGCATGAAGTCCTTCCTGCCCAGAATGGTATTGACGGCAACTTCTGCTTCCCGGTAGGCGGTATGGGCCAGCATGTGATGGCCGTTGACATCGCCGATGGCATAGACTCCCGGGACATTGGTGCGGCCCATGGAATCGGTGGTGATACCGGCACGGTCACAGGCAACACCGATGTTTTCCAGACCCAGGTTCTGGAAATTGGCACGGCGGCCGATGGACAGCAGAACTTTATCGGCGGCTACGGCGATCTTTTCACCTGCGGGGGACTCAGCCCAGACAGTACCCGGTTCCACGGACAGGCACTTGTGGCTCAGCAGGAAGGTGATGCCCTTCTTTTCCAGCTCCTTTTGCAGGAGGCTGCTGATCTCCAGATCCGTGGGGCCGGCGATATGGTCCAGCATCTCAATGACGGTGACCTTGCTGCCTACGGCTGCGTAGTAGGCGGCCATTTCCAGACCGATGACACCGCCGCCGATGACGGCGAATTTTTCGGGAATCTCGGTCAGCTCCAGCACTTCCCGGTTGGTCAGCACGAAGCTGCCCAGGTTTTCCTTCACGCCGGGAATGGGGGGCACAGCGGCGGAAGAGCCGGTGGCGATGATCAGATTCTTGGCGGTGTGGCCGTTGACAGAGAAACCTTCGGCGGTTTTGCCTTCGATTTTGGCTTCCTCCATGAAAACGGTGACACCCGCGCCCTTCATCTTGGCACGGACACCGGAGACTAAGGTGCGCACTACCTTGCGCTTGCGGTTGATGACCGCGTTCTGGTCGATGGAAACATCCTTGCAGGTGATGCCGAAGGCGGCGCTGTGGAGGGCATGCTCGTAGTGCTTGGCAGAGTTCAGCAGAGCCTTGGAGGGAATGCAGCCTTCGTTGAGGCAGACACCGCCCAGAGAATTCTTTTCAAAAAGCGCCGTTTTGAGGCCTGCGTGGGCAGCACGCTCCGCAGCCAGATAGCCGCCGGGACCGCCGCCGATGACGATGAGGTCGAAAACAGTGTTCATTTATATACTCCTTTTACGATTTTGGTGCAAATGGCACCGGATTTCTTGTGCTTGCATGATAACAGATAGTAAGGCTCAGTGCAAGAGAAAAATATCGGCGGGAGAAAAAATGATCGGTTAGCGCAGCAGTAATGCTGCGCAATGCAAAATTCAAAATGCAAAATTCAAAATTAAGGTGTCGGCTTCGCCGACTATTTAAATCATTTGCGTCAGCAAATACCACAATTTTGCATTATGCATTTTGCATTCGGCCCTTAGGCCGCTACACGATCATTCAGATCATTTCTGGATGGCGCGGTATTGCTGGGGGCTGATGCCGTATTCCTGCCGGAAGGCCCGGTAGAAGCTGGAGTAATCGGAAAAGCCAACCCGCCTGCTGACTTCCTCCATGGGGACATTCTCGCCGATCAGGCTCTTGGCGGCAATGAGCCGCCGCTGGGTCAGACATCGGTAAAAGCTGACGCCCATGCGGTTGCGGAAGGTCTGCGAAACGGTGCTTTTGCTGACATACAGGTGTCGGGCCATGTCCTCCAAAGTAATTTTGGAGGAAAGGTTGGCTTCCATATAGGCCATGGCACGATCCAGAAGACCCGGCTTTTCCGCTGCCATGGGTATGGCATACTTATCGGACAGCGCCCGTTTTAATCCTGTCAGAAAGACCATGGCGGTTCCCATGACCGCCGCTTCCCAGCCGGGACGCTGCCGCTCCGATTCGGTTACCGCGGTACGAAGGTGCTGTGCCAGAATATCCCATCGGGTATCGGTTGTGCGCAGCAGGGTGCTCAGATCCTTCCGGGACTGCCGGTGGGACGGAAGAATGTCTTCCATCAAAGCAATGAATTCCGGGCTGAACCAGAGAATGTCACGGATGTACGGCTCTGCCATGGATTCCGGCAGCAAAGGCCGGTGGCTGATTCCCGGGGGAACCAGAATAATGTCGCCCTTTTGCAGCCGGTAGCGCTCGCTGCCTACCAGATATTCCGCACCGCAGGTGTTGCGGCAGCACAGTACCTCATAGAAGGCATGGCTGTGCAGCTGCACCATGGTGTTGGAGTAGCTGACGTCCTGATGAGCCTGGACATAGGGGTTGCCCATTTCCAGCTCCTGATACATATTGTCCGGGTCAAGGCCCAGAGAGCGCAGGTAATCCCGCAAAGCTTCGTAGTTTTCCGGAGCCGGCTGCTGGGGGAATTGGGCGGATATTTTTCTCAGGTCTTCCAGTTTCATGCAAAATCGCCCCCTTTTCGGGTAATTCTGAAAATAGTATACCTCGGAATTGCTCGATTTGCAATGTTTTGTGCGGAAATACCAATTTACTTTGCGTTCATATTTTTGTAACATATGGTCAGATACCATGAAACTATACTCTAAATTATCAAAACGGAGGAATTACCAATGGCAAAAGCACCGAAAACCGGCCTGACCAAGAAGCATTGGTTTGGCTACATGTTTGGCGACTGGGGCGGATGCATGACTTTCGCTCTGATGGCCAGTATCTTCTCTATCTACTGCACCAACGTTCTGGGCATCAACGCTACCGTAATGGGCATTCTGACCATCGTCTGGACCATCTGGGACGCTGTGAATGACCCCATGATGGGCGCTCTGATGGACAAGGCCTTCGCAAAGCACCAGAATAAGCACGGCAAGTTCCGTCCCTGGCTGCTCCGGGCAACTCCCCTGCTGGCTGTATCTGCCATTGCAATGTGGACCGTTCCCACCTTCCTGGACGGCATTCCCCTGCTGGTTGCCCTGTTCTCTTTCAAGATCATCTATGAGGCATCCTATACCATGTTCAACATCCCCATGGGCTCTCTGCTCAGCGCCATGTCCACCAACGACTCCGAGCGCGCATCCCTGTCTTCCGCCCGTGGCGTTGGCTCCATGATCGGTAACGCCCTTCCCGGCTTTGCAGGTCTGGCCATTGTCGGTGCCTTTGGTGAGAATAATTCCATCGGCTATATGATCACAGGTACTGCCTGTGCTGTGATCGGTTTTGTTATCTGCCTGCTGCACTATGCGCTGACCGAGGAGCGTGTGGTGGTCAATGAGGAAGTCAAGGCTGACGACATTAAGATCTCCGACATCTTCGACGTTGTGAAGAAGAACCGCGCTTTCGTTGCTCTGTGCATCCACGGCATCTGCATCTGCACCATGCAGTACCTGGCTGAGAACATCAGCGTGTACATGTATTCCGCTGTCTATCATGATGTTACCTATAAGGCAATTGCCCAGGCTCTGTCCGCTCCCTTCATGATCGGCTCCATGGTCGCTGTGCCCTTTATGTGTAAGAAGCTGGGTCTGGAAAAGCTGCTGCGCTACTGCCTGCTCATCGGCGGCGCCATCTGCGCTGTGCTGTTTGGCATGCACCTGGTGATGGATGTGAATCCTCTGGTTCACGGTGTGATCCTGGGTATTGGTACCGGCTTTGCCATGGTCTCCATTCAGATGCAGTGGGGCCTGGTTGGTGAGGCTATCGACTACAACGAGCATATCACCGGCAAGCGTACCGAAGGCTCCATCTACGGCACCTTCAACCTGTCCCGCCGTATCGGTCAGACCGTGGGTCTGGGCTTCAGCTTCTTTGCCCTGGATTGGATCGGCTATGTTCCCACTCTGGAGGCACAGAGCGCAAACACCATCTTCGGCTTCAAGGTCCTGTGCGTGCTGGTTCCCGCCCTGTTCATTCTGGGTTCCTGGGCCGCATTTAAGTTCGTTTGGAACATCACCCCCGAGATCCGGGAAGCTATGGCTGCCAAGAAGGCCGCTCAGAAGGAAGAAGCTTAATGTAACCTGCTGCGGCACGGCAAAGGCCGTGCCGCATTCTTTCTCCAAGGAGGAAATTATGGATTATATCGTCAATACCCCCTGCGGCGCTGCGCAGGGCTGTGCAGGCAGAGTCACAGGTACCGCTGCCTACAAGGGCATCCGCTATGCCACCGCAGACCGCTGGGAATATCCCCGGCAGGTCACGGCTTGGGAAGGCGTCTACGATGCCACCCAGTACGGCCATTGCAGCTACCAGCCCCGTGCTTTCTATAACGAAGAAGAAAATCTGAAAAAGATCTTCTACTATAACGAATTCCGCAAGGGCGAGAGCTACACCTACAGTGAGGACTGCCTGTTTTTGAATGTGTTTACCCCCGATACTGCCAAGGCAGGGGATAAGCTGCCGGTGCTGGTGTACATTCACGGCGGCGGTTTCACCGGCGGATGCGGTCACGAGAAGCATTTCGACGGCCCCCTATGGCCGGAGCAGAACATCATCGGTGTGACACTGAACTACCGTCTGGGACCCATGGGTTTTGTGTGCCTTGAGGAACTGAAGAAAGAGGCCGGTTTCACCGGCAACTACGGCCTGTATGACCAGATGACGGCCATTCAGTGGGTCAGGGATAACATTGCCGCCTTTGGCGGTGATCCCGAAAACATCACCATCATGGGTCAGAGCGCCGGCGCTGCCAGCGTGCAGCTCCAGAGCCAGAGTCCCATGACCAAGGGCCTGTTCAGCAAGGCTATTATGTCCAGCGGCTGCGGTCTGGGCGGTATGCTGGCTACCACACAGGAAAAGTCCTGCGCATTCTGGAAAGAAGTGATGGCCCGCTGCGGCTGTGAAACACTGGAACAGTTCCGGGCATTGCCTGTGGAAACCCTCTTTGAGGCATGGCAGACAGCCAAGAAGGAAATCAAGGGCGGAAACGGCGCGGCCTTCCCCGTTAAGGACGGCCGGTTCTCCGTGGAGGGCGCTGTGCCTCACGATATTCCCTACATGGCTGGCTCCACCAGCGAGGATATGGCACCGCCGGTGCTGCAGTCCATGACCCGCAAGTGGATCGCGAACCGGGAAAAGCCGGGATATACCTGGTATTTTGAGCGGCAGCTTCCCGGCGACAGCAACGGCGCGTGGCACTCTTCCGACCTGTGGTACTGGTTCGGTACTTTGGATAACTGCTGGCGGCCTATGGAGCAGAGGGACTATGACTTGAGTGAACGGATGGTGCGCTATCTGTGCAATTTCGTCAAAACCGGAAACCCCAACGAGACCGGTGAATTACCTCAGTGGGTGGCTTCCGGCAAGGGGCAGAAGGCTGTTATGCGTTTCGGTGACAAGGGCAATGCCATGGGCAAGCCCAATATGCTGAAAATGATCAAAACCATGCTGACCAACAAGGCAGTGGGCGAATAAAAAAGAAGAGGGTGCAAACCCTCTTCTTTTTTGTTAAATGATCGTTTATGCGGGCAGTGCCCGCAGCCAATGCGTGCATAGTGCAGTACTTTTCGATACTTCCCGTGTCCGTTTGCGGTACCCAAAATTTCTTGTTCGCTATTCGCTCACGAAATTTTGACCGCTGCACACGCTG
>JAZRKL010000016.1:0-6019 GCA_045646265.1 Faecousia sp.
GACTCAGGGAACGCTCACAGAATACGAGGTACCGTTGCTTTCCACCGGATGCATAGGGATGACAGGTCAGCAAGGTAATCATGTCTTTTCCCTCATGAATCAGAATATCGTCAACACTTGTAGGATCGATGATGCGAACACCGCTGACGGTGTAGGTCATGGTTTCCCACAGATTCGTGATGATGACTTCATCTCCCACCTCAAGATCGGTGATATACCGGAAGTAAGACGCTCCGCCCCAACCACGGTGACCAGCAATAACAGCATTGGTATTTTTGCCGCCGATGGGAATGCTGGTCTGGGACAGCACCGCAGCGCCGTCCGCCATGTTCTGATAGGATGCACCCAGAAAGATAGGCATTTCCAGTTCCAGTTTTGGAATGGAAATCACACCGAAGATTTCATCCTCCAGACCGTAGTCTTTGAGAATGAAACTGGGGATCTCATAGGCGTAGCTGTTGGCAAGCCCGGTCTGACCTTGGGCATAGATGGATTCGTTGTAAGCGGTCATTTTTCCCCAAAGTTCCAAATGCTGTCGGGGTTCTGTTTCCTGTGGTTCTGTAACGACGATGACCGATTCTTCTTGTTCTGCTGTGTTGTTGATAATCTCCACCCGTGTCAGAAATTCTTCTGACTGCCTGGCCATGATACCATCCACGATGGCACCCTGGACATAAGGGTAGAGGGCCAGCGAAAGACCTGCAACGAACAGCAGCACCAGGAAGATAAATAGAAATGTTTCAAATTTACCTCTCATGCCGTTCACCTCCGAAGTTCGAATACCGCCCAACAGAACCGTAGTTCTTGCGGATCTTGATGAAGGAAACAATAGCGACAGCCAAGCCTAGTGCAGTGATGGCACCTATGAACAGTCCTTGCAAATACTTCTGCTCCCAACTGGATTTGGGAGGTTCCTCCTGCATGACTTCCTCTACCAGAACTTCCGCTTCTTCATAGGGAATCCGGGTGCCGCGGACAAGCAGACGGTGAGTATTCACGCCATAGGGGGTACAGGTGACAAGAGTACAGTAATCCTCTCCGGAAGTGATACCCAAAAGACTGGTATCGTGGGGCAGCACGGTGTTAATTTCCTCCACCTGATAAGCGAGGGTTTCGCCAAGAACATTCAGATAGAACACATCGGTTACGTCCAACTGTTCCAGATCGGTAAACATTTTCTGGGTTGCAAGACCGCTGTGCCCAGTTAAAATGCAGTGGGTATCCTCACCCCCAACCGGGAGAGAACTGCCCAGTAGATGCCCCACACCGCGGTCAAGGGAGTCATTTCCGGTGCCGTGATAGATGGGCAAATTAACACTGATTCTCGGAATCTCCACATAACCCATGATGCCGTCGGCTCCAATATTAAGTAGGCCTTCATAGTCTTCGGAGGCTGTCATAAGGGCTTCTTGACTGTATGCTTCCTCGGTTGTGGAGCCGGGAGTAATTGCCTTGTTATAAGAAATTGCCAGCTCACGGGCTTTCAGAAGCTCTGTATGGTCTGTCTGCTCAATGACTTCCTGGTAGGCTGTATGGATTTCAGATGCGTACTTTTGGTTTACATAATTGCTGATGACCGGATATAGCGTCAATCCCAGAGAAAGCAGGAACAGGATCGCTGCCAGCACCAACGTAAGAATTTTGCGTTTCATTGATAACTCCCTATTCCGTAGAAATGCCCCGGAGAAATTCTCCGGGGCGGTTTTCGATTAGCGGTTGTCTTTCTTCTTGCGGGAAGTCAGAACGATGACAGTTGCAGCACAAGCCATAGCGACAATGCCCAGAATAGTGAAAATCATGGTGCCATGATCACCGGTTTCGGGCAGGTCGAAGCCGCGGGTGTTGACCACAGTCAGAGGAGCCTCGGCATTTTCGCTGCCATTGTCTACCAGCATGGTGACCTTGTTGCCATCAACAGTAGCGGAAGCAGTCAGCAGATGATGTTCCAGATGCTTCTGGGGCATGTTCTTCAGATCGCCGGTGTCCTTGATGATCTCAGCATAGCGGGGATCATTCTGGATCAGCCCCAGAACATCGGATTCATAGATATTGCACAGGTCGGTAGTCTCAGTCTGGGAGATAACGATTTCAATGTCATCCTTCAGCAGAACATAGCCGTTGTCAGTGCGGATCTCAGTGATGGTGTAGGTATCGTCTTCCAGACCCTTAACAATAACTTTGTGCTTGGAGTCACCAGCCTTGGGAGCAGGCATGGGAATAACAGGGGTGAACAGAGTTGCTTCATCTGCATTTGCAACATGCTCGGTCACATAGTAGACGCCTTCCTCGGCATTCAGCTCTGCCTTCACGAAGTAGTTGTCGGTGTCGTTCTTAATCATGAACTGGACATTGCTGAAATCACCCTTTCCATCGGAGAACAGCTTGGTCAGTTCAATGCCGTAAGTGAAGACATGGCAATCATCAACCAGAGTGTCGAAGTAGTTCTCAGAAGTACGCTTCCAGGTCAGAACAACCTTATTGTCATTGCCGTTGTCACCAAAGACCATGGAATTGTCGGAATCCATCTTGGCAGTGTAAGTGATACGAACGGTGCAGTCGGAGAAACCAGAGTTGACCATGGTGGCATCAGAGTAGACAGCCTTGGAGGTATTGATCTCGTTCAGGCCGCGTTCGGTCATTTCAACGGTCATAACACCTTCGCCAGCGGAAGAAGTATTATATGCAACAGTGAAGAAACCGTCAGCTTCCTTCCAAGTGGTGATCAGATCGGTACAGGCAGCGTCAGTGAAGAACTCCAGAACAACGTTGCCCTTGGTGTAGGACAGACCCTTGGACAGAGTATCCACGAAGGTGTAGCAGGACAGGTAGGTGGATTCAGAGGTGATGGAAGGCAGAGTGGAGATAATCTGGTAGTCCAGAACGTCACCGGAGGAAGCGGTGCCGGTATGGGCATAGCCATCCTTAATGTTGGAAGCAGAGCCGCCGTTCTTGCCAGTATCGTTCTTGTTCTCGCGCAGAGTCTTTTCCAGAGAGGGAATGCCGGTCAGGTTCTTGGGGTACAGGGTGATGTCATAGATCCAGGTGGTACCACCGTTGTCAGCATTGGTACCGTTGACGGTAGTCATGGGGACGGAAACCAGGAAGGGATCGGTAGTGGAAGTGACCATTTCGGGGACCTTGGTTTCTACCAGCAGGTACAGACCCAGTTCCAGATCATTGGCTTCGGTATGGCCGTATTCATCAGTCAGGGGCATTGCGGTGCCACCGTTATTAGCCATGTATGCTTCCAGGGCATTCTTAACGACAGTAGAGTTAGCTTCCAGGCCAGCAGCCAGGGCGTCGATCAGAACATCAGACTGATAGAAATACTGATTGGCATTCATGTGGTCTGCGTTGGTGTAGCGCTTATTGCCGTTTTCCAGGCCCAGAGCCTTCAGGAAGTCGACACCCTTGACCTTGTCGATGCCATACAGGACTTCCACATGACCGTCAGTACGGGAGTCAGCTTCGGACTCAGTAAACTGAACGATGTCAGCAACCTTCAGATAGCTGAATTCGACGCCCTTGATGGCGTAGCCGTAACTGACTTCGCCATTGCCCAAATCGGACTGGTTATTGGAGTCACCGGCACGGGTTGCACCGCCCAGAATGTTATTTACGCCAGCTTCGTCATAGACGCCGGTGGAAACATAAGAGCTGTCCCACACGCCGTCCTTCTCGGCATTGGTCAGATCATACTTGTAGATGGACAGACTGCCCAGGGCATCTTCATCGATGAGAACACCATCACGGGGATCATTGGGTTCGACTGCGGAAGCACCGACGGGGAAAGACAGAATCAGAATGAGGGAAAGACACAGTGCGATTGCCTTTTTCAGATTTTTCATTGTAAAAGTTCCTTTCAAATAAATCTTAGTTAGAATGGTTTGATTTTGCATGGGAATGAAAAATGCCAGGGTCGATCCCTGGCATGGAAAGGAATATGGATCATTTATTGCTCCTTCTTACGCAGATACAGCATGGAAGCGATCAGACCCAGCAGGCAGCCGGACATGCTGATGGAGGAAAGCAACAAGGAGGAGGAACCGGTTACCGGTAGAGTGAATGTGCGGCTGTTGATGACCTTTACTTCCAAAGAGAAGTCTTCTTCGGGTAGTTCACCTTCAAAAGCAGCTTTCTTCAGCATTGTGTAGCCCTGGGGAGCCTTGGTTTCGGTCAAACGATACTGCATGCCAGGATGCAGATTATTCCATTCCAGCTTGCCGTCATAGCCGGTGGTCAGGCAACCATTCACAATGTTGGGATTGGAACAGAAGCCTTCTTGGACTGTTTCGGAATCGGAGTATTTAATGGGCCACCAAAGGGAACCGTCTTCACTCCATTCCAGCAGGAAGGTTGCTCCTGCCAAAGGAGTGCCCTTTACATCAACTTTGTCTAGTGTGATCTTGCCGGGACGCAGGGCGTTGGTGAAGGTCACTTCTGCGGTTTCGCCTTGGATAACAGTGACGGTCTGAGGATTCTCAGAGGTACAGTGATACAGGCTGCCTTCAGGAATCAGTTCTTCGATGGTGTATTGGCCGGGCAGTGCCTTGGTCAGGATCTCACCATTTTCATCGGAGGTGAAGGGAGAACCTTCAATTTCCTTACCGTCAGAATCGGTGACTTTGAACTGCCAGCCTGTAGCGCTGCCTTCGGATTCCATGGTCTTAATGATCTTTACCTTACCGTACTGGACATTGGTGAAGACAATCTCGGTATCTTCATGGGGCTTGATCTCGAATTTTTGGATGGTTTCATCCACCAGCCAGTATTCATTTTCAAAGCGCCCGTATTCGTCGCCGGTTTCCTTGGCATAGTAGATGCCAGGGTCCATGTAATAGCCAATCTTACCATCATCGTTGGTAATCACGGTCCTGATCTCCTTGGTGCAGGTTTCATCTTCATAGATGGTAATATGCCAACCCTTCAGAGATTCACCGGTGTTGGTTTTCTTATGGAACCATCCAAGGCCCTGTTCACAGTTAAGCCATTCATCCACCACGGTCTGTCCGGCTTTTACAGTCACATCATGGAAGCCCAGTTCGAAGTTCCAGTAGACATCTTCGGTTTGCAGTTCGATAACAGTATAGCGGCCCAGAGGAAGATTCTCTGTACAGGCATACCCATTTTCATCAGTGGTGTATTCACCAACAATCTGGGCATTATCATCTGTAACTCGGAAGGTCCAGCCGCCCAGATGGTTACCTGTATTGGTGGTTTTTCTGAACTCGATACGTCCGTAGTGAGTGTTGGTGAAGGTTACAGCAGCGGTCTGATTGGCGGCGATGGTCACTTTCTTGACCTCGGTATCAAACTCCCAGTAAGGATCCTCGGTGGGGATCTCCTTTGCGTACAGGGCTCCGGGCTGCAAATCGAGGACAGTGATGCTGCCGTCTGCTCCGGTGGTGAAGGGGGAACCTTCAATGGACTGGGTACAATCTGCATCATAGTACAGGCCAATCTGCCAGCCTGCCAGATTTTCTCCGGTGTTGGTTTCCTTCACCAGCTTCACATTGCCTGTTTTCAGAACGTTATGGAAGCTGACGGATGCAGACTGACCAGCGGTGAGGATGACCTTCTGGGGATTTTCGCTGGAACAGGTGTACAGTGCATTGATGGTACTGTCCTGGTGGCCCAGCTCCTTGACATACACAGTACCAGAAGAAAGTCCTGTAACAGAAATCTTACCGTTGGTATCAGTGGTATGGGGACCGGAAACCAGCGTGGTGCAAGCAGCATCGGAGTAGATACTGAACTGCCAGCCTGCCAGATTCTGATTGTCCTGGGTGGTCTTGGTCAGATTCAGTCCGGAGGGGTTCAGCTTATTTACAAAGCTGACGGAAGCAGTCTGACCGGCAGTAAGGGTAACTTGCTGCGGATTGGTACTGTTGCAGGAGTACATGGCGTTGATGGCGCTGTCCGTATGACCCAGCTCTTTGACATACACGTTGCCAGCGGAAAGATCAGTTACGGAGATCTTACCATTGGCGTCGGTAGTATGGGGGCCGGAAACCAGGGC
>JAZRKL010000017.1:0-8538 GCA_045646265.1 Faecousia sp.
TTGCTTCTTGTCCATAATCAAATTCCTTTCTTAGCACTCGTGGTGTTTGAGTGCTAACATTATATCTCATAATTCAAAAAAAGCAAGTCTTTGGGAAAAAAGTTCTTTCTTTATTTACAATTATGTGCTATAATTATTCTGTAAAAATATGCTCTAGCGGCAATTGAAATAAAGGAGTATAACATGATCACAGTTTACAATCTTGGCATGCAGTTTGGCGGCCAGTGGCTGTTCCAGCATGTAGACCTGCAGTTCCTGCCCGGCAACTGCTACGGTATCATCGGCGCAAATGGTGCCGGTAAGTCCACCTTCCTGCGGATCCTCACCGGCGAGCTGGACTCCACCACCGGCGGCGTTCATGTGGAAGAGGGCAAGCGTGTTTCCGTTCTGAAGCAGAACCAGAACGCCTACGACGAGTTCACCGTTATGGACACCGTCATCATGGGCAACCAGCATCTTTACGATGTGATGAAGGAAAAGGACGCCATCTACGAAAAGGAAGATTTTTCTGATGAAGACGGCATCCGTGCCGCCGATCTGGAAGCGGAATTCGCTGAACTGGGCGGTTGGGAAGCCGAATCCGACGCATCCCGTCTGCTGCAGGGTCTGGGCATCGGCACCGAAATGCACTATGACATCATGGGTACCGTTGACCCTCGTTTGAAGGTGAAGATTCTTCTGGCTCAGGCACTGTTTGGAAACCCCGATATTGTCATGCTGGACGAGCCTACCAACAACCTGGACATCGACGCCATCAACTGGCTGGAAGACTTCCTGCTGGACTTCCCCGGCATGGTCATCGCCGTTTCCCACGACCGTCACTTCCTGAATACTGTTTCTACCCACACCGTGGATATCGACTACGGCAAGATCAAGATGTATGTAGGTAACTACGACTTCTGGTACGAATCTTCTCAGATGGTTCAGGCCATGATCCGCAACAAGAACAAGCGCAACCAGGAAAAGATCGAAGAGCTGCAGTTGTTCATTCAGCGCTTCTCCGCCAACAAGTCCAAGGCCAAGCAGGCTACTGCCCGCCGCAAGCTGCTGGACAAGCTGACCGTCGAAGAAATGCCCTGCTCCACCCGCCGCTATCCCTTCGTCGGCTTCATGCCCGAGCGGGAACTGGGTAAGGATATCCTGACCGTTAAGGATGTTTCCGTCACCGTTGACGGTGAAAAGCTGCTGGACAATGTTTACTTCTCCGTAAACCGCACCGACAAGATCGCCTTTGTGGGCGAGAATGAAAAGGCTCAGACCGCTCTGATGCAGATCCTTATGGGCGAACTGGAGCCGGATGAAGGTTCCATCAAGTGGGGCATCTCCACTGTCCGCAGCTATCTGCCCAAGGACAACAGTGAGTATTTCGAGGGCAACACCATGGAGCTTGTAGATTGGCTGCGCCAGTACTCCGTCAAGAAAGACGACGTGTATCTGCGTGGCTTCCTGGGCCGTATGCTTTTCAGCAACGAAGATGTGTTCAAGCAGGTTCATGTGCTGTCCGGTGGTGAAAAGGTTCGCTGCATGCTCTCCAAGATGATGCTTTCCGGTGCCAACGTTGTTCTGCTGGACCAGCCCACCAACCATCTGGACATGGAATCCATTCAGGCTGTGAATAAGGGTCTGGAAGCATTCCAGGGTGTTGTATTGCTTGCTTCCCACGACCATGAGATGCTGCAGTCCACCTGTAACCGTGTCATTGCCTTCCAGCCCGATGGCACCATCATCGACAAGTACGGCACTTACGATGATTACCTTGCATGGATGGCTGAGAATAAAGCCAATTAAACTACAGCACCTGTCATCCCGAGCGGAGCATAGCGAAGTCGAGGGATCTTGGCAACGGAACACTGTCAAGCACATTCGGTAATGCGTAGATTCTTCGACTCGTTTCACTAGCTCAGAATGACAAACTTGTTAGATCTTACGATTTTACCAACCGCACCTGTCATCCCGAGCGGAGCGCAGCGAAGTCGAGGGATCTTGGCATCGATTGGAGCTGAAAACTATGTATTTTGTTTACATCCTCTCGAACTGGGACGACTCTGTTCTCTATATCGGAGTTACGGGTAATCTTCCCCGACGCCTGTATGAACACCGTAACGGGCTCGTAGAAGGCTTTACGAAAAAGTATAACATTCATAAGCTTGTTTATTACGAGCACACCAATGATGTATACAGCGCCATTTCCAGAGAAAAGCAGCTAAAGAAATGGCGCAGGGAGAAAAAGAATCAGTTGATTGAAAAGATGAATCCCAAGTGGGCAGATCTATCTGAGGGTTGGTACTAACCTTTGGTGCGTAGATCCCTCGACTCGCTTTGCTCGCTCGGGATGACAACATTTTAGGAGTTTTAAAATATGGAAAAAATCTTAGATATTATCACTGCCAAAATGCAGCAGGCATTTGTGGATGCCGGTTACGACGCATCCTTTGGCCGGGTGAATGTATCCAACCGGCCTGACCTGTGCGAATACCAGTGCAACGGCGCTCTGTCTGCCGCCAAGCAGTACAAGTGCGCTCCTATCCAGATCGCCAACGCAGTTGTGGCGAAACTGGATGCTACTGACTATGACATGGTGGAAGCCGTGATGCCCGGCTTCATCAACCTGAAGCTCTCCGGCGCTTTTCTGCGGAGTTACTTGGAAGAAATGCGCACTGCTCCCGATTTTGGTGTAGAGAAGGTCGGTGCCGGCAAGACCATCGTGGTGGACTACGGCGGAGCTAATGTGGCAAAGCCTCTGCACATTGGCCATCTGCGCCCCGCCATCATCGGTGAAAGTCTGAAGCGCCTGCACAAGTTCCTGGGTTACAACACCATCGGCGACGTTCACCTGGGTGACTGGGGTTTGCAGATGGGTCTGATCATTGCGGAGCTCCAGGAGCGTCAGCCGGAGCTGCCCTACTTTGACCCCGACTTCACCGGCGAGTATCCCGCCGAAGCTCCCTTTACACTGTCCGATCTGGAAGAGATCTATCCCACAGCTTCCGGTAAAAAATCCGATCCTGTCTTTGCTGAGAAGGCACACACCGCAACCTACGAGCTGCAGCAGGGCCGCCGTGGTTACCGGGCCGTCTGGCAGCACATCATGAATATCTCCCTGCCCGATTTGAAGCGGATCTATGATGCGCTGGATGTACACTACGAGAAATGGCTGGGCGAAAGCGATGCCGATCCCTATATTCCCGCTATGGTCGAGGATCTGAAGGCTCGCGGCATAGCCGTTCTCAGTGAGGGTGCTTGGGTTGTTCCCGTAGCCGAAGAGGGCGACAAGAAGGAAGTTCCTCCCATGATCCTCGTCAAGTCCGACGGATCCTCCATTTATGCCACCACCGACCTGGCTACCATTTTGCAGCGTATGCAGGATTGGAATCCCGACAAGATGCTCTATGTTACCGACAAGCGCCAGAACCTGCACTTTGAGCAGGTGTTCCGCGCCGCCCACAAATCCGGCATTGTCAACGAAAATACCGAACTGGAGCATGTGGGTCACGGCACCATGAACGGTAAAGACGGCAAGCCCTTCAAGACCCGCGACGGCGGTGTTCTGCGTCTGGAACAATTGATCAGCGATATGACCGACTTTGTCCGGGCAAAGGTGGTGGAAAACAAGATCGTCGGCGAAGACGAGGTAGAAGAAACCACCGCAAAGATCGCCCTGGCTGCCCTGAAATACGGTGACCTTTCCAACCAGCCTACCAAGGACTACAACTTCGACCTGGAGCGCTTTGCCGCTTTTGAGGGCAACACCGGTCCTTACATTCTCTACACCATCGTGCGTATCAAGTCCATCCTGGCCCGATACGGCACTTGGGAGCATCTGCCCATCCAGGCGCCTGCCAATGCCTATGGCAAGGATCTGATGCTGGCCATTACCAAGTTCGGTCCTACTCTGGAGACCGCGCTGAAGTCCTCCGCTCCCAATCTGATCTGCGCCTATATCTACGAGCTGGCTGGCTGCGTCAACAAGTTCTACCACGAGACTCCCATCCTCAAAGAAGAAAACGAGGAGCTGAAAGCAAACCACATTGCCCTGATTGCTCTGGCAAAGAACATTTTGGAGACCTGCATCGATATTCTCGGCTTCTCCGCCCCCGAAAAAATGTAAAACCGAGGGCACCCAAGATATTTTCTTCATGCACAACGTACGCAACTGACGGAGGCGTAAAATGAATATCACCAAAAATGTCAAGAACGCAATTATGATTGGCGTTCTCTGCTCAATCTCATATTTTGCTGTCTATATCGCAAGAAATATATTGAGTGCCGTAACACCGCAGATGGTCGAGCTTGGCTATACCGAGGAATATATTGGTAAGATATCCTCGCTCTATTTCATCTTTTACGCCGTAGGACAGCTTATCAACGGCGCCGTCGGCGATAAAATAAAGGCAAAGTGGATGATATGCGCGGGACTTATGGGAGCGGGCGTTACCAATCTCATTTTTTCAAACATTACCCTTTATCCCGCGGCAGCTATGTTTGTATACGGTCTTACGGGATTCTTCCTCTCGATGATCTACGGCCCTATGACCAAGGTAGTTTCAGAAAACACCGATCCCATCTACGCTACAAGATGTAGTCTCGGTTATACCTTTGCCTCCTTCTTCGGCTCTCCCGCGGCAGGACTTCTGGCATCTTTTCTCACATGGCAGAACGTTTTTGCCGCCAGCAGTGGCGTGCTTATGCTGATGTCGTTGATGGGATTCCTTTTCTTTTCGCTCTTTGAGCGAAAAAAGATCGTGCAATACGGTCTTTTCACCCCCGAGAGAAAGGGTGCAAAGAATATCCGTGTTCTTTTCAAGCATAAGATCATAAAATTCTCGCTGATTTCGATACTTACGGGAGTTGTGCGTACCTCGGTGGTCTTCTGGCTTCCTACCTACATCTCACAGCACCTGGGCTTCCCTGCCAAGGTTTCAGCAAGCATATTTACCGCCGCAACGCTCGTCATATCCTTCACGGCGTTTATCGCAGTTTTTATTTACGAAAGACTGGGATTTGATATCAACAAAACGGTTTTGGTAATGTTTTCAAGCTCCGCGCTCTTTTTTCTGCTGACCTTCCTCGTGGATGTACCCATGCTCAATATCGTATTGATCGTTCTTGCCATCATGTCGTCCAACGGTGCTGCAACGATGCTCTGGAGCCGCTACTGCCCCAGCCTGCGTGACACGGGGATGGTATCATCTGCCACTGGTTTTCTTGATTTTCTGAGCTATATGGCTGCCGCCGCCGCGAATGTTATCTTCGCAAACGCCGCTACATCCATCGGTTGGAGCAAGCTCATTCTCGTCTGGTTCGGACTTATGATGGTTGGTATCATCATTGCCCTTCCTTACGATAAATTTCACAAAAAAGCATAAAAACCAACCATCGAAAACTGATATGCACCCCATTTCTTAGTACAAGTATTATCATACTTGTCTAACAAATGGGGTGCAGTTCTCTTCAGGCAGTGTTTTCGTTATCTTCCCGCCAACGCCAGTGCGTTCTGGGTCTTATACAGATTCGCGTAGATACCTTCGGTATTTACCAGTTCTTCGTGGGTACCGGCTTCGGTGATCACACCGTCAGCAATGGAAATGATGCGGCCCGCGTTGCGGATGGTAGACAGCCGGTGGGCAATGATCAAGGTGGTACGGCCCTGAGCCAGTGCGTCAAAGGCTCTCTGAATCTTAGCTTCTGTTACGGAATCCAGTGCGGAGGTGGCCTCGTCCAGAATCAGGATGGGCGGATTCTTCAGGAAAATTCTCGCAATGGCCACACGCTGCTTCTGTCCGCCGGACAGCAGAGCGCCCCGCTCGCCCACATAGGTATCAAAGCCGTTGGGCATCGCCAGAATATCATCCAGAATTTCTGCCTTTCGGGCCGCCTCTACCACTTCTTCCCGGGTGGCATCCGGCTTGCCATAGCGGATGTTTTCAAAAATGGTATCCGCGAAAAGGAATACATCCTGTTGAACGATGCCGATGCTCTCATGGATGGATCTTTGGGTCACATTCCGCACATCCAGACCATCAATGGAAATACTGCCGCTGGATACATCATAGAACCGGGGGATCAACTGGCACAGGGTACTCTTACCGCCTCCGGAAGGGCCGACAATAGCAACCGTTTCACCGGGCTGAATATGCAGTGATACATTGTGCAGCACATCCAGATCACCGTCATATGCAAAGGAAACATCCTCTACCCTGATCTCACCCTTGACATTTTTCAGTTCCACCGCATCGGGCTTATCCTGAATGGTCGGTTCGGTGCGCATGATATTGACAAAGCGGTTCAGTCCCGCAAAGCCATTGGCAAACATTTCAGAGAAACCGGACAGCTTGCGCATAGGGCCAACGAAAGAAGAGATATACAGCGTAAAGGTCAGCAGATCCCGGTAGTCCATCTCCTTGCGCATGACGAAGTAGCCGCCCACACCGATAACCACCACATTCAGGCTGCACAGGAAGAATTCCACGGAGCTGTGAAATCTGCCCATAGCCTTGTGGAAACCACGGCCGGAGGTCTTGAACTGTTCATTGGCCGCGTCAAACCGGGACTTTTCCACATCCTCATTGGCAAATGCCTTGGCAGTGCGGATGCCGGAAAGGCTGCTTTCGATTTCCGTATTGATATGGGCGGTCTTCTGCTTGCGGATAGCGGATGCCTTGCCCATGCTGCGGCGCATGGTCATGACCACTACCAAAAATACGGGGATCATCAGCGCAACCACCACTGCCAATTCCCAACGGATAGATATCATCACCACCAGTGCGCCGATAATAGTCAAAATGGATGTCACCAGATCCTCCGGGCCATGGTGGGCAAGCTCTGTCAGTTCAAAGAGGTCGGAGGTCAAGCGGCTCATCAGCGTGCCGGTTCGGTTACGGTCGTAAAAATCGAAGCTCAATTCCTGCATGTGCCGGAACAGGTCCCGCCGGATGTCCGCTTCCACCCGGATACCGAAGGTATGGCCGTAAAAGGCCACAATATAATTCAGCACCGACCGCAATACATAGCAAACAATCACCACTGCCATTACAACGAAAAAGGTTTTGTAAAGCTGATTGGGCAGCATATCGTACAAGGCACTGCGGGTCACCAGCGGGAACATCAGATCGATGCCGGCAATGGCCAAAGCGCAGAGCATATCCAGTGCAAACAGGCCCTTATGATTCTTAAAATAGCTAAGAAAGATCGCCAACGGGCGCTTTCTCTGAAAATCTTTGGTCGTCATAGCAATTCCTCCTGTTTTCTATCCCCCATTATACTCTATTTTTCGAATGTTGCAAGCGCAACTTGCGGTTTTGCATAGACTTTTACAGAATTTATGCTACAATGTTGAGGAAAAGGCAAGTTCCAATGCAGAACGAGAAAGAGAGGTCTCCTTATGAACACAGTTAAGCACCTGCTGCCCGCTGTGAAGCGTTTTTTTAAAGCAAACCTGCATGCACACTCTACGATTTCCGACGGCACTTTGTCTCCCCAGGAAATGAAGGATGTCTATAAGGCCAGAGGCTACAGCGTTCTCTGTCTGACGGATCATAATGTGGCTGTGGATCACAGCGACCTGAATGAAGATGATTTTCTGATGCTCACCGGTGCGGAATACGATGTGGCCCAGGGCGATATACGCCTCAGCCGCAACAAGGCCTACCACATCAATTTCATCGCTAAGAAGCCCGATCTTCTTTGGCAGCCCTTTGCCAATGAAACATATAAACCAGAAACCCTCCCCTATTTGGAAAAAGCGGAAATTGAGAACATGACCCGGGAGCATTCCGTTGAAGCCATCAACGCAATGATCGCCCGGGGTAACGAAAAGGGCCATCTGGTGGCTTACAATCATCCTGCCTGGTCGCTGCACGACTACACCGATTATGCGGGGCTGAAAGGTCTTTGGGGCATGGAACTGTGCAATTCCGGTTCCGTTGTCAATGGCATTTTTGACCATCACAATGCCACCATATACCGGGATATGATGAATCTCAACGGCCCTATTTTCCCCATCGGCGCAGAAGAACTGGAATACGGCAGCGTGATAGAAGCCTTGGAAAAAGGCGACTTCTATGCCACCACCGGGCCGGAAATCCACAGTTTGACCTGGGACGGAGCAGTATTAAAGATTACCTGTACTGACGCTGCAATGATCAGTGTGGAATGCAGTAACCGCTACGGCAGAGCTGTCAGACCTGTTCATAACGACGGTCTGCTGCGGGAAGCCGAGATCGACATGTCTGTCTGGATGGAGGGATGTGAAAAACTTCCCGGCTGCTGGTTCCGGGTCGTCGTCAATGGACCCTATGGGCATTATGCCTCTACCAGAGCATTTACCTATGAAGAACTGAAATAAACACACAGCTGCCGTATATCTCTACGGCAGCTGTCTTTTGCTGCTTTGCCTACAAATGATCGTTTATCTTACGAAAGATATCGTAGGGCGGGGGCTTGCTCCCGCCGAAACACCGCACTGCCAGCGGCGGGACCAAGGCCCCGCCCTACACCATCTATCGTAAGATGGTGCGATAAACGATCATTTATGTTTCT
>JAZRKL010000018.1:0-80787 GCA_045646265.1 Faecousia sp.
CCCTTTATCCGCCACCGGCGGCGGTCAGGCTCGCGGCCGCTCGGTGTCGTTCCATGTCTGTCATTCTGAGGCCTTTAGGCCGAAGAATCTCCGGTCTATCGTTGCTCCGGAGATCCTTCGCTTACGCTCAGGATGACACATAGATGGTGCGCTAAACGATCATTTACACGCCCTTGCGGTGAAGCACATAGGAATAGATACAGGGGGCGATGACCATCAGCAGCACAATGGGCAGGAAGATCCAGAAGCCGCCGAAGAAGCCGGTGAGCATGATCGCCAGACCACAAACTACCCAAAGACGGCCGGCAAACCGGTGGGTCCTGTTCCAGTTTTCTTCACTGTTCAGTGTCCATGGGATCTTAATACCAATGGTGTAATTCTGCTTGCACTTGGGCATATAGTTGCCGATGATGGCAAACAAAAGTCCTATTAGGACAGGCATTACCATCTCCATCCGCACTTCTTTGCCCAGTGCCGCTGCATAGGTGATTGTGTGCAGCAGTACAGACAAAATCGGAATGATCCAAAGCACCAGATGCAAAATCTTTTCGGGATGGTTATTCTTTTTCGGGTCCGCACCGGTACCCAGTGTGCATAACCATTGGGCAGCCAACAGAATCAGTGGGAAGCCGAATACCGCAAAGGGTTTGCTGCTCCAGCCGTCGACCTCCCCTGCCGCGTTCCAGTGGCTCGGCATCTGCTCCGGCAATTGATTCCATAAAATAAGGCCTGCCAATATGGGCAAAAGGATCACAACCGATGTGATCAGCAATACTTTCCAATTTTTCTTGATCATTTTTCTGCTCCTTTCAGGCCAACCAGCCACAGCATGACTTCCTCCAAAACGGAAGCATTCAGTTCATAGAATATAAACTTACCCTCCCGGGCATCCCGGATCAGATCCGCCTCCTTCAGCACGGACAAATGCTTGGAAATTGCCGCGCCGCTGACAGGGAATTTTTCCCCGATCTCACCGGCGGACAGCCGACCGGCTTTCAGCAGTTCCAAGATCTCCCGCCGAATGGGGTCGGACAGGGCCTTCATGGTATTTTGAATTCCCACGATATCGCCTTCCTTTCATTTAACCTTTTGGTTAAATATAGAATAGCATATACGTCCTGTTCTGTCAACAGTTATTTAACCATTTGGTTAAATAAGGATGTAAGGGCGGTCATTGACCGCCCGCAACAAGCAAAAGCTGTTTATTGCGGGCGATTAATAATCGCCCCTACGGATTCTATTGTAGAATTTGCTGATTTGCTCACATGATCTGCGACAGCAGTGCAAATATGAATGGCAGAACCGCAATGGTCAGCAGATTGCACACAAAGCACATCTTGGCATTTTTGCTGGCATCGATGCCCAGACTCTCCGGGAACACCACCAGATTGAGTCCCAAAGGCATACACAGCGTCATAATGGGCAGCGCCAGATACATACCACGGACACCCAGCAGGAACAGAACCCCACCGAACAATGCGGGAATTCCCAGCAGACGAATGGCAGCCATCAGATAAGATCTGCCGCCTTTGAACAGATCCTTCAGCGGGAATCCGCCCAGCACAAAGCCTGCCAGCAGCATGGAAGCGGGACTCATGCAGTTGCCCGCTGTGGTCAGCACATCGCTTACCAAAGGCGGCAGTGTCAAACCAGACAAACCAATGGCCGCGCCCACAAAAACAGCCATGACTACAGGCATCTTGATGATATCCAGGAGAGTCAGCTTCTTATCCTTCACAAACAGCAGATAGCCAAAGGTATTGCAGGCAATGTTCAGCGGCAGACCGAAGATCATCATCTGACCCATCACCTCACTGCCGAACACGCCCTCCACCAGCGGATAGCCAAAGTAGCCGAAATTAGGAATGGAGAAAGCGTAGGAATAGCTGCTGCGCTCAAAATCGCTTTTGGCCAGCAGTTTTGCCAGCAACAGTGCCATACCGATGGTAATGAGAACGATCACCGCACCGTAGCCGATCAGCGCCATCTGGCTGCCAATCTTCTCCAGACGCAGATTGCCGGACAAATTCTTGATGGTATACGCAGGACTAAAAACAAGGGTAGTCAGCAGCGACAGAACTCTGCCTGCGTTATCGGGCAGCTTTTTGGTTCTGCGCAGCAGATAGCCAAGGCCAATAAAAAACAAAAGAACACTTACTTTAGAAAGGGTCGTTAGGAAAACGGTTGTCATGTGATATCTCCATTACATTATAAAACCGATCAAAATACCCAGTACCGCGGAAATACCGATCAGCGGAATGGGTGCGATCTTCTTTTTACGGATCAGTTGAGATCCGATCTTCAGTGCGGCAATTACAGCGGTAAGGATCAGCGCCTTCCACTCAACACCGGCTTCGGGCAGCACATTGCTGAGGATCAGAGAAATACCGGTAGCCAGAATCACACCGATAACACCTGGCTTCAAGCCGTTCATAGCAGCCTTCACCCAGGGGTTGGTCATAAACTTATCCATGATGGCAACGACGCCCAGAATGATCAAAAAGGCGGGCAGCACCACAGCAAAGGTAGCCAGCAAGCTGCCCAAAATACCTGCCTGGGAACTGCCAATATAAGTAGCCAAATTGATCATGATGGGGCCGGGGGTGCTTTCACACACACCGATAAAGTACAGAAGGGTCTCTTCTTCCAGCCAGCCGTATTTCAGCACCACATCCCGGATCAGCGGGATGGCTGCGTAAGCGCCGCCGAAGGAGAAGCAACCTACCTCCAAAAAGCCCAGAAACAACTGCCAATAGATCATTTCTGCTCACCGGCCTTTCTGCTGCCTGCGTACAGGGCAATGCTGATGGTGGCGCAGATGATCATCAGCGCGATGGTGGAAAAGTTCAGCGCAAAAATGTCAGACAGTAGCATCACACCGCAGCCGACCCACAGCAGAACCTTTGTCAGAGTATCCTTAGGCAGCTTCTTCATCATACCCAGCGCCGCATCCAACACCAAGAAGCCTACACCGATCTTCACACCGTAAAAAGCGTTGGCAACAATGGGATATTCCAAAAACTTATCCAAAAACAGAGAGATCAGGAAAATCACAATAAAAGACGGCAGCACCAGACCGGCCGTAGCCACAGCCGCGCCCAACACACCTTTCTGGCGGTAACCGGTAAAGGTAGCGCAGTTGACAGACACAGGGCCTGGAGTGGTTTCCGCAATGACGGTAATATTCATCATATCCTCTGCCGTGATCCACTTCTTTTTCTCCACACAGTTGTCAGAGATCACCGACAACATGGCATAACCGCCGCCGAAGGTAAAAGCGCCGATTTTGGCAAAGGTCAAAAACAAATCAAGCAACAATGGCATACTTCAAAACGCCTCCTTTTCAATCCTGCTCATTATACTGCCAAAGGTATCATCCGTCAACTTTATTATGAATTTTTCGCAAACTCTATGGATTTTTTCCCGATTGCATGTATAATAAAATTATAAGTCTTTACTGGAGGTTATTACATGAGAAACATTCTGAGTTTAAATGCCGCGTGGGCATTCCAAAAGGATTGCACACAGGCTCCCGATGCCCTCTGCGCCGATTGGGAAGTGGTAAACCTGCCCCATTCCTGGAATGCCGTTGACGGTCAGGACGGCGGTGCTGACTACTTCCGGGGCAAGTGCTGCTATGCCAAGGAACTGACCAAAGCCGAGCTGCCTGCCGCTGACAAATATTATCTGGAGATCAACGGTGCCAACTCCTCTGCCGACGTGTTTGTAGACGGTACACTTCTTGCCCACCACGACGGCGGCTACTCCACCTGGAGAGTGGATGTGACCGAAGCACTGCAGGAGAAAAGCCTGCTGGCTATCATCGTTGACAATGCTGCCAACGAGACCGTCTATCCCCAGATGGCTGACTTCACTTTCTACGGCGGTCTGTACCGGAATGTGAATCTGGTCTGCGTCAACAATGTCCACTTTGATCTGGAAACCTGGGGTACTCCCGGTATCCATGTGACCCCCATCGTGGAAGGCGACAATGCCAAGGTCACCGTAGAAGCATTCGTCGCCAACCAAGGCGATGCCCAGATCCGCTACACCCTCTGCGACAAGGAAGGCAACACCGTTGCTACCGCTGTCACCGCTGACACCAAGGCTGAATTTGTCATTGAGAATGTCCACCTGTGGAACGCAAGAAAAGATCCCTATCTCTACACCGCCAAGGCTGAGCTGATTGTCGGTGAAGAAGTACTGGACAATGTGTCTGCCCGCTTCGGCTGCCGCTTCTATGAGATCGATCCCGAAAAGGGTTTTATCCTCAACGGCAAGGCTTATCCCCTGCGGGGTGTTTCCCGTCACCAGGACCGCTGGGGCTTCGGCAACGCATTGCTGCCCGAGCATCATAAGGAAGATATTGAGCTGATCTGCGAGGTTGGCGCAACCACCATCCGTCTTGCCCACTATCAGCATGACCAGTATTTCTACGACCTGTGTGACGAATACGGTCAGGTCGTTTGGGCTGAGATCCCCTACATCTCCCGCCACATGCCCACCGGCCGGGAAAATACCGTTTCCCAGATGAAGGAACTGATCACCCAGAACTACAACCACCCCTCCATCGTAGTTTGGGGTCTGTCCAACGAGATCACCATGGGCGGCGCAGGCGATCCCGATCTGCTGGAAAACCATCACATTTTGAACGACCTGGCCCATAAGATGGACAAGACCCGTTTGACCACCATGGCTGTGGTTTCCATGTGCGACAAGAACGAAGCCTATGTCCGTATCCCCGATACCGTTTCCTATAACCACTACTTTGGCTGGTACGGCGGTACCACCGATATGAACGGCCCCTGGTTCGATGACTTCCATGCCGCATACCCCAACCGGCCCATCGGTGTTTCCGAGTACGGCTGCGAAGCGCTGAACTGGCACACCTCCGAGCCTCGTCAGGGCGACTACACCGAGGAATACCAGGCTTACTACCACGAAGAGCTGATCAAGCAGTTGTTCACCCGTCCCTACCTGTGGGCCACCCATGTTTGGAATATGTTCGACTTCGGTGCCGATGCCCGTAACGAGGGCGGCGAAAACGGCCAGAACCACAAGGGTCTGATGACCTTTGACCGCAGCTATAAAAAGGATGCCTTCTATGCCTACAAGGCATGGCTGTCTGACGAGCCTTTCGTTCATATTTGCGGCAAGCGCTATGTTGACCGCGTGGAGGATGTGACTAAAGTCACCGTCTACTCCAATCAGGACACCGTGGAGCTGCTGGTCAACGGTGAAAGCCTCGGTAAGGTCAAGGCTGCCGACCACTTCTTCTACTTTGACGTTCCCAATGTGGGCGAGACCACCATTACCGCCATTGCAGGCGATCTGCGTGACGAAAGCCACATCCGCAAGGTTGACAAGTTCAACGAGGACTATGTGCTGAAGGAAAAGGGTGCCATCCTCAACTGGTTCGATGTGACCACCCGCAAGGGTTACTTCAGCCTTAACGATACCATGGGTGAGATCATGAAGACCGTCCGTGGTAAGATCGTCCTGCTGGAGTTCGCTGCCATCATTATGCGCAGCATGAAGAAGAATCAGAAGGAAGGGAAGCCCAGCCCCATGGGCGGCAAGGGTGCCAAGATGAAGCTGGACGGCAATGTAATGAAGATGCTGGACGGTTTCACCCTGCTCCGGGCCAGCTCCATGATCGGCATGGTAGGCGCAACCCTCACCAAAGAACAGCTTCTGGGCCTGAACAAACAGCTCAACCACATCAAGAAGCCTACCAAATAAAATACCAAACGCCCGGCCATCGGCCGGGCGTTACTCTTTGACAAATCGAATAATATCTTCCACCTTGCAATCCAACGCATAGCAGAGGGCATCCAATGTTTTTGTGCTGATGGCCTCTCCCTTTTTGATTCTGTGCAAAGTGTTGGCCGAAAAACCTTCTTTGAAGATCAAATGGTATTCTGTAATTCCTTTTTTGTAAAGAGTCTCATAAAAAGGCTGATAACTGATCATACTAATCACCACTTAAATATTATCACACTCAATCTCTTGACTATGCTTAATATATTGAGTATAATGATATTTGAAAGGTGGTTATTTCCATGAAAAAATACAAAGCTATCATTTTAACCCTGATACTGGCGCTGGCATTATCTGCCTGCTCCCCTGCACCGTCAACTGAAAATGACCGGTTGCCCGTGAACACCCAAGCAACGACACCCGTACAATCCAACAACACCACAGAAACCACAGTCCATTTAGCAACAGAAGTCACTCTGGAGGAGCAGGTGATTTTTGACAAAGATGGCATCAAGGTCACCGTAAAGGGGCTTTCCAGCGATGACTTCTTTGGGCCTGCCGTCAAGGTTCTGGTAGAAAACGGTTCCGACCAAAACATCACAGTGCAGACAAGAAACTGCTCCGTCAACGGTCTGATGATGGATCCCATGTTTTCCTGTGATGTTGCTGCCGGAAAGAAAGCAAACGATACCATTGCCTTTATGAATTCCCAGTTGGAAACCACCCAAATCTCCACCATTGCCAGCATCGAATTCTACCTAAATATTTTCGACAGCGACAGTTGGGAGGATATTACGCGTTCCGACATCATCACGCTGAACACCTCCGCCGTCGATCATGTGCAGACCTATAACGACAGCGGCTTTACGGTTTGCGATGATGGCGGCATCAAGATCGTAGTGCAAAAGCTGAACAGCGAAGACAGCTTCTGGGGTTCGGATGTATATGTATATGCCGAGAACAACACCGATGCAAATATTACCATTCAGGCAAGGGATGTTTCCATTGACGGTTTCATGGTTGAGCCCATGTTCTCCTGTGACATTGCCGCAGGAAAGAAAGCCTATGATGCCATTACTTTTCTGCAATCCGACTTAGAGGATAACGACATTACCGATATCAAAGAATTGGAGCTAAGATTTACGGTCTTCAACAGTGATACTTGGGAAGACATTCTGGACACGGATATTATCACTGTAACCTTTGAATAAACCAACTGCCCGGCCATTGGCCGGGCATTACCTTTATCGTGAGATCGCGGTGATCATATTTTTACGGTATTCGGAGGGAGTCGTTTGAATACGTGCCTTAAATACCTTAGAAAAATAAGCGCAGGATTGGAAACCGCAGGCATCAGCTATCTCTTGTATTGATAGCTGAGAGTTCAACAGCAGTTCCCGGGCATAAAACAAACGTGTTTCCTGAATATATTCGTTTGGTGTCATATTTAACCGCTGCTTGAAGATACGTATCAGATAGTTTCGATTCAGAGATACATACGCAGCCAACTGCTCTGTGGTAATTTTCTCCCTGTAATGCCTGTTGATGTAGCTGCACAATTGCGGCACATAGGCCTTTACCGGTTGTCTGCACGCAGACATTCCTCGTTGGAAATGTTTCGCGCAACTCAGCAGCAGAAACAACAATTCCTCCATATAACGTTCTTGAAGCGCAGGCTGCACCAAATTGGGGTAGGAGCAACTGGCAAGCAGCTCATACAACTCCCGGATTTCGCTGTGCAGATGGGGAATGTGTACAGTGGGAAAATCCGCCAGAAACGGCGCGGCATTGCTGCTTTGGGGTGCATCCTTTCTGTGGCGAACGAAAGATTGGGGCGTATAGCGGTTGTTTTTCTCAAAATCCACAGACAGGATATAGCAATCATAATCCCCAAAGCCCTCTGTGATCTGCCCCGGCCTGCGAAAAACCAATGTTCCGGGCAGCACTTTATAGGCGATACCGTCAATGCGGATATCCCTTGTTTTGCCTACATAGTAATCAAATTCATAATCCTTGACGATGCGCCGCTGTGCGGTGTTGCTTTTGACAATAAACCTGCTGCATTGCAGCACCCGTGGAAGTATGATGTCCATATGTCTCAAAGTGTCCTTTTTTATAATTATTCTACTCTTTTAAAAAGAACCTGTCAAGAAAAGTATATATTTTTATACTACAGGTGGATTTTTCGCAAGAAACATCAGAAAGAAATATCCATAAACGTGTTATAATGGAGAAAACTAAGCAAACAGGAGGTTTCCCATGGCAAAGAAAATTGCGGACAGCTTCTTAGGCGGCACCATGTATGCCCCCTTTTGTCGAACACTCTCCGTGGATGTAAGCCAGTGGCCACAGGATTTTACCAATATGAAACGTTTGGGGTTTAACTGCGTACACGGTTTTTCAGAATGGCATGATGTAGAGGCACAGGAAGGCGTTTTTGATTTTTCCAAGATCGATGCCATGGTTCACTGTGCGGCAGAGAATGATATCATTCCGATCATCAACATTGCCACAGCAAACAGCGTGGGTTACTACTCACCCCGGTGGCTTATGGAAAAATGTCAGGGTGGCGAATATGTGGATTCTGCAGGCGGCAAAACGCAGGATAGTCTGTACACCACACCCTGCTTGGATCATCCGGTATATGAGCAATACGCAGAGCGTTATTTAAAGGAGTTGGCAAAGCATTTTGCCGGGGATGAGCGGATTGGGGGTTTTGTAATCTGGGGAGAACCTGCCTTGTTCCGGGCTGGCAGCAACGATCTGCTTTGTTACTGTGAGCATACGGTAAACCGGTTTCGAAAATGGTTGGAAAATAAATACCATACGATCGATGCACTGAATGCCGCATGGTCTACAGAAGGACCTTCGGACTTTACCGACTTCGCTGCTGTAAAACCTCCGAGAGGCTATAGCAGGCAGTTGGGAGGTTACGCGTCCTGGGCAGATTGGAGAAGCTTCCTCTGCAGCAATTTCTGCGCACATATCCGGAAGGTTGACAGGATTTTGAAAGAAAACGGGGCAGATCAGCCCACCATCGTGGAACTCAATTATAATTTCTCCGGAGACTGGTACTGCGATCCCTGGCAGGTAGGCAGCTGCGGTGATATCATCGGTGTCAGCAGTTTCCAACGGCCCGACAGAAGTGCTTCCCGGGTCATGTGGGCCGCCGACAGCATAGCAAAAGCTCAGGGAAAAAGTGTATTTGTGGTGGAATGCAGGGGTGGCGCCGTAGCCTTTGCCAAGACACCCAGCGTCCCCAGCTACGAGGAAGTGCAAAGTGTTATGCTGCAGCGTGCCGCCAACGGCGCATCCGGCGCGATGTACTGGTGCTACCGTCCCCGAATGTCTGATACAGAGGGCGGCGATTTTGGCATGGTGCTGAAAAGCGGGCGGGTAACCTACCGTGCGGAGGCCGGTGGTGCTATGACCCGGGCCTTGGCAGGAAACAGTGGATTTCTGCAAAAACTGCAGAGAAAATCGCAGGTTGCCATTTACACCTCCTACGAGATCAACAATCTGATGAATGCCGACGCAATGGGAGATGTGTACCGGGAGGATTATCAAGGTGCCCAAACCCTGTTGGAGGATCTTCATATCAATGGTGACTATATTAACGAGACGTATATCCACAGACTTTCTCAGTACAAGGTTCTGATTCTGCCCTGCTCCTATATTCTGAATCCTGACACGGTGGCGGCCATCAGCCGGTTTGTACAAAATGGAGGAATCATCATAGCAGATTACTTGGTGGGCAGCAAGAAACCGGACGGCGTATGCTACTATGATATGCGGGATAACGGACTGGAACCGGTTCTTGGAATTGAAGATATGGATGTTGCCATGGCATACGGACAGGAATCCATATCCGCAGTGGGAATTGAATCCGGGAAAATATACTGTGTTCCCTATCTGACTTCCGCATCGTGCCTTGCCCAGTGGAACGGCGCCCCGGTGTGGACAGAAAATCGTTTTGGAAAGGGAACCGGGTATTACTTTGCCGCACCGGTATTCGGTGCTTATGGAGCCAGCGGCTGTCTGGAAATTCGGGAAACTTTAAAACAGATTTTGCATTCTGCCGGAGTTTCCGGGGAGATTGCATTGGAATGCAGTGATAAGCAGGAAAAAAGTGTTCTTCTGACAACACAATTGGATGGCGATGCCGGAGAGCGGTTTTACACAGTTCTAAATACCGCGGATGCATGCGCAGAAGACAGGGTAATTCTTCCTCCGGGACAGTATTGTGATATTTTTGGTAAGCCACTGCAGGGAAACGCATTTTCAATTTCCCTAAAACCCAAAGAAACCCTGACCTTCTTAAAGAAATAGCACAATTGAGTGAAAGGAGCTGTTGCTTAACGCAACAGCTCCTTTTTTATACCCCTTGTTTTGGATGATTGTCACTCCAGTCCACAAAGGATGTACAGTTCTTCAATGCAGGTTGATTTATGCGCCATATACTTACCGATGTCATTGGGATACAAACGGGCAGCTTCTTCCTTGACCGTACTGTATTTTTTCACTGCCTCCGGGTGGTTTCTCAAAAAATTCCGGAATGTGATATGGCGATGCAGCTCCCTGGATCCCATTGGACAGACATATAGGTGGTGGTTCTGCAAATGCGGTTTGTCTATGTACCGAAAAGCCTCCCTGCCCTCAATCCCAAGGTTTCCCTCATGGATATATCCAATCCTTTGCAATCCGGCAACAACCGAATCAAAAATGGATTCGTCTTTGATAATAACATCGATATCGATACAAGGCTTGGCAGAGAGGCCCTCCACCGAGGTGCTCCCTACATGTTCAATGCCAATGATCAGATCCCCAATGGCTGCAACTATTTCTTGCCGAATGCTTTCAAAATCTGATTTCCACTGGGCATCATATGACAAAACCACAACCCGTCTGGTCTGCATTTCCGGTTTCCTCCTAAAAGATGGATTGTATTGCGTTATCCTTGTGCCAGATATTCTACCGCGCTGTGGGCGGCGACGTTGCCTTCGCCGGCAGCTTTTACATACTGGTAGGGCCGTCCGGTGCAATCACCGGCGGCAAAGCAGCCGGGCAGATTGGTTTTACATGCTCTGTCTACAATGATGTGTCCATCCGCATTTTCCAGTCCATAGAGCAGAACAGAAGGCGCAACCGCCTGCTTCAGCATAAATATGCCGTCCACTGCCGCTTCCCTGTCTTCAAAAATCAGCTTTTCCACCTTCATGCCGCCTTCGATGGCAGAAGGCTTTTTCTGAATGATCTCCACATTCTCCGCCTTGACCGCTGCATCCTTGTAAAGAGGAATCAGATAAACCTTTTCCGCCAGAGAAGCCAGATATTCGATCTCATGCTCTAAGTCCTTGGTGGTACAAAGGACACCGATAGTTTTACCCTTGTAAAGGAATCCGTCGCAGGTGGCACAGTAGCTGACACCCCGGCCCACAAATTCCAGCTCCCCAGGAATAGGCTTCACCGCTTCCACGCCGGTGGCCAGAATGACGGTCTTTGCTTCAAACATTTCCTGATCGCACAAAATACCGTAGTGGGTACCCATGTTGTAAATACCCGTAACGGTCTTGTCGGTGATAGGAATTTCCATTTTTTGCAGCTGCTCCAGAAACGCTTCCTGCATCTGCATACCGGAAACGCCGGGAAGACCGGGATAATTCCGAATCCGCTCCGCCACCCGGATCTTTTGGGAAAGCTTTCCGGAGCCAAACAAAATGATCTTCTTTTTCAGTGCCTGCAAGGTCAGCGCCGCGGAGATACCGGCAGGACCGGTACCGATAATGGCAGTATCAAACATACTCTATTTCCTCAATTCTGTATAAGTTTCCTTTGGCATCTCCATAATAGCAAACATCGTCCCAAAAATCGATGAACTCCGGCTCATGGACAAGCTCGTGCCCGATCAGATACTCACAGCAAAGCTGTGCTTTCTTTTCGGTGTCAATGATACGCAGAGCAGGACGATACTCCGTATCATCCCGATATCCCTCCAAAGAAAATATCTTTCCCTTGTAAGCGCAGGCGCCCTGCAGCAGCCAATGATAAGGGCAATCAAAGGAGAAGAGAATATCCGCAGCCGTCAGTGTCACATACCGGCCCTGGGACAGCTTGGGCAATTTGAAGGCAAAATACGGAGTGGTCTGGGACGAATCCCGCATGGTAAAACCGTAATAGATTTTCTTTTCCCGATCAATGGCAAAATTGCCGTAGGGCCGAAGATCGCCGCCGCTGCTGCACCACAGGCTTTCGTCCTTTGTAAAACCAACGGTGATGGTCTGCACAAGCTGACCCCGGAAAGAATCCTCCTGCCGGGTAATGCGGTAGGCGCAGCAAACACCCTCCCGGCGGTCTTTCTCCTCAGAATAGGTATTGTAGACATTGGTGTACAGCAGGGGAAATTCATCCTCCGGCGCAAAATATTCGCAGCCGAACATCACCGCGTTGCTGTGGGGCATCCATTCATCGATGCCATCCAACTGAAATTGCGCGGTTTCTTCCAGCGTATCCAGTTCGTGGACATGACAATTTCCTTTTTCGTCAAACCGAAACAGCAGCTTATTCCAAATAGCGCCATCCTGACCTTTTGCAATTTCGCCGATCTTTGTAAATTTCACTGCGTTCCCCTCCCGGTAACTGATAACTGCTATTATACTCCATCTACAAGAAAAGCACAAGAAACAAAGCAACAAAATGCTTTCAATCTTTCGAATTTAATTCGTTTCCTGTCCTATTGAAAGTATCGAATTTTTGCAATATAATGCGGCGCAGAGAAATCAAGGGGGCAGCGTTGGTATGAATCATAAAAAAATCGCGGAACTGGCAAATGTTTCTGCCTCTACGGTCTCCAAAGCCCTTTCTGTGGCCCATACTCTATCACTAATATTTACCCAAGACCGGGAAACACCGAAAAATGACCGTTCTCTGGCCAGAGGTATTTGGGATGTCCTGACAGATAAAAAGATCCGTCCTTTGATGATTCTGTCCGCTTTTTGGGGTATCACCTACAGCATCGCAATTCCTTTTTTGGAACCTATACCATTAAAGAGCTGGGATTCAGCATGTCCTTTTTGGCGATCTTGTCGCTACTTACCGCCGTTTCCCGGATCGTGGCATCCATATTCTTAGGCAGGTATGCCGATAAGCACTCCTTTGCCAAAATGCTGAAGCTGTGCTATTGGTTGGTAGCCGCAGGCTTTGCGGTTGCCGCGTTTATCAGACCCGAAAACGGCTATGTGCTGTATGTGGATCGGGTCGTCATTAAGCTGCACACGCTCAACGAAGAGTCAGCATAGCAAATATCCTTAGCCTTGCCGCAACGATATGCGGCAAGGCTATTCTTTTTCAGCAGAGAAAGGCAGAATTACGGTCTTTTCTTGACAGTTTCCCCCATATTTATTATACTGTCTTTATAGGAAACCAAATATATTCCAAAAGGAGTCAGTAAGTATGGACAATAAATATGAAGCCTTATTTACCCCATGGAAGATCGGCAATGTGGAGATCAAAAACCGCATCGTCATGTGTCCCATGGGCGGCACTTCCCTGTTCGGCTGGTTCGAGCTGACCGGCTGCGGCTTTGACAAGGAAGCAGCAAAGCTGTTCTTAGAGCGGGCGCAGAACAATGTAGGTCTGATCATTCCCGGCATCGCCCCCCTGCGGGATACCTTCTGGGGCAAGTGGCTGTGGCAGAATCCCAAGATGTTTGAAGAGCTGAAGGTCTTCATGGACGAGATCCACGCCACCGGCGCCAAGCTGTTCATCCAGCTCACCGCCGGTATGGGCCGCAGCTGGGCCATCACCGAGCTGGTAGGTCCCCTGCACAAGAATAAGGTTACCCGGGCCATCGTCAAGCCCATCATCGACACCAGCCACGAGCTGGCATGTCCCAGCGAGCAGCCTGCCCGTTGGGCCCCGGACATCATCTGCCCCGAGATGACCAAGGAGCAGATCCACGAGATCATCGAGGCCTTCGCCAAGACCGCGAAGCTGTGCAAGGATGCCGGTGTCGACGGTGTGGAAGTCCATGCCGTTCATGAAGGCTATCTGCTGGACCAGTTCGCCATTGAGTTCTTCAACAAGCGTACCGACGAGTACGGCGGCAGCTTCGAAAACCGCTACCGTTTCGCTGCCGAGGTGGTTCATGCCATCAAGGAAGCCTGCGGCGATGATTTCCCCGTATCTCTGCGCTACAGCGTTGAGTCCAAGCTGAAGGGCTTCCAGAAGGGTATCGTTCCCGGTGAGGATGCACCCGAAATGGGCCGCACCATGGAAGAATCCGAGCGGGCCGCCAAGTACCTGCAGGATGCCGGCTACGATATGCTCAACGCCGACAACGGTACTTATGATAGCTGGTACTGGGCCCATCCGCCAATGTACATGCCTCAGAACTGCAATTTGGACGATGTCGCCCACATTAAGAACTTCGTGGATATCCCCGTGGTCTGCGCCGGCCGCATGGAGCCGGACGTGGCTGCCGAAGCCATTGCTGCCGGTAAGATCGACGGCATGGGCGTTGCCCGTCAGTTCCTGGTAGACCCCCAGTGGATCACCAAGCTGATTGAGGATCGGCTGGAGGATATCAAGCCCTGCATCTGCTGCCACAGCGGCTGCTTCAACTTCTCCTCCTCCAAGGGTCATTACAACACCCAGGATCTGACCGACACCATGGGTCTGGCCCGCTGCGCACTGAACGCAGAAACCATGCAGTCTAAGAAGCACTACATCAAGCCTGCCAAGAAGGTCAAGAACATTGCCATTATCGGTGGCGGTATCGGCGGTATGGAAGCTGCACTGGTCTGCGCCAAGCGTGGCCACAAGGTCACTCTGTATGAAAAATCCGGCGAGCTGGGCGGTGTATTCATTGCCGCTGCCGCGCCTTCCTTTAAGGAAAAGGACCGCGACCTCATCGCATGGTACAAGCGGGAACTGACCAAGTATCCCATTGAAGTCAAGCTGAACTGTGAAGTCAAGGATGTTGCTTCTCTGGGCGCTGACGAAGTGATCGTGGCTACCGGCTCCAAGGCCAACCGGATCCCTGTTCCCGGTGCGGACAAGGCCATCCAGGCTGTGGATTTCCTGCTGGGCAAGGAAACTGTTGGTGAGAATGTGACCATCATCGGCGGCGGTTTGACCGGCTGTGAAATTGCCTATGAGCTGTACCTGCAGGGCAAGAAGCCTACCATCATCGAGATGCAGGACGATCTGATCGTCACTCCCGGCATCTGTCTGGCAAACACTTCCTTCCTGCGTGACTTCTTTGAAGCCAACAAGGTTCCTGTATACCTGGAAACCGGCGTCAAGGAGATCAAGGACGGTGTTGTTTTGGCCGCCAAGAAGGATGGCACCGTGGTGGAGATCCCCACCGATTCCGTAATTTTGTCCGTTGGCTACAAGAGCGCACCCATTGCCGAAAAGAGCAAGCATGTGCATATCATCGGCGATGCCGCCAAGGTGGGCAACCTGCGTACCGTCATCTGGGGCGCATGGGACGTGGCAATGAAGTTGTAAGGAGGAAATAATATGTACTTAACCGATGAACAACAGGCCATTTTGAACGGCGAAAAAGGCGAAACCATGGCCAAGGTCATGAAGACCCTGGTGATGTACGGTGAGACCTTCGGCGCTGACAAGATGGTTCCTGTTACTTCCGAATATAACCATCTGGTCACCTCTTTCGGTCTGAAGATGATGGGTCCCGTCTTTGATTTGATGCAGAAGCTCATCGATGCCGGTGCCATCTCTCAGCAGAAATTCTCCGTTGACCCCCGTCCCGTGGACAAGAATGTCCCCGCCAACCTGCTGCAGAAGCTGGTCTTCAACATGTTCATGTACACCAAGCAGGAAAGCTACGAACAGCAGCTGGAAAAGCTGGGTCTGATGAACGAAGACGCATTCACCTGCGCCTGCTACTTAGACCAGGTTGCCAACAAGCCTAAGAAGGGCGAGATCCTCAGCTGGGCAGAGTCCTCCGCCGTTGTATATGCCAACTCTGTGCTGGGTGCCCGCTGCAACCGCAACTCCGGTATCATGGACATCATGGGTTCCATCGCCGGTTTCGTTCCCAACTTTGGTCTTTTGACCGATGAAGGCCGCAAGGCCACCTGGATCGTTCAGGTGAAGACCACCAAGAAGCCGGAAGCTCAGCTCCTTGGCTCCGCCATCGGCATGAAGGTCATGGAGGATGTTCCCTTCATCACCGGCATGGAGCAGTGGCTGGGCACCGAGTTGACCGACGAGGTCTGCACTTATCTGAAGGACTTCGGCGCAGCCACCGCCTCCAACGGTGCCGTCGGCCTGTACCACATTGAGCATCTGACCCCCGAAGCCAAGGAGCTGGGTGCCGGTCTGGTTGCCGAGGGCGCCAAGGTCTATGTCATCGACGATGCCGAGCTGGAGCGGGTCAAGGCAAACTACCCCGTTATGTGGAAGAATCCCGACGCCCAGCCCAAGCTGTGCTTCGTCGGCTGCCCCCACATGTCCATGCAGCAGCTCATCGATTGGACCGAGCGTGTGGAAAAGGGTCTGGCAGAAGCCGGTAATGCCAAGGTTCTGGTTCCCACTGTCTTCACCACAGCTCCCGCCGTCCGGAAGGAATTTGAAAAGACCGACTACTATCAGCGTCTGACCAAGATGGGCATCGTCCTGTCCTCCATCTGCCCGCTGATGTACATGAACAACCCCCTGTGCAAGTCCATGCCCGTCATGACTTCCTCCAACAAGCTGCGTACCTACACCACATCCCGTTACTACACCGAGGATGAGATCCTCGTCAAGATCACCAAGGGAGGTAACTGATATGAAGGAATTTAAAGGCCGCGTCGTCGCTCCCGGTACCGTTACCGCTCCCGCTGTGGTATCCCACGGTGGTCTGAACACTCTGGCTTCTTTCCAGGGCGCCCTGCAGTTCGGTGACAAAAAGGCCACCTGCGGTGACCAGAACAACCCTGACCTGATGGGCAAGCCTATGTGCGGCATGGCTCTGTGCCTGCCCCAGACCATTGGTTCCACCACCGGCGGTCTGGTGCTGTACTGTGCCTGCGCCATGGAGCGCCAGCCTGCATGCATGCTTTTCAGTAAGCCCATCGACTCTCTGGCTGCCGCCGGTGCTATCTTAGCCTCCGTGTGGCTGGACGGCGTGAATATGCCTGTTGTGGACTCTCTGGGTGACGAATTCCTGGACTATGTCAAAGACGGCATGTCCGTAACCATCAAGGAAGACGGCACTGTTTGTGTAGACTAACGCAACATATGCAGCCGCCCCGTGGAAACGGGGCGGCTTTTTTGCGTCAATTCTTGGAAAAAGTCGAAAAAGGTCTTTCAAATTGAAACCTTTTATGCTATAATAGAGTACCCTCGTATGGACTATTTCGCGGCAATATTCTTTGCCGCAAGAATATAAGGAAGGCGATCCTATGAACGATCTATCCAAGATTTCCGTGGTGCTGCCCTCTCTGGATCCCGATGACAAGCTGGTAGCGGTCATTGACGGTCTTCTGGAGTACGGCTTCACCGATATCATTCTCGTTAACGACGGCTCCAAGCCGGAAAACCTGCACTACTTTGAAGATGCGGCCGCCCAGCATCCCGAGATCCACCTGCTGCACCACCCCGTGAACCGCGGCAAGGGCGCTGCGCTGAAAACCGCATTCGCATGGTTCCTGGAAAACCGCCCCGATGCTGTGGGCGTTGTCACTGTGGATGGCGACAATCAGCACCATCCGGAGGATACCCGCAACTGCGCCCTGCACATGATGGAAACCGGAAAGCTGGTTCTGGGTGTCCGGGATTTCAGTCTGCCCCATGTTCCTCCCAGAAGCCGCATGGGCAACCGGATCACATCCGGTGTGTTCAAGATTTTCGTGGGTATGACCATTTCCGATACCCAGACCGGTCTGCGGGCCATCCCCACAGAGGATATCAAAACCCTCATTACCATCTACGGTGACCGGTTTGAATACGAAACCAACATGCTGCTGGCCATGAAGGACTACGGCATTGCCTTTGACGAAGTCAAGATCCGCACCGTGTACATAGAGGAGAACAAATCCTCCCACTTCCATGCCATCAAAGACTCCTGGCGGATCTACAAGCTGATCTTAAAGCACTTCTTCCGCTATACCGTTTCCTCTATCGTCAGCGCCGTGGTGGATAACGGTATGTTCGCCCTGCTGTCCGCTCTGCTTCATAATGTTCTCACCGGCTTCCCACTGACCGCTGTATGCACTGTCAGCGCCCGTGTGGTCAGTTCCCTGCTGAACTTTTTCATGAACCATAAGCTGGTGTTCCAGAGCAGAGTGTCTGTGAAAAAAGCCATGTTGCGCTACTACATGCTGGCAATTCCCCAGATGGCCGCTCAGGTACTGCTGACCCAGGGTGTTTATGCCCTGTTGAACATCTCCGACAGCGCCACAGGCCTGCGCACACTGATTTACGCAGTGGTGATGACCGTTTTGTACATCGCCAGTTACGTGATCCAGCAGCGCTGGGTCTTCTCCGCAAAAACTTCTAAGCAATAAGAGGCTGAAACTATGAGAAGCAAACCCGAAAAGTGCAGCGGCTGGAGCATCTTCTGGTGCGTCGTCCGACGGTTTTTTCTGCTGCTGTTTACCGTGGTCATCATTGCCGTCGTGGGTCTTTACATGATGTGCAATCTGATTTTCAACGGCCCCTCCCCCAATGCCCGGGACCGGCTGACCATGTCCATGCGGGAATCCAGCGGTATGAAATGGTTTCCTGCCCTGTTCATCGGCGAAGAAAAAGTTGCCGAAATTGAGAAGGCAGTGGATGCCACACTTCCCGCTGATGTCTCCGACGACACACTGGTCAAGATTGATCTGATCAGCAGTGCCGTAGGCGGTAATGTGGACGAATGGGAAGGCCACCCCGACGGTATTCGTCTGGAATACATCACCGGCGACACCTACAATGCCTATGTGATGGTCATCCGGGACCCCAGCCGTGTTTATCAAGCCACCTCCCACCTGCCCTTTTCCTACGATATTCCCGGTGAACGCATCACCAACAAGATCGAGCAGGAGGGTGCCGTAGCTGCCATCAATGCCGGTGCTTTCTTCGATGCCTCCAATACCCCTCAGTCCCACCTTACAGGCCGTGTTCCCGCCGGTCTGGTCATTGCGGGGGGCAAAGTGGTTTTTAATGACCACCGCGATATGGTTCCCCAGAAGGGTTTTGTGGGCTTCAACGAAGACAATGTTCTGGTGGTCGCCCAATCCATGACTGCTACCAAGGCAATGGATCTGAATATCCGTGATGGCTGTGAGTTTGGCCCTGTACTAATCATGAACGGTCAGATCAACGAGGAAGCCTACAGCGTTAACTCCGGTTTGAACCCCCGCACCGCCATTGGCCAGCGTGCGGACGGTGCTGTGATCTTCCTGTGCATCGACGGCCGTCAGGCCAGCTCTCTGGGTGCCACCTATGCGGATCTCATCGATATTATGGTGGAGTACGGTGCCGTGAATGCCTGTAACCTGGACGGCGGATCTTCTACCGTTATGCTCTACCGGGATCCTGAAACCGGCAAGGTTTCCATGGTCAACAATTACTCTCTGCTTCAGGAAGAACCCAGAAGAATGCCCACATTCTTCATGGTAAAACCCCAAAGCGGAGATTGAGCAAAACATTTTCCAAGAAATAAGAGGCTGAAACTATGAGAAATAAACCCGAAAAGCGCACCGGCTGGCAGATCTTCTGGTGTATCGTCCGGCGGTTCTTCCTGCTGGTATTCACCGTGATCATCATTGCCGTTGTGGCTGCCTATTTGATGTGTAATATGATCTTCAACGGTCCTTCCCCCAATGCCCGTGACCGGCTGACCATGTCCATGCGGGAATCCAGCGGCATGAAATGGTTCCCCGCTATCTTCCTGGGTGAAGAAAAGGTAGCTGAGATTGAAAAGGCCGTGGATGCTACCCTGCCCGCTGAAATGTCCGACGATACGCTGGTGAAGATCGATCTGAACAGTGCCGTTGACAGCAACGTGGATGAATGGGAAGGCCACCCCGACGGCATTAAGCTGGACTACATTTCCGGCGATACCTACAATGCCTATGTGATGGTCATCCGGGATCCCAGCCGCGTCTATCAGGCAACCTCCACTAAGCATTACTCCCACGACATCCCCGGTGTGCGCATTACCCAGGCTATCGAAAACGAGGGTGCCATCGCCGCTATCAATGCCGGTGCATTCTTTGACGACGGCACTGCCGATCCTATCGTTGGCAGCGTTCCCTGCGGTCTGGTGGTGGCCGGCGGCGAAGTGGTTTTCAACGGTCATCACGACATGGTTCCCCAGAAGGGTTTTGTGGGCTTCAACAAGGATAATGTTCTGGTGGTCGCCCAATCCATGACCGCTACCAAGGCAATGGACTTGAATATCCGCGATGGCTGTGAGTTTGGCCCTGTGCTGATCATGAATGGCATAATCAACGAGGAAGCCTACAGCGTTAATTCCGGTTTGAATCCCCGTACCGCTATCGGTCAGCGTGCTGACGGTGCTGTGATCTTCCTGTGCATCGATGGCCGCCAGGCCAGCTCCCTGGGCGGTACCTATGCGGACCTGATCGACATCATGGTGGAATACGGTGCGGTCAATGCCTGTAATCTGGACGGCGGTTCTTCCACCGTTATGCTATACCGTGACCATGAAACCGGCAAGGTTTCCATGATCAACAACTACTCCCTGCTCCAGAAGGAGCCCAGAAGAATGCCTAACTTCTTCATGGTACGCCCGGAAAGTGAGGACTGATTATGTATCAAGGTAAATTTTTAGCAGAAAATAAAGTCGCAGCCAAGGTCGACCATCAGAAAAAGATCGTCACCACACTGACCGCGGATCAAATCATGGATGAAGAACTGGCCGCTCAGGAGCAGGTGGCTGTAGAGATCCCCGCTGCTGAAGCAAAATCCGCACCCGCCAAGCCTGCCAAGGCCAAAAAAGAGAAGAAAAAGAAGGGCATCCGGGTAGGTACCGTGATCTTCTATCTGCTGTATCTGATGCTCATTGGTGCTGCTGTCTACGGCATCCACTACGGTCTGGGGCTTTTGAACGATTGGCTGACCGCCTATGAGGCTTCTCAGCCGGACAAGCGCAGCCAGGAGATCTTTGACGAAATTTTTGCCGATCCCGATTGGGGCAAAATCTATGACATGGCCGGTCTGGAAGGCACACAGTTTGAAGACAAGGATGCCTATGTGACCTATATGCAGACAAAAGTGGGTGAGAGTGAACTGACCTACTCCAAAACCTCCGCCGGTCTTTCCGGTGGTCAGAAGTACATCGTCAAGCTGGGTGATGAAAAGGTCGCCACCTTCACCATGCAGAACCCCATCACCGACGAGCTGGAGATTCCCCAGTGGGATCTGGACAAGGTAGAAGCCGGTTTTTTTACGCGTAACGAGGATGTGACAATTCTGACCCAGCCGGGCCGCACCGTCACCCTCAACGGTGTTCCTCTGGACGAAAGCTATGTGGTCAAAACCACGTCCTCCGTGGTGGACGGTTACCTGCCGGATGGTATGCACGGAACACGCACCGCTACATTGTACGCAAAGGGTTTTCTGATTGCCCCCGAAGTCATGGTCATTGACGAAAACGGCGCTGTTGTTGCGTTGGAGTACGACGAAGCAACCAATACCTACTCCGAAAGCCAGCTGGCCGGAACCGACGCTTCCAAGATCTCCAAAGCAGAGCAGGATGCGCTGGTGGATGCCACCTATGCTTACTGCAAGCACATGATCGGCGCAAAGGGCGCAAATTTGCATAAGCATTTCGATACCAAATCTACCATCTATAAGACCATTGACAAGAATGAGCTGTGGTTCAAGGGTTATGCCCGCTATGACTTCTCCGATTACACCATTTCCGAATACCACCGTTACACCGATGATCTGTTCTCTGCCAGAATTCAGATCACCCTGAACACCTACCGTAACGACGGTTCTCTGAAGGCCTTCCCTGTGAACACCACCATGTTTCTGGAAAAGAACAAGGACGGTCAGTGGCTGGTCAACAACATGACCAATGTGAATATCCATGAGATTCTGACCCAGGTCCGGCTGACATGGATGCAGGATAACGAAGTGCTGGAAAGCGGCATGGTCGATGCCTCCACCAATTTCCTGACCCACCCTGCTGTTACAGTTCCCGAGGGTAAGGAATTCATCGGTTGGTTCACCGAGGCCACTGATGCAGAGGGCAATGTGACTTTATCTCTGGTGTTCGCTCCCACTGCAAACGGTACCATCTCTCTGGCCGATTCCTATGTTCTGGAGCCTATGGTTCTGCAGGCCCGGTTCGACACGCCGAAGGGAGAATAAGCCATGGACATCTTAAGTTTCTTTGCTGAGCGCTTTGACCTTCCCATTCTGGATTGGATCGCTGCCAATCTGCAGTGCGGTTTTTTGGATTTTATCATGCCGCTGATCACCGTTTTGGGTGACGCGGGCATCTTCTGGATCGCTGCTTCCGTGATTCTTCTGCTGATTCCCAAGTACCGCAAAGCAGGTCTCAGCATGGGCATTGCTCTGCTGATCGGTGTTGTGGTGTGCAACATGATTCTAAAGCCCTGGGTTGGCAGAATTCGCCCCTATGATTACCAACTGCAGCATTTTGGCAAGACCATCGCGCTGCTGGTGGCCACTCCCCACGATTTTTCTTTCCCCTCCGGCCATACCATCGCTTCCTTTGAAGCTGCCGTGGCTCTGACGGTTCACAACCGCAAGCTGGGCATCCCTGCCATGATTCTGGCAGTGCTGATCGCCTTCTCCCGGATGTATCTGTATGTCCACTACCCCACCGATGTTCTGGCATCCGTGATCCTGGGCACCGCCTTTGCCTTCCTTGGCTGCTTTCTGGCAAAGAAGATCTTTGACCTGGTGCAGACCAAGCGCAACGCCGCATAACGAAACAGCAAAAGCCATCACAGCCCAACTGTGATGGCTTTTGTTATATCTTGTTAATTACAAATGATCGTTTAGCATTGCAGCGATGCTGCACAATTGAAAATTGAAAGTTGAAAATTGAAAATTAAGGTGTCGCCTTTGGCGACTATTTAAATCATTTGCGTCAGCAAATACAACAATTTTCCATTTTCAATTTTACATTTTCAATTTGGCCGTAGGCCCGTAAACGATCATTTACCATACCACCGATTGTATCTCACTGATAGGCTTTCAGTACTTCGTAGAGCGTGCCGGTGACGCAGTTTTCCGTTCGTGTCTTTTCACAGGCGGCTACGAATTCATCATAGGTACAGGTGGCAACATTGCACTTGACCTCATCGTTTTCGGTAATAAACTTCAGTTGGCAGGTGTAAACGCCCCAGGAAGAGGTCCACCAGCCGGTAACGGTGGTCTTGTAATTCCAGATAGTCCAGGAATATCCCCGCTGGTCAAAGAGTTCCAGACCCTTCTGCCATGCGTCCCGGTCCTCAAAGAATGTAAATTCACCGATCAGCACCGGCACATCATAATCCCGGCCGATGTTGGAAAGATCCTGATAGGCATAGAACAGGTCGTAGGGCAGCACATTCGAGAACCAGTTGTACCAGTGATACTCATACTGCACATTCTCCCAGCCGTAGTCAGCAGAGTCCGGCAGCTTACTGAAATCCCAGCAGGCCTCCATGGTGATCACATGATTATCGCCGTTTTCCCGGATGGCATCATAAATCTGATCGAATACATCCCAGCACCCTTTGGTAGTGACACCTCGATATGCATAGGTAGGTTCGTTCATCAGATCGTAGGTAGCAATCCATGCTCCCAGATCCGGGCGTGTTTGCGTATAGTGTTGGGAAACAAAATCCCAAAGAGCCACCGCCGCGGCCACATTTTCTTCACTGTCCCACAGGCCGGCCGCCTTGGTGGAGCCGGAATGCTCATAGCCGCTCTGGCTGCCCGGCGCGCCGTGAAGATCCAGCACCACATACAAGCCGTTCTTCGCGGCATTTTCCACAAACCAATCCAGATAGGAAAAAGCCTCTTCTTCGCTTTTCAGGCTCAGATCCTCATTGAGAATATTTAAGTAATAAAAGGGCAGACGGATAGTGTTAAATCCAAGATCCTCCTTAATAATACGGAAGTCCTTCTCTGTAAAGAAGCAATCCCAGTACAGCTTTAAAAGGTCTTCCAGCGCATATCCCTGCAGATTGGGATTATTTTTTAAAGCAGTGCGAAATTCCTCTTCCGTAAACTCCGGGTACTGGATATTTCCGTCAGCATCCTTCACATAGGAACCGTCCTCATTTTTCAGCGGTGCCAGAGCGAAGGGACTCATCCAGCCTTCCTGCAGCAGAATCTGTCCCGCGTTGATACCCTTAAGCTGCAGGCGGTTTCCCGCAGCATCGTAGAGTGATTTTCCATAGGCCTGTACCAGACCGGTTTCGTTGGCAGCGGTTTCTGGCTGTGCCTCAGGCGCATAGTTCTTGGAATACAAAACCATACCGCCCACCAAGGCAGCCGTCAAAACCACCACTGCCAACACCACGCACAGCATGATCTTCAAGGCTTTTTTCATATGCGTTTTACCTCCGATAATCAGAAGATATTCTATTCATATTTGGAAGGGGATGCTCCTGTGATCCGTTTAAAAACCTTGGAGAAATAGAAAGGATCGGAAAAGCCACACCTGCCTGCCAGTTCTGCCACGGAGAGTTTCTCCCTCCCCATCAATTCTATGGCCTGTTCGATACGAACCTTGGAAAGATAGTCCGTAAAATTCATTTCCATATTTTTAGAAAAAACCGCTGACAGGTATTTCTTGCTGAATCCGAAAATGTCCGCAAGTTTTGTGATAGACAACTCAGGGTCTGTGTAATTGTTGTGGATATACTGGGCAATGGCATCCACCTGCGGACTTGCATGATATGCCTTTTTGCGCTCAGATTGCTCAATATATGAAAGGGTATAAAGTAATACACTTTCCGTCAGTATGGATAGATTGTTGGGATTTGCCCGGCGAATGGATGTCATCCAAAAATCCAAAATATGAGAAAACCGCTTGAACACCATCCGTGACTTGCTGATGCCAAACTGCTCAAGCAGCTTCCCGGCTTCGGGACCATCGAAAGTAATGTACAGGTAGGTAAAATCCTTATAATCAATGATCTCATGCTGCTGATAAGGAAAGGTAATGAACAGCGTTCCGGGTGTCAGGTGATATTTTTCATCCCCTACACAGAGGGTGGCCTCCCCTTTATACGCCAGATGCATATGGAAGCTTCCATGAACAAAAGGCTGTTCCAGCTTATACAGATCCGCCTCGTAAACAAAATGGTGATAAGCTATCGGCTTATTTTCGGAGGACGGAGGGAGATAATTACAGATTGCTCTCATAGCTGCACCTCACTTTGGCCTCATTATATTGCCGTTATCCAGATTCGTCAAGAAAATATGGATATTTTACAGATTTGTGTGGTTTTCTTCCATACCAACTTGTATTGTACTGTCCTATAATGAAGTCAAATTCAAAGCAACGTGGAGGAAAATATGGTAGCTCTTTATATGATTGCCCATCAGCTGGCGCATCAGGGTGAAACCATGATGGTAAGGCGGTATGGCAGAAAATACGGTGCTGGCGGCATGCTGTTCAACGGTGTGATCTGCCTTTTTGCAATGCTTTTTTTCCTGATCAGCGACCGGGACGGCATGCATTTTGTCTCCGGCATCTGGGGGTACGGTCTGGTAAATGCGCTTCTGTATGCCGCCGGTTTTTACTTTGCATATTTGGCCCACAGTTCCGGCAATTATTTTCTCACGCAGACCATTTGCTCTATGAGCTTCATCGTCCCAATCATTTATGGACTATTCTTCTTGCATGAGACCGCAAATGCATTTACCTACATTGCCCTTGTGCTGTCCATCGCCTCTGTTCTTCTTATGTGCTACGCACGCCGTGAAAAGAGTGGCCAGAAAGAAAATAGTGGCAGTGTTTCCGCCAAATGGCTGCTATTCGTATTGATCGTACTGCTTAGCAACGGTCTGATCACGGTGGTATCAAAAATGCAGCAATCCCAGTTTGACGGCCAGCACAGCAACGAATTTATGGTCATCACCCTAACCGGTGCCTCACTGTTCCTGTTCATAATGGGTGCAGTATTAGAAAGAAAGAGTATGCTGAAAACCCTTCGTCAGGGTTGCCTCTACGGCATCGGTGCAGGTTTGTTAAACGGTTTTAAAAATGCTTTGAATCTGGCGCTGATCATGTTGATGCCGCTGTCGATCCTTACTCCGGTGAACAAGGCTGTTGGCCTGCTCCTTGGATATGTCGTGTCTGTTTTCCTTTATAAAGAGAAATACACGAAACTGCATTATCTGAGCATGCTCTTGAGCATTATTTCCATCGCATTGATGCAACTAAATTAACATACAAAAAAGAAAGGATAAACGATTTATGAAAAAATTGCGAATTGGCGTTGTGGGTTTGGGACACCGGGGGCGCCAAATGGCCAAGCTTGCCGCGGAATTTGATTGTGTTACCCTTGCCGCTGCATGCGATCTGTTCCCCAGCAACTGGTTTGAGCAGCAGTGGCTGTCTGCCGCGGCCATGTCGGATATGTTCCCCAAGGCGCAGTTTTATTCTGATTACGACGAAATGCTGGAGAAGGCAGCGCTGGATATTGTGATCGTAGAGACCGGCGCGGATGTCCACGCAGCCTTCTGTGAAAAGGCATTGGATAAGAACATTCATGTTCTTACCGATATTCCCGTTGTGGCAAATCTGAAGGAGGCAGAAAGTCTCTGGAAAGCCGCTGAACGCTCCAAGGCTACTATTTCTGTCGGTTCCAATCCCAATGAGCGGAAATATACCATTCTCCTGCAGGATTTCTATAAAAAGGGCCTTCTGGGTGAACCCTACTACATGGAAGCTGAGTACATCCACTGGAGCCTTCCCGGCAGCAGTTTTTCCGTGCATCTCAACGAAAACGGCGATTGGCGGAAACTGCTGTGTCCCATTCGCTACTGCACCCACTCCCTTGGTCCTCTGCTGACCATCCTGAACGAAGAGCTTCGTAAAGTCTCCTGTTTCGGTACCGGTTGCCGGGACGAGCTGGCCATTGCAGCAGGGCACGCAAAAGACGACATGTCCTGCGCCCAGTTCCAGACCGATTCCGGTGTCGTGATCCGTTTGCTACGCAACGGCTATTGCAGAGCAGATATCGGCCATCACGCCTATCGGGTATTCGGCACACAGGGATATATAGAGCAGATTGACCGGTGCGGTAAGTCTGTGATCCGTTATAATTCTCATAAAGAGCTTGATGCCAATCTGAAAGAGATCGACGGCTCCTCCACACCTCCCGGCTATGAGAACAATCCAAAGGCCATTGCGGGCGGTCACGGCGGCATGGATTTTGCAATGATGGACCATTTCCTGGATGCGATTGTCAACGGTAAGCCCGCACCCATCAGTTTGAAGGCCGGTCTTGCTATGACACTGCCCGGCATTTACGCCGAGGAATCCTCCAAGCGGGGCGGCGAGGTCATGCGTATGTACTACCCCTGGGATCCGGAATGGACCGGCGAATTCGAATAAACCATTCTGGGGCGCCGTCCGTCGGACAGCGCCCCAAGTGTTTTTTTGTTTCTGCCCTGTCGCCGGCTTGCTTAGATTATTGAGTTTCCCAAACAAATATAAAAAACATTGTAATAATCTGTAGTTTTCTTATAATTTTTCCCATAAACCTGTTGACTTTTTTTTAACCGGTGTTATAATTCTATATGGTTAGCAGCGCTAACCATATATTTTCCTATGTGGTTAGCGCTGCTAACCACGTAATTTTCCATTTTAGTTAGCAATGCTAACCGTTTTTGGGGTGTTTGACTTCCGCTATTCAAATCCTCAGCAGAGGGCAGCATTGTGAATTATGGGCATTTTGTTTCGGGGGGTGTTATTGGGCTGTAAATCCAAGCTAGCTTTTGCGAGAACAGTTCATTACCAGCGAAAAATAAAAAAACGGAGGATCTTATGAACATCATAAAACAGAAAAAGCGCATTCTCTCTTTATTCCTCGCACTGACTTTGATGCTGACATTCGTTTTGCCTGTCAACACATCTGCAGCAACTTCCCATGAAGATTTTATCCGTGTATTCCATCTGGATGTAGGCCGTAAGTACTTTACTGTCAGCCAGGTCAAGGAAATCATCGATTCCCTGGCAGCATCCGGCTATACACACATGGAGCTGGCAATCGGCAACGGCGGTCTGCGTCTGCTTCTGGACGATATGTCCGTCACCGTAGGCTCCACCACCTATGCCAGTGATAAGGTTACCGCCGGCATTAAGTCTGGTAACGTCAGCTTTGCCCATGCCGGTGAATGGTCTCAGAGCGAGATGGACTCCATCATCAGCTATGCAGCTTCCAAGAGAATCGGCATCATCCCTCTGGTCAATTCTCCCGGACACATGAGCGCCATTTTGGACGCTGCTGAATATGTGGGTATTTCCTCTCCCGCTTACAGCGCAAAAATCAGCAGCGGTTGGTGGGGCTCCACTTCCACCAAGACTTCCACCACCACCGTTTCCCTGTCCAATGCCACCGCGGTTGCATTCACACAGGCTCTGGTGAAAAAGTATGTGGATTACTTTGCTGCCAGAGGATCTGAGTACTTCAACATTGGCGCTGACGAGTATGCCGCCGATGTCCACTCCAGCGGCTCCATGGGCTTCGGCTACATGCAGAGCAACGGCTGGTACAGTGATTATGTCAAATACATCAATGATGTAGCTGCTATCATCAAAAATGCCGGCATGCAGCCCATCGCTTTCAACGACGGTATTTACTTCAACCAGAACGATGACACCGCCTTTGATAAGGACATTATCATCGCATACTGGATTCCCGCCTGGGGCACTTACTATGTAGCATCCCCTGCATACCTGGTCTCCAAGGGACACAAAATTCTCAACACCAACGACGACTGGTATTATGTTATTGGCAGAACCAGCGACGGCTACGGTTATGACAATGCCTACAACGGTGTCAACAACACCCCTGTTACCAAGGTCGCCGACGGCTCTACCATGGCACTGGCCAATCTTGCCGGCTCCATGAACTGCGTTTGGTGCGATGAGCCCAATGCCAACTATGAGTCCAACAAGAGCAATGTGATGTACTTCATTGCACGTCTGGCCGAAAAGAATCCTGACTACTTTGTGGTCAATACCCATGAGCACACCTTTGAAACCGTAACTGTAAACGCAACCTGCACCGAAAACGGCTCCATCACCACCACCTGCACCGGCTGCGGCGAGAGCACCGTTGAAGTGATCAAGGCACTGGGACACAATTATAAATGTGCTGAAACCGGCGCAACCTGCACCGAAAACGGCAGCAAAGTATACACCTGCGCCAACTGCGGTGACACCTACAAGGAAACCATTCCTGCCACCGGTCACAAGTATGTTAGTGTTATCACCAATGCCACCTGTACTGAGGGCGGTTTCACCACCTACACCTGCGATTACTGCAGCGACAGCTATATTGCCGATCACACTGATCCTCTGGGCCACAATTACAACACCGCCGTTGTGAATGCGACCTGCACCACCGACGGCTCCATCACCTACTACTGCGATTGCGGTGATCATTACAGCGAGGTCGTCCCCGCTACCGGTCACAACTACCAGTCTGTGATCACTGAACCCACCTGCACCACCGACGGCTATACCACCCATACCTGTACTTCCTGCGGTGACAGCTATATTACCGATCGCATCGACGCACTGGGCCACAGCCACGAAACTGTTGTGGTCGCTCCCACCTGTACCGAAGGCGGTTATACCAGTTCCACCTGTACCGTTTGCGGCGAAGGTAGCATTTATGACAAGACCGCAGCTCTGGGCCATGATTATGTTTCCGTAACCGTGGATCCCACTGAGACTGAAGACGGTTACACCACCCACACCTGCAAGGTCTGCGGTCACAGCTATACCGACAATTATGTGGATGCCCTGGGCCACACCATCACCTCCGTGGTCACTGCACCTACCTGCACCGAACAGGGTTATACCACCCACACCTGCTCCACCTGTGGTGAGGTAACTGTAGATAGCTATGTTCCCGCCCTGGGTCATAATTATCAGAATGTCACCGTCGATGCCACTTGCACCACAGACGGAAGTGTCAGCGGCACCTGCACCAATTGCGGCCATACATACAACGAAGTGATCAACGCTTACGGTCACAATTATGTTACCACCGTCACCGCTCCCACCTGCACCGAAGGCGGACATACCGTTTATTCCTGTGACCGCTGCGGTGATAACTTTGTGGGCGATTTCACCGAGGCTACCGGCCATAATTATACCGTCATCACTACCGATGCGACCTGCACCGAGGACGGCTATACCACCCATCTGTGCACCAACTGTGGCGACAGCTACATCGGCGAAACTGTAACTGCTACCGGCCACAAGTATCAGACCGTTACCAAGGATGCAACCTGCACCGAAAACGGCTCCGTTACCCATACCTGCAGCAACTGTGGTGACAGCTATGTGGATGTCATTCCCGCCACCGGTCATGATTACCAGACTGTCGTCACCGAAGCTACCTGCACCGAGAAGGGTTACACCACTCACACCTGTGCAAACTGCGGTGACAGCTATCAGGAAAACGAGACCGCGGCTCTGGGTCACAGCTATTCCACCGAAGAAGTCAACGGCAACCTGGTCCATACCTGTGATCGCTGCGGCGATACCTACACCGAATCCATTGGCTGGATCTCCATGTCCGGCAAGTATGTGCTGGACACCGACGGTATCGACATTGGTGCCAACAACAAGTACATCGTCGTTGGCTCCAACAAGAATTACGCCCTGACCTATTCCAATAACACGGTCGGCGCAGCTTCTGTGACCATCAGCAACAATACCATTACCCTGAATAATGCTTCCATCTACGAATTCTACTTCGTGAATAACAACAGCGAAAGCGGCAGCTACCTGCTGACCCAGGATGGCACCAACGGTATCTACCACATGGGCGGCAACATGTACTACGGCCGGGACAATAAGGGTTACTGGCATATCGGCTCCAGTTCCAACGGTTCTTATCAGCTCTATGACTATGATAATATGAATTGGTATCTGAACTATGGCTATGTCTGGGCAAGCGATTCTGTCAACAGATTCGCAGTATCCTCCAATGCCCGTTCTGTGCGTCTGTTCAAGGCTACAGAAAGCTATGTCCGTCTTGCCGGCAGCTTGACTCAGACCCTGCCCCACGGCGCACAGGCTACTGAGAGTGCAATTGCGTCCAATGTTATGATCCAGACCAGTGCTGACGGCATCCATGCGGACAGTTCCTCTGCCGTTACCACGGACATGATCACCTGGGACAAGGCTTTCGACGGCTATACTGCCGGAACCTACATCGGCAGCGTATACTACCAGGGCGAGAAGCTGGGTGAAATCACTGTCACCATCACCGGCGAGCATGTCTATGAAACCGAAACTGTCAATGCTACCTGCACCCAACAGGGCAGCACCGTTCATACCTGCACCGAATGCGGCATCAGCTACACCGATGGCCACACCGCAGCATTGGGACACAATTACAACTCCGTCGAAGACAACGGCTATATGGTTTACACCTGTGAGCGCTGCGGTGACAGCTACTCCGAGAAGATCGCATCTGTCTACGGCAAGGTTACCGCATTCGCCTCCGGCAAGAGCCATGTGATCACACTGGTGTCCGGAAACAAGTACTACGCTCTGTCTCACAAGAACAACACCATCTCTGTGGTACAGGTAACCGTTTCCAACAATCAGATCACCTCTGAGATCACTGAGGATCTGCTGTGGACCTACTCCAACAACAAGCTGAGCTATGTAAGCAACGGCACCACCTATTATCTGTATGCCAAGTCCAACAACAGTTGGTGGGGCAACTGGTGGGGATCCACTCCCACACTGACCCTGAGCACCAGCGATTCTACCAATGTTTCTCTGAGCAACAACAAGGTGAAGATCAGCAACTACTACCTGAGATACTCCAATCAGAGTATTTCTCTGAACAGCAACGGCACCACTGCAAATCTGTTCGTTGAACAGTAACGACCGACAACCCAGGAAGGAGCCGTCAGCAATGACGGCTCCTTCCTGCATCGACCATGTGAAAGCAGCCGAATTTCAACTATATCTTCTGTATATTTTAAAGTTTTCTTTGTTAGAAATGTAAAATATTGCATCTTTTATTTGACAAGATGCTCACCCACGTGTATTATTTATCTTGGCTTGTTTTTAGCACAAGAACATCTGTAACTGGGAGGTGTAACATGGCAGCAAAAACTGGTAACCTTCGGGAAGCTCTGATTCTGGCAGGCATTGAAGAGATCAACGAATACGGCGCTACGAATTTTTCTGTCCGGCGTGTTGCCGCCGCCTGCGGTGTTTCCACTGCCGCACCCTACAAGCATTTCAAGGGTAAAGAGGAATTCATCAGCGCGGTCATCGACTATGTGAATGAACAGTGGGCCGTGGTGCAAAACCGGGAATTGGAGAAATGCTCCGATGATCCCCGGGAACAGTTGGTCACGGTAGCCACCTGCTATGTACGGTTTTTGATGGAAAACGCATTCTACCGACAGATTCTGATGCTGAAAAATGCGGATTTTAACAATCTCTACCACCGCAAGAACGGCGAAATCAACTCTATCACCGAAAAGATCATGCTTCGTGTTAAGGAGAAATACAATTTGAGCGATGAAACTTGGGCCAGGAAGGCACTGATGGTTCGTTCTCTGCTCTTTGGTTCCGTCTTCATGTTCAACAGCGGTGAATTTACGTATACCCCCGAGAGCCTGGAGCACATCCGCTATATCATTGACCGGGAGTTTACGATCAAGTAGTGATAAATAAAAGCCCGATCCTAGGGTATTCTCTTAAAAAGAGAATGCACAGGATCGGACTTTTTTCTTGGTGAACACTCACTTTAGGTATCGCATCCAACGTTAACGCAAAAATGATACGACTTTTTAGAACAGAGGATTAACACATATATCCCCGATCTCCCCGAGCATAATGGAATCAAGATCCACAACAGAATTATCGGCATTGTAGATTTCCAGTTCGAATACAAAACCATTTCTTTGATACAATGTAAATTCCGTTGGGGCAGTTCCGTTTTCATGCAGAACCTCAAAGCTGATATAATAATTCATTGGGCCTTGGCCTGGATTGACGCCATTCGGGCGAAACTCCATGATCCTGTAATAAGGTGTCACCTCCCGTGTGATTTCACTTTCTTTCATATTGTTAAGTTGTTCAACTACATTGCTTTTTTCCAGGAAGTAATGAGAAAGGACAAATTCAAGATGCGTTTTTTCAATATCGGTAAAAATAGAATTGGTAATTAACGGCATAGTAACACCTCCAATATATTCATTTATATCATATGGCTTTTCTGTATTTAAGCGGAATAAGGAAAAGCGGTTTGTACCATTGTCCAGAGCAACAGGACAATGATAGGCTTTAAAGTCAATCATGTGATCTCTCTTTGTAAAACACAGGAAAAAATCCTGTGTTTCCTTTAGCACAATGCATATTTTAGAACGATCAATTTGTGGAGATTAAACGGCGGAATCTGCAGTGTAACCCTTCCGTCAACTTGCGTGAACGGAATCTCTGTTCCATCGGGAGCGGAAACTACGGATGCTATCTTTTTCTGAATCTTCAATGTAACGCTTACATCATGCAGCTTGGGGAAATCAGGAAGCAGGCATACGTTGCCCCGATTTACGGGCGGTGCATAGAGCATATGCAGAGCAAAGAAACCTTCCTCTTTGTTCTCTCTCAATCTGACTCTTCCGCAAGAGGGGAATTCTTTTGTTATGATTGGCTTGTCATATACCGACTCGATAGCTTTTATCATGTACCGCTCGAGAACATAGTTGCCGGATGCGTTATATGCTTCAAAAACGGGATGCGCAAAGTAAAGTACATTCCCGCATTTTACCAGTGCAGGATACTCCGCTGGTTCCGTCTTGTAAGGCGTATTTTTGTGACCGCAGTAATGGCCAACCGTACGGTTAAACAAGGGTTCGTGGACCTGCGCCAGAACCTGACCATCGGTATTTACTTTATAGGCACTGGAGTAGGACAGGAAAGGCGTGGTAAACGCATCCACATCGCACCGAATGAAGTCTTTATCCGACCCCGACGGTCCGATTTTTTCAATGCCGAGGCCATCAAAAATGCTCTCATAGCTTGCTATGAGTGTTCCTCCGTTCTCCGCAAATCCACGCAAAGCGCACTGATCATCCTCTGACAAATTGACCTTATCCGGCAGAAGGATACATTTATACTTTGCCAGATCATCACCGGAGCCAACCACATCATATTCCAGATGCATGATCTGCAGGAGCTTTGAGGCACCCATATTGGCATTTCCATCGTGGCCGAGCCAGATTCCAAGGTCCGTATAGGCCCGGGTGTTTTCGCAGTAACGTTCAATTTGCTTCACGTAATCGAATGCGTGGCCGATTACAGCGTAGGTGCTCTCATCCAGCGCTCCATAGGGATGCAGGTGGTCACCCACCGACATAGAAGCACCCACACTGAGCATATCCGCGCACTCATACCGGAGGGCTTCCTTATTCTTAAATCCACCGAATTCTCCCCATGCATGATGGAATTTGCCGGTCATGCCTAGGAAGAGCTTGCCGTACTTTTCAAAGAACTTCGCGCGGATGGGCATCTGATCGTATCCGCCCCAGGCAGTGGGCAGATCTTCCAGTTCAAAGTGGGTTTGGTACGGGTGATATGCCGTTCTATACATGTTGGCACCACCGTTATAGAATACAGTTGCATCCTTTGCGTATTCATGCACGATGCCCGTCAGCCGCTTCATTAACGCAATGTGTCCCCGTGTGTAATACTCCTTGGCATCCTCATAGTCATCCGGATCAAGGCCCATTTTTACCATACCATTGCGGCAGGATTCGCACGCACAGGCTTCCCCGATGAAGCAAATATCATAAAAGATACCGTCGGAAACATCAAAATTTTCACAGACCTCACGGGTAATGTCCGCCAGATGCTCCCCATAACCACCCAGAAGGCAGAGTGTCGTCCACGTGCATTCGCTCTTGGGCTCTTCAGGATCGGCATCCTTAACAGGTTCCGGTCCCATATACATGGGCCTTTTCGTGAAGAAATCTATTTGATGCCATTCCGGATGCTCGTCGGCATCTTTTACGCTCCATCCCGCAGTGATATAGATCGGTGCTTTTGCGCCTGCGGCATGGATCGCATCAATTTGTTCCTTGAGCAGGTTGAAATGAAGTCCCGGATGCATCGTTCCAACCTGTGATGGATAGTAGGTATAGCCGTGATGGCACTTGGCAAAAACCGTCATCAGCTCCACATTTGCGTCTTTGAGTGTTTGCGCAAATTGCTCTTTGTCAAAATCTTTGCCCACACCTTCGATATATGGGCTGGTGTGAAAATCAAGATGTACGCACCGCATATTTTTCCCTCCAACCATGGTGATTCACATTGCGCGGATGCCGCAAAAACGATCGCGCGGCACCGCTCCCCTGGGTTTATTATAGCATAAGGCTTCTGTTTTTTCAATATAAAACAGAACCTTTGTCCTTCGCGCATACCTATGAAGCCCCGTCCACACCCGTACCGGGTGCGTTCGGGGCTTCATGGACTTTCCCACGGGCTAAAAAGTGTCCACCGGACACTTTTTACACCAGTCTGCGGACTGGTGCCGCCCTTTCAAGTCCTAGTGCCACGCAGAAAAGTCCGACAGCTTTTGCTGTCGAACTTTTCTGGCAGGGGCACTAGGACTTGAACCCAGAGCCTACGGTTTTGGAGACCGCCGCTCTACCAATTGAGCTATACCCCTATATATGAACGGCGAAGGCCGAATTTTCGTGGTGGGCCTTCAGGGATTCGAACCCGGGACGATCCGGTTATGAGCCGGAGGCTCTAACCAACTGAGCTAAAGGCCCGTTCAGGTCACGGGTGCCAGGCACCATCGCAAGGCGTATTGTACCATCTTTTTCACAGGCTGTCAAGGTTTTTCTTTTCTATTTTTCAAAAAGAGGGCGGATGTAGTCATCCGCCCCTGCTTTATCAAAGGGTCTGCAGATAGGCGCTGGGGCCGCTTTCATAGAGGTCACCGCCATGAGCATCCAGAATCACGGTTAGCGGCATATCTTCCACCCGAAGCCGCCGTACGGCCTCACAGCCAAGATCCGGCCAGGCGATGATCTCCAGAGATTTAACACACTGGCACATCAGCGCGCCGGCACCGCCCAGCGCTGCCATATACACAGCACCGTTGCGGACAACCGCGTCTTTCACTGCCGCGTCCCGCTTGCCCTTGCCGATCATGATCTTGTTGCCCAGATCCAGCAAACGGGGAGAATAGGCATCCATACGGCCGGAGGTGGTGGGACCGGCAGAACCGATGATCTGGCCCGGCTTTTCCGGTGTAGGGCCAACATAGTAGATCGCGCTGCCTTCCAACGCAAAGGGCAGAGTTTCACCTGCGTCCAGAGCCTCGCACATCCGCTTATGGGCCGCGTCACGGGCGGTATAGACGATACCGCTGAGCAGCACCGTATCGCCCGCGCGAAGCAGCTTCAAGTCTTCTGCGGTGCAGGGGGTCGTCAGTTTATATTGCATAGCGTTTCCCTCCTTACAGGCTGGCCGTTGCACGGCGGGTCACATGGCAGGAAATATTCACAGCCACCGGCAGACCTGCCACATGGGTGGGCATAGCTTCAATAGCCAATCCCAGGCAGGTGGTTCTTCCGCCGAAACCCTGAGGGCCGATGCCCAAAGCGTTCACCGCGTCCAGCAGTTCCTTTTCCAGGGCGGCATAGTAGGGATCCGCGTGGGGCTGATCCAGAGGCCGCAGCAGCGCCTTTTTGGCAAGGTATGCCACCTTGTCAAAGCAGCCGCCCACACCGATACCCAGCACGATAGGCGGACAGGGATTGGAACCTGCCTGTTTGACGGTATCCAGCACAAACTTCTTAAAGCCTTCCACACCGTCAGCAGGCTTCAGCATGGCAAGACGGCTCATATTCTCACTGCCGAAGCCCTTAGGCGCCACAGTAATGCTGCAGCAATCGCCATTTACCAAATGAACGGTAATAGCAGCGGGGGTGTTGTCTCCGGTATTGGCACGGCGCAAAGGGTCCCCTACGATACTTTTGCGCAGATAGCCGTCCCCATAGCCACGGCGGACACCCTCGTGGATGGCGGCCTCAAAATCGCCCTCGATGTGGACATCAGTACCCAATTCCACGAAGACACATGCCATGCCTGTGTCCTGGCAGATGGGCATGTGCTGCCGGTCAGCAGCAACCAGATTCTCGCCCAACAGGTCCAGCGTGCTTTTGGCAAGGGGCCAAGGCTCCTGTTTTCTTGCTTCTTCCAGCGCTGAACGGACATCCTCCGGCAACTTCAAATTCGCCTCAATGCAAAGGGCCGCCACGGTATCTGTGATGGCCTGTGCCTGGATCGTTCTCATAAAAACATCCCTTCCCTTCATTTTTCTTATTATAGCAAAGTCTTACTAAAAATGCCACCAATTTCTATATCGGGATTACAAAAACCACTGAATTATTCACAAAAATTTTGTTTTATGGAATTCGTATTTACTTCTGATGGATTTTGCATATAATAAAATAAAACCGTACTTAAGAAGGGATACCATGATACTTGAACCTTTACGGCTTGGCTCCAGAGCATATACCACCTTTATCCATAAGCCTGCCCCCTATTACGAACATGTCCATATGGAATATGAACTCACTTTCTGCTTACAGGGTTCTTTTTCTTTGATCATTGATAAAAAGCCATATGTGATGCACGCGGGAGATTTTTCCATCGTAGAACCAATGCATTCTCACGAGATTCCCAATATGCCGATGGATCCGGAAACCCGTTGTCTGTTAATCATCGCAGGGCCCTCATTGCTTGAAAGTTTCTTTAAGGTTCTTGCTTCAAAAACTGCTGTGACACCTGTTTTCAATATTAACACACCGGAGCACACACATCTTTTAGACCTACTGAACGAAATATATCATCACAGAAGAAATATAACGGAAACTTCAGCGCTGAATATAAAAGGTAATGTATTTAAAATTTTCGCGTATATTTATGATCACTTTTTAACCCAAGCTGCCGATAATAAATTATCAACCATCGTATCGGTATCAAATATCCAGAATGCACTTGACTATATACACGAAAACTATGCTGAAAAAATCACTACGAAAGAGATCGCGTCATTTTGCGGTTACAGTGAAACACATTTTTGCAATAACTTTAAGAAGATAACTGGAAGAACTTTTCGCTATACCTTGAATCACTACAGAATCCAGGTAGCATGCACCTTACTTCGTGAGACCAATCTTACGATCGCGGAAATCGCCGGAAGCACAGGCTTTGACGAACCGAAAAGCTTTTGCAGAACCTTTAAAGCCTTCACTGGTGTTTCTCCAAGTACTTACAAAAAGGCTGAATACTTAGATTTGAATTAATTATGAGAGACTGTTGCAGAATGTAAGTTTTGCAACAGTCCTCTTTTTGCGCGAATAGCGACTATGATACTAATTTTCAATAAAACCATTTTATCCTCGACGAGCGATGAAATTGCTCTGTGCAACTCTTTCGGAATCATGGGGTCCCTACATTTTTCTGTTATTTTTTATACAACAGTATTCCGTCACCGCGTCCCGGCACATTCCCTTTTTTAACCCAATCCACAAACGCCCGCTGCAGACTCGTATCCGTAGGCATTTCGTCAATATTGTTGTTATACGGCTTGTTAAAAACACGCCACCAATCAGCAAACCGCTCATCATCCATACTGTTCAGAATGTCAAAATAATCCATTAATCTTAATATATTGGAGTTTTGCGGTAAAAATTCTCTGTGTTTTTCATACAGTAACCAAGACCGCAACGTGAAGGGAACGATGCCGTCATCAAAGAGGTCTTTGTAGAAGTCATATGCTTTGGAGAAGGTATCATCTATGATTTCTTTAGTAAGAGGTCGGCCGTCAGACGGAATATGGATATTGATTACCAAATCACCTTTTTCTATCCGCTTTCCGTTCTTTTCATAGCCTCTCACATCCCAGAATTCACGTTTTTCAAATTGGAATCTTTCAATGCCAAAGAGGTTCATCTCAAAGAATCTGCCATACCAAACCCGTAGCACCTCATTTCCCCAGACAGAATGCACACGGTGACATTCAAACAGCTTGTATCTCAAATCGGAGAAAGTTGTCTTGAACATTTCATAGGAATACCCATTCCTTTGGTACAATGCTCGGACATGCTTGGTAAGGCAAATCAGAAATATTAAGTGAGAGGTATACGCATGAATACCAAGCTGCGCGGCTGCACCGGTTATTTCATCGGCAGAAAGATGCCAATCAAGTTTATCGGTTGCTTCATATTCCTTGATATACGTTTCAAAGATATTCCAAACATCGGTATTCCGTATCTGATCATAGCCGGCAATTACTGCACTTCTGGCCTCTTGGGGAAAAATAAATTCCTCGAAAAAGTCGGTAATATATGTTCTCATTCCGATTCCCCTTTCATTTCCAAAGAGGTAAATATGTTCTCAATTTCTCTTAATTCACTCTCCTTGTTATTGGAAAGCCACAACTCCCTGAACTTCTTCAGCCACTGGGCTGTGTTGGTGAAACGCTCGCACTTGCTGCCATTTTGCGCAGCACCGATTTCAGCGATTACCATGAGTCCCTCCGCAACAACCAGCATTTCCTTTTTATGATCAGTATCATATGGCTCATTCTCAAGCCGTTTGCAATAATCCTTGCATTTTTTCAAGAACGGCTGCACGACCTCATCGGCATAATACGGAAAGTTATGTTTTATACCCATGCACCTGTCTTCATAAAGGAGAATTGCGCCGATCCAAGGCACTTCGCTCTCAAGATCGCAAAGCTCTTTTGCATACTCGGACAGTCCGTCTGCCTTGTAGGTAAGCTTATCGACCTTGCTGAAAATATCTTCTTTGTTCGTTTCCACATTCCATGACCGTTCCGCACCAAATGCAAGAGAACACTCCGCAAGCGCCAGGCTTGAAGTGTGGCCATTATCGCCCCAAATGGAAGTAAGAATACCCCGCGCACCGTACTGATATCCAAGCCGGGTCATATTTTGGATATTGCACAAGGCAACATGCATATTCTCACAGAACCTTGACCATGTTGAGGTACCAACGCACAAGACCTGCGTTTTACCTGCATCGCGGAAACACTTAATACGCTCCGGATCAGGATTTTCCTTGTAAAACCAGTTGAGAAGAATCGCGTCATCAGGAAGCTTATTAATTTGCTCTGGGTGGTTTAACAGAATATCTCCCCACATCATTATTTTTTTACCATTTTTTCGCAAATGGTCGATGATCTGCAAGACAAAATTGATATATAGCGCTCCTTTATCCTGATCCTTGTAGCGCTCGCTTTCTTTTAGGTCAAATGTTTCATCACAGCAAATATTAAACCATTCAGAAGTAAAATTGGGCAGGTATTGGTCGATCAAACTTCTGATCAGAGCAAAGCTTTCCGGATTTAGAGGATCTATTGTGTGGTGCTTTGCTCTTTCCACCCAGAAATGACGCTCCGGTTTGTAATTGTCCAGTATGCGCAAATGTTGATACCGGTCCTTTTGCAAAAGCTCGAACAAGTGGCCAAAAGAGGAAAGAGACGGTATAAATTCAATAAAATTATCCTGACAGTACGAATCCAGTTCTTTTAACTCTGCCGATGTGATGTAACCTGTTCGCTCCAGATTGTCGCCGTATTCCTCGAATTCATAGGTATGCTCCACATACAGCTGCAAGGAATTCATTTTGTAATAGGCGATCTTGTCAATGAATTTCTTGATCGTTTCAAGCTTCGGCACTTTGCCGCGCGTAATATCCAGATAAGCACCACGATATTCAAAGTCAGGCGAATCCTGAATCTTGCAGCAGGGGATGCTGATATTCTCAAAAATCTGACGCAGAGTCTGAATGCCATAAAAAGCGCCTTTTATCCCATCGGCTTTGATGTGGATTTCCTCTTTTGTGATATTTATTGTGTAACTTTCAAGATTTGTGCCGTCAACTTCAACCCTCAAGTCAACACCCATATCCGACAAAGGTAGTTTTTCAATCAATCTACGGATACGAGGATCGGCTGGTGCCGTTAATATTTTTATGCCCCTGTTATCCAACAGTTCATTTGTATATTGGATCTTCTTAGGTTGAGGTATGAGTTTCAAACTGACGCTTTCCATACTTATCTCCTTATCCAATCAATATAATCCTTAGAGGGATGAAAATCGATTTGCATCGCTTTATTTCAATTTCGCCTGAAACACAGGCTTACCTTTTGCGCCATACAGTCCCGCCAGCACATCGAGTGTCGCCAATGCACAATTTTTCGATTGTGCACCAAAAACATAACGCTGTATATGATTCAAATCTTCAAGGACAACAGGATTTCCGAAATGCACCAAGGTTGAAAGCTGACCGCTGTGCTGCATGGAATTGATCACACTTTCAATCCGGCGGGTAATGTGCTCAGGTCCGGTATAGGCCATCGGTTCGGAGAACGTAATAAACACAACATCATCATAATCAATCGCGCCCTTGAGTACTCTTGCGCACGACATAGGTCCCGGGAACTGCTCGATCATGACCACCGCAGAATTGGGGAAAAGCTCACTGATCCTTTTTTCCAGCTGCATCGGCTGATGCCAATCGGTCGTGTAAGTATCGACCAGCATTTTTCCGCCCGCGTTTAATTTGGCGCCGCTTCTTACCAGTATCACAAAATAGTGCTTTCCGTCACGGGAAATGGAAACCGGCACCCCTTCGTCTGTTTTCGTATAAATAGAATCTTTATTAATGCGTTCAAATTTTTCTATATCTTCTTCGGTAAGAGAGGTAAACTTCGGTTCTGCCATTGTTTTTGCCTGCGCTGCGAGAACTCTCTTAACAGCTTTGTCGAGCATTTCCATGTCGATTTCGCCGTTATCATAGCTTTCTCTTACCGCATCAAATTCGGTTTTATTATCCTGCGCGTAATGGAGCAGCAAATCAACACCCGCATTTACCGCAAGCCCCTTTGATTCAACAAGACCGTATTTTGCCCGGATTCCCATCATGCCGAGGGAATCGCTCATAATCACGCCGTTAAAGCCAAGGTCGCGGATAATGCCAAGCACTTTACTCGACAAAGTTCCCGGACGATCGGGGTCGATATTCACAAAGCGCTTATGCTGCGTCATAATGCCATCCAGAAGGTTTTCTTCCATAAGTCTCTTATACGGATACAAATCATAATTCAGCAGATCTTCAACCGTATCCTCAGAAATCCCCTCAGACATATGCGAATCGATTCCTTCGGCATCCGAGCCGCCGGGATAATGCTTTGCAATCGTTAAAATACCTGCATCGTGCAAGCCTCTTGCCATAGCAACAGCTAAAGAAGCAACCTTTTCCTTGTCTACCCCCAAGGAACGTACGGATCCTAATTTCATATCAACGATCGGATCACAAAGCATATTGTATCCTATGTTTCTTGCGGTAACACCAACGCACTTACCGAAGGCATACGCGTGTTCCTCAGTTCCCGCCATCGCGATAGCACCGTGACTGCCCACCATAAAATCAGTGATGCCGCTTTCCGCATCCTGAACGATAATAAGAGGATAGTCAGCGATTTCTTTCACTTTTTTAACAAGTCCCAGCATATCGTCTTCACAGCTGCCTGTTTGGATCCAAAGACAACCCAACGCATGATTTCTGATTAAATCAAATACATATTCCTCATATCCGGGATTTTGTCTCGTGCTGATCGTCGCCACGGAAACCAGACCTAATTTTTGTTCAATGGTCAAATCCTCAAATCTTAACGCTTTCATATCAACTGCCTCCTTGATTATGTTATTTGCTACATAGATTTTACCCTTTCATTACCTGCCTTTCAACCTCAGGAATTACTAAAATGTTCACTTAAATTCAAACCCCGAAACTACGAGCTGACTGACACAAAAAATAACGGGTCTTTTCAGACCCGTTATTTTTTATGCCTTTTTCTTTGCTTTTTTGATCTGCCGTCTGGCAAGTCGGAACACAGGCGGTACGATCAGCACTGCCGCGATAATCAGAATCAGCGTGACACCGAAATTATCGTCGCCCTCACTGACGCTGCCGCGAACGCCCATGAACAGACTCTCCACATGCCGGGAGATCTCACCGGGCAGGAACTGATAGTTGGTACCCGCCGCCAGCACCTCAGCATCGGGATAGATGACTTCACTCTCTGCCAGGTATTCTTCCATATACTCCTTTGCCTCGGAGACAGGGGAAGCATAGCAGATATAGTCCATGTTGGCACCGGAGATTTCCGGATCGCACAGGAAGTTGATAAACAGCTCCGCCGCTTCCTTTTCCCGGCAGCAGTCGGGGATGCACATGGCATCGATGAACAGGTTGAAGCCCTGCTCCTCAGGCAGATAGAAGCTCAGGTTCTCGTTTTCTTCCATCATCAGCATGCAGTCGCCTGCGTAATAAGGCGCGATCCATGCTTCCTCATTTTGCATGATGGAATAGATCTGGTCCATAACGTACTGCTGCAATACCGGCTTCTGCTCAGCCAGCTTTTCGGCGCAGGCCTGCAGCTCCGCCTTATCGGTGGTATTGACATCGTAACCCAGCAGGTACTGGGCGATACCGAAAGCATCCCGGGAGTTGTCCATCATCAGGATCTTACCGGCGTACTTTTCATTCCACAGCAGCTCCCAACCGGTGACATCCGCTTCATCCACATACTGGGTATTATAGAGGATGCCCACGGTACCCCAGGTATAAGGCACGGAGTACTTGTTTTCCGGATCGAAGTCGTTGTACTTAAACTCCTCATCCACATAGCTGAAATTGGGGATATTATCGAAGTTCAGCTCCAGAAGCATATCCTCGTCGATCATCCGGGCGATCATATAGTCCGACGGAATGACCACATCCACGGTAATACCGCCGTTTTTCAGCTTGGAGTACATGACCTCATTGGATTCATAGGTGGCATACTGAACACGAATGTTGGGATACCGCTCTTCAAAGGCGGCAATGATATCCAATGTATCATCGGTACCGTCAGCAATGTTCATGCCCCAGTTGTACACATTCAGGGTAATCCGTTCGCTCTTGGGCTGAGAGATCAGCAGTACACAGCCGCCCAGAACGCATACCGCCAGCACTGCCGCGCAGACACGGCGCAGAACCCGTACGGCAGGCTTGACAGCCTTGACCCGGGTCTCCTTTTTCCGCTTGTCGGCGCGAAGCTGCAGCAGGTTCATGGTAACCATCAGCACAAAGATCAGCAAAAACAGCAGCGTGAACATGGCATAGATTTTGGGATGGATGGGCTTTTTGGTGTAGGTGTAGATCTCCACCGGCAAGGTCACAAAATCCATACCGGTAACGAAATAGCTGATAACGAAGTCATCCAGACTCATGGTGAAGGCCATGATACCGCCGGAAACGATACCTGGCATGATCTCATGGAGGGTCACCTTAAAGAAGGACTGGATGGGGGTGCAGCCAAGGTCCATGGCCGCGTCCTGCAGCGCAGGATTCATCTGCTGCAGCTTGGGCATTACATTCAGGATCACATAGGGCAGGCTGAAGGTAATGTGGGCGATCAGCAGTGTGAAGAAATTCAGACTTTCCCGCTGACCCAGCAAACTGCCGCCAACGAAGATAAACAGCAGTGACAGGGAAACACCGGTAACGATATCCGGGTTGGTCATGGGGATATTGGTCAGACTCAAAGCGATCTTGCGCAGTCTGGGCTTCAGATTGTGCACACCGACAGCGGCGACAGTACCGAAGACTACAGAGAAGGCAGTGGACAAAATAGCGATCAGCAGAGAGTTGCCCAACAGCCGCAGCAGGTCCGGATCCCGGAACAACGCCGCGTACTGGCCGAAGGTAAAACCTTCAAACCGTGTCATGTCTTTTCCTGTATTGAACGAGGCTACGATCAGCACCGCCATAGGGATATACAGGAAAGCAAACATCAGGATCGTGAGGATACGGTTCGCTCGTTTCATACGATCACACCGCCTTCCTCTTCGTCACCGCCGAAGCGGTTCATGATACCGGTGCAGACAAATACCAGCACCATCAGCACCAGACTCAAGGCAGCGCCCAGATTCTGGTTCTGACCCTGCTTGAACAGACGCTCGATGACGTCACCGATCAGCACCGTATCCGTACCGCCCAGCTTCTGGGAGATATAGAAGGTAGACACCGCAGGCACAAAGACCATGGTAATGCCGGTGAAAATACCGGGCATGGACAATGGCAGCACCACCCGGCCAAAGGTCTGGTAAGCGTTGCAGCCCAGGTCTTCCGCCGCTTCGATCAACCGGTTGTCGATCTTGACAATGGTGGAGTACAGGGGCAGCATCATGTAAGGCAGGTAGTTATACACCATGCCAAGGATCACCGCGCCGGAGGTACGGATCAAGGGCATCGCGCCGATACCGATCCACTCCAAAAAGCGGTTAATGAGACCTGTATCCTGCAGCAGGCCCACCCATGCCAGAGTGCGCAGCAAAAAGCTCATGCACATAGGCAGCATTACCAGCATGTACAGAAACTTCTGCACAGAGGGAGCGCAGTGGGCAATGCAGTAAGCCACGGGATAGCCCAAAAGCAAACAGATCAGCGCGGAGATCAGCGCATAGCAGATGGATTCCCACAGCACCGGCAGGTAGGCGGACAGCGCGTTCAGATTGTCCAGCGTAAATTCGCCGGTGGCCGCGTCGGTCAGGGCATAGTAAGCCACCACACCCAGGGGGATCAAGGTAAACAGCAGCATCCACACAATGTAGGGAGTACTGAGCAACAGAGACTTATTCTTCTTCATCCCCGGCATCCTCCGCAAGCTCGTCATACTCGGCAGAGTACGAACTGTAGTCACCAAACATACCGGAATATTCACTTTTCTTCATGATATGGATATCTTCGGGATTCAGCCGGATGCCGACGGTGGCACCTACCGGCTGGAAATCGGTGGTCTGGATCAGCCACTTGAAGCCCTTGAAATCCACGATAATATCATAGTTCAGGCCCTTGAAGGTCACACTGGTAACGGTACCTGTCAGATGGCCCTCTTCCACGGGGACAAAGTCGATGTCCTCGGGGCGGATGACCACGTCCACCGGCTCGTTGGTCTCGAAGCCGGCATCCAGGCACTTGAAGGTGCGGCCGAAGAATTTGACCTTGTAGTCCGCCAGCATCACACCGTCCAGAATGTTACTCTCACCGATAAAGTCCGCTACGAAAGCGTTCTTCGGCTCATTATAAATATCCTCAGGCTTGCCGATCTGCTGAATGCGGCCCTTATCCATAACCACAACGGTGTCGGACATGGACAGCGCTTCTTCCTGGTCATGGGTAACATACACGAAGGTAATGCCCATGGCCTGCTGAATCCGCTTCAGTTCGTTCTGCATATCCTTGCGCAGGCGCAGATCCAGAGCCGCCAAAGGCTCGTCCAAAAGCAGCACCTTGGGGCGGTTTACCAGTGCGCGGGCAATGGCAACACGCTGCTGCTGGCCGCCGGACAGAGAATCGATATTGCGGTTTTCGTAACCCTTCAGACCTACGATTCCCAGTATTTCATGGACCCGCTCCTGAATTTCCGCTTTGGGAAGCTTGGCAACCTTCAAACCGAAGGCGATGTTGTCAAACACATCCAAATGCGGGAACAGGGCATAGCGCTGAAACACCGTATTGATCTGGCGTTTGTAGGGCGGCAGATCGTTGATCTTTTTGCCGTCAAAAAGCACATTGCCGGAGGTGGCGTTCAAAAAGCCGCCAATGATCCGCAATGTGGTGGTTTTGCCGCAGCCGGAAGGGCCAAGCAATGTGAGGAATTCCTTATCATTGATATAGAGATTGATACTATCAAGTATCCGCTCCCCGTCGAACTCCATAACGAGATCCTGGAGCCGAATGAGTTCTTTGGACATTATCCTCCCCCGTTTCTGTATAAAATATCACAGTATAGATATATCCTAAAATCCCTTCTTTGTCAACGAAAAATACCAGAAAAATACGGGATATTTTCATCTTCGCCTCCCTGAAACCCCGCGCAGAAAAATTTTTCCAAAAAGAGGTTTATTTTCCTGTACGCTGTCAATACTTGGTTTCGGAGGTGCTTACAAATGAGCAACAATAAATTTACCAACGGTAAGGGCTACTACATAGCCCTGGCCCTGTGCGCGGTCGCCATTGGGGTCAGCGGCTATTTGTATTACAGCCATGCCAACGAAGATCAAATCCAATTGAACAATCCGGATGTAACCGTAGATCAGACCGTTCCGGGCGGTGAAAATGACCTGCCTGTGGTGGCTACCCAGCCGCAGCAGGACGCTTCTCAGCCTACAAATACCACCACTCCCCCGGCTACCGTGACACGGAAGCCTTTGCAGACCGCAGCGCCTGTGGAGGGTGAGATTGTGGTGGTCTATGCCATGGACAGCCTTGGCTACAATCCCACCACCCGGGATTGGCGGGTCCACAACGGTGTGGACATCGCTGCCGAAGAAGGCAGCAAGGTATGTGCTGCCGCCGACGGCACCGTGTATACGGTCTACGAAGATGACACCATGGGTATGACCGTGGTCATCCGCCACCAGGACGGCTATATCACCAAGTACGCAAGCCTTGCATCCGAGGTTACGGTCAAGGCCGGTGACACTGTCACCATGGGACAGCAGATCGGTTATGTGGGCAACACCGCCCTTCTGGAAAATGCCATCGGCGACCATGTCCATTTCTGCGTCACCTGCAATGACGAGCCGGTAGACCCGGCAGAGTTTTTGGGATAATCCAATACCCTTTCTTCATTTTCTTTCCTCTTTGACTGGGGTGCCCAATCGGGCGCCCTGCTTTTTTCCCAAAAATTGACCGCACCGGCGGGGAACTCTCCAAAGAAAAGGAGCTTTCCCCGCCGGTAAACTTTTTCTGTTCTTACTGCAATTTCACATCATAGGTGGGCACACCCTTGGCAGGATGCATTCCCGCCAGAATTTCCAATGTGTGTTCCACGTTTTTCTTGGATTTTCCGCCCACCAGGATCCGGGGAATATGTACCAGATCTTCCAACACAAAGGGATTACCGAAATGTACCACTGTGGAAACCCGGTCAGTGACCTGCAAGGCCTGAATCAGCGAAAGGACGCGGCTGGTAAAACACTCTTTACCCACATATGCCTGTCCCATCACAAAGGTCACAAAGATAACATCGTCGTAGTCTACCGATCCTTCCAGCACCCGCCAGTTCTGCTCTGCCGAGGAATACTCGTTGATGGCGGTAGCGGTAGATTGTGGGAACAGCTCCAGCAACCGGTCCATAATAGCCTGCGGATCGTACCATGGCATCGTCATGGTATCTACATCGATCTTGCCTTTGGCGCTCAAATCTATCTCCTGTTCGGCCAGCACCACGAAATAATGCTTGCCATCACGGGAAATGCTTTCGGTCAAACCATCATCTACAACGGCATAGGTAGATTCCTTGTTGATGCGCTCGAAGTTATCCAGATCTTCCTCAGTCAGCTCGGCATCCTTAGGTAACAGGGTGGTTTTGTGCTGGGCCTCCAAAACACGGCGCGCTGCTTCGTTCAAGCGTTCATCGGGTATCAGGCCCCGGTCGTAGGTATCACAAATCGCCTCGAAGCCGTCCTTGTTGGCATTCCAGGTCAACGCCAGATCGTTGCCGTTGGCAATGGCTAAACCCTTGCTGGTGGTAGCACCGAATTTAGCCACAATGCCCATCATGACCAGCGCATCTGTAATGGCAAAGCCGTCAAAGCCCTGTTCCCGGATAATGTTAATTGCTTTTTGGGACAAGCTGACAGGATAATCGGGGTCAATATTTGCCAAACGGCAATGGTTTGTCATAATCCCGTCCAGCAAACCCTCACGCATCAGCTCCAAATAGGGGTACAGGTTATAATCCAACAATTCTTCTTTGGTTTCCGTTGCAAATGCTTCCGCCATGTGGGTATCGATCTCACTGCTTCCCAGACCGGGATAATGCTTTGCCACCGACAAAACACCGCCATCATGCATACCCCGAACTTCAGCAATGGCCAATTTAGCCACCTGGTGCTTGTCGCCGCCCATGGAACGGGTCGTCGTACCACATACACAGTTAGTCCGTGTCATATCCAGCACCGGGTCACAGACCACGTTGTAACCCATCTTGCGGGCACTAATTGCAGTTACCTTACCAAAGGTATAGGCAAGCTCCTCGCTGCCGGTACAGCCTATGGCATTGTGCTGTCCGACGAAATGGCCGTCGAAACCGCTTTCAGCATCGGTGAAGATCAGGATGGGATAATCCGCTTTGTGGAGAGCTTGCATAACCTCTTCCCGTCTGGAATATTGGGGATGTACCCATGCGGCACCTAAGCTGTGCTCTTTCACCAGCTGCAACGCATATTCGGTGTTAAAATCCGATTCAGCTTTATCTTGACCCACATCGCCAAAACGTGCTACAAAGCACATGCCCAATTTTTGCCGGGTCGTCAGTCACTCCAGTTTCAGTTCTTTCATCCGAGTCACCTGCTTTTCAATTATTTTGGGTCGCGCAGACCGCATCCATATCGGTCTTGTGGTCATTATAACACCCGATTTCCCATTTTCAAGTACCAATTCATGCAAAAAATGTCCGCCGCAGCGGACATTTTTTGCGTTCTCCTCAGATGCCGATAAAGGCATTGTTGCTTTTGAGTATTGTCTGTAATTGTTTGATTTCCACATTGCGTACATCGGTTTTGCCTCTTACTGCCAAACCAACCGCAGCACCCGCAGCCTCGCCGATGCAGCAAACCGTGGGCATGATTCTGTAGGATGCCTGTGCGCCGTGATCGGAAGAAATACATCTGCCTGCCACCAGCATGTTGTTTACCGTCTGGGGGATCAGGCTGCGGTAGGGAATGGTGTAGAACTTTCCTTCCGGGAAGTACCACTGCATCGTTCCGGATCCTTCCGGATTATGAATGTCAATGGTGTAATTGCAGGCGGCGATGGCATCTTCAAATTTTGTCAGATTTCTGCAATCCGTTTCCGTCAGCACATAGTCGCCAACGATCATCCGGCTTTCCCGGACGCCGATCTCAGATGCGGTCATCATCAAAAAGCTGTTTTCCAATCCGTCAGCATGTTTTTTCATAAACTCGTAGATCTCAAATACCTGCTTACGGGCAATAACCTCCGCTTTGGTGATATCCAGAGGATCTGTCGGATTCAGCTTCACCACCCGGGTGGTATTGAAATGCAGCACATTGGGGATCGGTGTTTTAAAAACAAGGATATTTTCTCTCGGGTTGATCAGCTCTCCTGCTTCCAGCGCTTGCTGATGGGCAATTTTCAATTTTTCTCTGCCTGCATAGAAACGGTCAACATCTACATTGCCAAGCTTGAAGCATAGCGTCATGGGCTGACACAGGTGATCCGGTTCCCGCCCCAGTACAGTAGGACACCCGGCAAGATAGGCAACCTGCGCATCACCGGTGGCGTCAATAAAGTAATCCGCTTCGATATGGAGGATACCGCTTCTTGTGGCAACCGAAACAGACCGGATCTGCCCATCATGCACATCCACACCGCATAAATAAGCATGAAACAGCAGCTGCACATTTGCTTCACTCACCATTTCGTTTAATACAAACTTCAAGTCTTCTTCCAGATAGGACCGCTCCATACCTCTGGTACAGGTGGTGATCCTGTCATAGATCTCTTTGAATAATCCCGCAGCAAGCTCTGTTCTAACCCCATTGATTTTGGTGGAGCAGGGCATAAAGGGATTGACAAGGCAGTTTACTGCCGCACCGCCCAGAGAATTTCCTTTCTCAATCAGAATCACACGGCTTCCCTCTCTTGCCGCGGCCAAAGCGGCCGCAACACCGGCAAAGCCTCCGCCAATCACAGCAACATCGTATTTTTCCATGGTATGCCTCCTTCTTGTTTTTTACATTGTACCAACTCCAACATAAATCTGTCTTGCATAAACGGCACATTTTACTTGTATAAAAGATACTTTTATGCCATAATAAAAGAAATTCCTGCAAGGAGGTAAAGCATGCAGCCTCTTCAGATTCTAATTGACCAGCTTGCCTGCCGCAGAAATATCCATATCAGCGTTGTGGATCTCAACGGCATTCTTAATACGCAGAATACATCTGTCGATTTTCAGAATGTAATTCATTCCAGACCCTTTTGCTGGATCGCAAAATCTACCCAGTGCGGCTTAGATGCCTGTCTGCAGTGCAAACAGCAGGCAAACCAGAAGGCCATTGCCGGCAAAACCGCATTTGGCGGACACTGCATTTACGGTTTATACGAGGTGGCTGTCCCCGTCATCATAGAAAAGAATACTGCCGCCATCGTATATGTAGGAAATGCCGTGATAGACGAAAACAGGACAAAAGAGCGAATCCGGAAAACCTGTCACAGGACCGGCGTGTCTGAACAGGCACTTCTATCGGAATTGCAAAACTGCGAATTTCCGGAGGATCCCCACGAACTGCTGCAAATCGGTGAAATCCTTTCGGACTATTTGAAAATGCTGTGGGAAACCACACCAAAAAGGAAAGCAGAATCTCACTGGCTGGTGAGTTTGATGAAGCGCTACGCAGAGGAGAATTTTTCCCGGGGAATCTGTCTAAAGGAAATCGCGGTTACCCACCAAATGAACGAAAAATATATTGGCAGGATCTTTAAGCAGGAAACGGGGCAAAGCTTCCACGCATACTGTATGTCGCTTCGCCTGCAGAAAGCGAAAAAGCTGCTTGCGCAGTACGACACAAAAATCATCGATATTGCCATGGAATGCGGATTTGATAACGTTTCCTACTTTAACAGAATGTTTCAACACCAGTACCACATGTCTCCAACGGAATATCGAAAAAGCTGCAGGGCATTGCTATGATTTTGCATTAAAAGATTGCTTTGGGCGCTGTCGATATGTCATCCTGAGCCGCAGGCGAAGGATCCCCGGCTTTTCGATACTCAAGAGATTCTTCGTCGCTTTGCTCCTCAGAATGACGTACTTTCGGCTGCTGTGAAGCAAAATGGGCATTTACATCGGAAATACTGGACATTTCTCTGTCGACCCATTATAATGTATCCATTGCGTAACCCCAATTATTGGACTGGAGGACTTTCCATGAAACTCAATAACAAACGTACCATTTTGGTGGGTCTGGCATTTCTGTCCATCAGTGCCTTCTGGCAGATGTACGACAATGTAGTACCGCTGATCCTTTCCAACACCTTCCGCCTGAATGAGACCTTCTCCGGTGCCATCATGGCAGCGGACAACATTCTGGCACTGTTCCTGCTGCCTCTGTTCGGCAGCCTCAGTGACAAGGTCAATACCCGTATCGGCCGCCGGATGCCCTTCATCCTTTGCGGCACTGCCATGGCTGTGATCCTGATGAACATTCTGCCCTATGTGGCGAATGGTTATTATCATAATCCCTCCATCGGTATGCTGATCGGCTTTGTGGTGATTCTGGGTCTGTTGCTGATCTCCATGGGTACCTACCGCAGCCCCGCTGTGGCGCTGATGCCCGATGTGACCCCCAAGCCTCTTCGCTCCAAGGGCAATGCCATCATCAATCTGATGGGCGCTGTGGGCGGCCTGCTGTACCTGGGTGTGGCTGCTGTTCTGTACTCCAACAGTAATATCGACAAGCTCTTCACTTTGGGTACCTTTGAATCCGCCGAAGGCACTGTATCTGTCGTCAACTACAGCACCCTGTTCGCCGTGGTTTCCGGCCTGATGGTCGCAGCCATAGCTGTTCTGTTCATCACCGTCAAGGAGCCGAAGCTGGCCGCTGAGAACCGTGCTTACGAGGCTGCGCACCCCGAAGAAAATCTGGCACAGGCCAACACTGACGGCAGCGAGGAGTTGCCCAAGACAGTTAAGCGCAGCCTTGGTTTCCTGCTGGTTTCCATTTCCCTGTGGTTCATCGGCTACAACGGCGTGACTACCTGGTTTACCACCTACGTCAGCCGTGTCATGGGCGAAGGTCTGGGCGGCGCTTCCACCTGCCTGCTGGTGGGTACCGCAGGCGCGATCGTGTCCTACATCCCCATCGGTAATCTTGCCTCCAAGATTGGCAGAAAGAAGACCATCATGGGCGGTGTCGTACTGCTGGCTTCCTGCTTCCTGGCAGGCTTCTTCCTTACCGCCAACGCTACCTCCATTACCCCTGTGATGTATGTACTGTTTGCCCTCGTCGGCCTTGCATGGGCTGCCATCAATGTCAACAGCCTGCCCATGGTCGTTGAAATGTGCAAGGGCAGTGATGTGGGCAAGTTCACCGGCTACTACTACACCTTCTCCATGGCTGCTCAGGTGGTCACCCCCATCGTTGCCGGTGCTCTGCTGAACAATATCGGCTACAAGACCCTGTTCCCCTATGCCGCCTTCTTCGTAGCCTGCGCCTTTGTAACTATGCTGTTCGTTAAGCACGGTGACAACAAGGTGGAAGCCAAGAAGGGTCTGGAAGCCTTTGATACCGACGACTAAGGAGCAGCTATGATTATCCTGATTATCCTTGTCCTGGTGGCAGTGCTGTACGCGCTGTCCACCATGTGCCGCAAAAGCCACAAGGGCCTGGAACCCCTCCGTGGCTGGGCCTATGCCCACCGGGGTCTCCACGGCAACGGCATCCCCGAAAACAGCATGGCCGCTTTCCGGCTGGCATTGGAAAATGGCTACGGCATTGAACTGGACGTCCACTTAATGAAAGACGGCAAGCTGGCTGTCATCCATGATTCCTCTTTGAAGCGCACAGCGGGCGCGGATGTGAAGATCGAAGATCTGACAGAAGCAGACCTGCCCAGCTATCCTCTGGAAGGCACTGCGGAAATAATCCCGCTTTTCTCTCAGGTGCTGGAGCTGTATGCAGGAAAAGCGCCTCTCATTATTGAGCTAAAGGCCGTAGACGGCAACCACGGTGCGTTGGCAAAAGCCGTCTGTGATCTCATGGACAGCTATAACGGACCTTACTGCATGGAATCCTTCGATCCCCGGTGCGTGGCATGGCTGACCAAGAACCGTCCCGACATTGTACGGGGACAGCTGACAGAAAACTTTGTGGCAAATCCCCGTTCTCCTCTGCCTTTGTATCTGAAATTCGTTTTGACCCATCAAATGGAAAACTTCCTGATCCGCCCGGACTTTGTAGCTTACAAATTTGCTGACCGGAAGACCCTTGGCAATTTCCTGGCCCGGAAGCTGTGGGGTGCCCAGGGCGTGACCTGGACGCTGAAATCCCAAGAGGAATTCGACACCGCGGTGGCAGAGGGCTGGCTTCCCATCTTTGAGGGCTTCCGTCCTTGACACTGAATGAGTATTACCGCAGCCGCTACGGCTGTAAGGTCTATAAATTATCCATTGACGCAGGCTTCACCTGTCCCAACCGGGACGGCACCTTAGATACCCGTGGATGCATTTTCTGCTCCGCCTACGGCGGTGGAGAGTTTGCAGAGGGTGGCTGTGAAAGTATTGCGGCACAACTGGAAAAGGCCAAGAGCCGTGTAGCCGCAAAAAACAAAGATGGTAAGTATATTGCCTATTTCCAATCCTTTACCAACACCTATGGGTCTGTGGAGCGGCTTCGCAAGCTATATACCGAGGCTATTGCACCGGAAGAAATCGTAGGTCTTTCCATCGGGACACGGCCCGATTGTCTGGATACGGATATTGTCTCCCTGCTGGCTGAGATCAACCGGATCAAGCCGGTTTCCATCGAGCTGGGATTGCAGACCGTCCACGAAGCCACCGTCCGGTATATCCGCCGGGGGTATGGCAATGACGTGTATTTTGATGCCGTGAAACGGCTGAAGGAAGCCGGTTTGGACGTGGTGACCCATATCATTCTGGGGCTTCCCGGAGAAACCAAGGAAATGGCAGTACAAACCACACTGGCTGCCGTAGATGCCGGAACAAACGGTGTCAAATTCCACCTGCTGCATGTGCTGCAAAATACCGATCTGGCAAAGGACTACGCAGAGGGAAAATTCCGCTGTCTGGAGCTTGCGGAATACGCCCAGTGGCTGGATGCCTGTCTGGCAGTGCTGCCGAAGCACATCGTAATACACCGGATCACCGGTGACGGTGCCAAACGGGATCTGGTCGCCCCGCTGTGGTCGGCAGATAAAAAGTATGTTCTCAACTACCTGAACCGCACGCTCAAGAACAAATAGAAAAATCCCGGTTTCCAAATTGGAAACCGGGATTTTGGGTTTTGTTAAGAATTAAGCAGCGGGGGTCACAGCAGTGACATGGGGGTTGATGCCGTCGTACCAGTACAGGAAGCCAACAACATCGATCTTGTCGCCGATCTTCAGGGCCTCAACAGCCTTGTAGACATCGGTGTCAGCGCCGGTCAGGTAAGACTCGACACAGAAGTTGTAGACCACGCCATCAATGGAAACATTGAAGTACAGGTCATTGCCCTGCTCGCCGGAGCCGTCCCAGTTGTACAGGAATGCAGCCTCCTTGCCGTCCTTGTCCTTAATGGGCTCGACAGTCATGTTCTTAGCGGTGAATACCATGGTCTGATAGTCGATGACATTGTCAGCAGACAGCTTGTCGGACAGGTCAACAGGCTCAGCGACCATTTCGCCCTCGAGGATCTCGAAGGTGCCGTCAATGATCTCGATCTGACCCTTATACTCAGCCTTGTAGCCGGTGACGCGGATCTTGGTGCCGACCTTCAGTTCATTGAACTGATCCTCGGTGCAGGTGATCTTGTACAGCAGGTAGCCGCCAACTTCATCTTGGCAGTAGATGATAGCGGAGTTGTCCCACCAGGACTGTGCGCCCTGAACGTAAGCTTCAATGACGACCTCGGTATCCAAATCGGCAGCTACGTACTCAGCGTGAGTCATGACCTCGACAGTCTCCTCAGTGGGGGCAGCGGTGGTATCAGTGGGAGCAGCAGTGGTATCCACAGACTTGGTGCCCTCGGTGGTCTCGGGAGCATTGGTGTTGTTGCAGCCGGCAAATGCGACCAGCATGGTCAGAGCCAGCAGCAGTGCGATCAACTTTTTCATATTCATTCTCCTTTTAGTGTGTGCGTTGATTAACGAACAGCTTCATTATACACGATAAAACACAGAAATCAATGGTTTCTGCCTGCTTTTTTCTTTTTTATGGCTTCTTTCATACAGTAAGCGCCAATACACACCCACGCAACCGCCAACATGCACAAAAGAAGCACGGCAGTACCGGGCAGAGGCCCCATATTCTGCTTGGTCGCATTGGAAATCTCGATCTGATCCAGCCGGTACAGAGCCGTCATTTCCGTGAAAAGTTTTTGCATGTAGGCTTCGTCGATTGTCTCTTTTCTGCGGGTGGATTTGACGGTATTTTCTATCATCTGACCTGCCGCATCACGCAGAGAAGCAGAACCGTTGAATACCGGGGTCACAAAGGTGTTGGCAGTATTGTCAAGCAGCAGCTTGGTTGCCTGGATCTTTACATCATAGTAAAGATCGTTATTCTCGCCCTCCCGGGACAGGTAATCCTTGTATATGTCACTGTTCTGGGCCTTGCTGGTAACCGGCAGGTAACCCTCTGTCTGGGAGTAGGCGATCTGCACCTCATTGGTCAGCATATACTGGGCAAAGAGCCAGGATGCCAGAACCTCCTGGGGATCTTCCTTATTAAACACGCACATACTGGGACCCTGGGAGATCATCACAGGATTCTTAGTATCAAATTGGGGAATTGGCATGACCGCAGTTTCAAATTCCACGATCAGTTCTTCCGCAATGTCCATCAGCGGCGCATCGCATCCCATCCAGGTAGCGCCAGCGGTAGAGTCCACCGCAAAAATGCACTGGCCCGCGTTCAGATAGTCCGCAGGATAGCTGGAGATCTTAAAGGTGGAGAATGCCCGGGTCTCTGCATGGGCGGAGATAGCATAAAGCAGTTCCTTGGTGGTCTCGTTAAAGATTTGGATCTCACCACCGCCGGTGGAATAACCTGCCCCCCGCTGCCGCAGCATCTGGATCATCATATTATCGGTGGATTTATAGATAAACGGAATCAGCACATTCTGCCCGTTGAGCTTGTAGGTGCCGTCGGCATTTTTCTCCATAGCCGCCTCGCTGACTTCCCAAACAAACTCCCATGTCAGGGTTTCCGGCAGCTCATAACCCAGCTTGTGGAGATAATCTACGTTCACATAGCAGGCTTCGGTGGAGCGCATGTAAGGAAGCGCATAACACTTTCCCTCCAGCAGGCACTCATCCAGGAATTTGGGGATAATCTCGCTTTGAGCAGGACCGTCAAACCGGACTTCCGTGCCGCCCAGGCCGTACTTTTTGTCGGCCATCAGTTCATCCAAAGGCACCACGCAATCTACACCAGTCATGTAGGTAGCAATATGATCCGGATAGGTAATGCAGACATTGGGCGTGGTATCGGTGGCGATGTTGGTGATCACATCGTTGTAGATCCGGCTGTAGTCCGTGTACAGCCGCAGATTTACTGTGATATTGGGATACAGCTCCTGGAAATCCGTTATGGCCTTTTTGTAGATATCCGTCTGGGTCTTGTTGGTATCGTTCTTGGCCCAGAAGGTGATTTCATAATCGCGGGAGGTATCGAATTCCTCCGGCACTTGAAACGCCACCCGCTCTACCCTACCATGGCAGCCGGAAAGCAGTAATGCCGTCAAAAGGAATACAGCAATGATCTTTTTCATCCCTTTGTACCTCCTCTTGCAACGCCCGCCATGATCTTCTTATGGAAGATCAAAAACAGGATGATCAGCGGTACGGAGATGACCACCACCGCCGCCATCATGGCAGGGATATTCTCACGGCCAAAGCCGTTTTCCCGGATCTCCTGGATGCCGTTGGACACCAGGAAGTAATTCATATCATCGGTGATGAGCCGGGGCCACACATAGCTGTTCCAGCACTCGATGACCTTCAAAATGGTCACCGTGATCAGCGTCGGCTTACAGATGGGCACCATGACCTTCAGCAGATACTTCATATCCGAAGTGCCGTCCACCTTGGCGGCATAGTACAGCTCGTCGGGGATCTGGGCGAAGTTTTCCTTCAGCAGATAGATATAGAACACGGAGGTTACCGACGGCAGGATCAGACCCATGAAAGTATTACGAAGATCCAGATTTGTCACAGTCACGAAATTGGTAATGACCACCAGTTCGCTGGGAATCATCATCAGCGCCAGAAACAGGGTAAAGGCCAGATCCCTGCCCTTGAAATTCAGCCGGGCAAAGGCAAAGGCTGCCAACACTGTCACCACCAGCATAATGGCAGTGGTTGCCAAAGTAAAAATTATCGTGTTGGTAAAGTATTTGGCAAGGGGGACTGCCGTAAACGCATCCAGATAGTTCTGGAGGGTGGGTGACAGGGTGTAGAGCTGGGGAATATATTCGGAGTTATAAGTGCTGTAGCTCTTGACAGAGCTGAGGAGCATCCAATAGAAGGGAAACAGCACCGCCAAGGCCCAAATGGTCAAAAAAGTATAGATAACACTCTTTTTCACCTGATCGCGCCGCTTTGCGATCCGTTCCAGCTGTTCGTAATTCATCGTTTTTGCCATGCCACAGCCCTCACACATAGTGGACATGCTTCTTGCTGACCAACAGGTTAATGCAGGTAATGGTCAGCACAATGGCAAAGAGGATCATGGCTGCCGCCGAGGCATAGGAGGGGTAGCCGCCGCTGTTGCCGTAAAGCATATCATAAACATATCCCACAATGGTATTCATACCCGCCGTATTCAGATCGGTACCAAACAGAGCCACAGCGTCACTGTAAGCCTTGAACGCACCGATGAAGCCGGTGATCACCAGATAGAAAACGGAAGGAGAGATCATGGGCAGAGTGATTCTGGTAAACATACGGATACCGGTTGTGCCATCCACCCGGGCCGCATCGTAATAATTCTGACCCACGGAAGCCAGAGCGCCGGTGAGAATGAGAATCTTAAAGGGCAGCACGATCCACACCGTGTACAGGCACAGCACGAACATCTTTGCCCAGTAAGGGCCGCTGATGAAATCAACGGATTCCCCGCCGAACCAGCTGATCAGCAGGTTTACAAGGCCGTCGGTATACTCAGTCTTTTTAAACAGGATCATAAACACCAGACCTACCGCCAGAGTATTGGTCACATAGGGCAAAAAGTAGATGGTCTGATACAGTTCCTTCAAAGGCTTGATCTGGTTCAGACCCAGAGAGATCAGCAGCGCCAAACCGGTGGATACCGGCACGGTAATGGCCACCAGAATCAGCGTGTTTTTCACCGCCTGCAGGAAGTAGGGGTCGTGCAGTACATAGGCATAGTTATAGCCGCCTACACCAAAGGAGGTCTGGGACGCAAAGTTAAAGCCTTCTTCAAAGGAATAGATCAGCACATCCACCAGCGGATACACCATGAAAACGCCTAAAAACACGATGGCAGGCAGCAAATACAGCCAGCCTTTCCAGTTATTGTTTTCCATGCATTCCCTTCTTTCGCATAGTTTCTTATCGTATATTTTATCCCAATCCCATATACAAGTCAAGACCGGTACAAAAATCGCTGTGGAAAAGTGTGATGTCTTTAACGGAGAAATAGCATACAGAAACTGGCAGGTTGTTTTGATCTGCCGGTTTTCATATCTTTTTGGGTTCGGGCAACTACCCGTTTCTTTACATCCGGTGGACAGCCGGATGCTCTGCTTGCCATGTACGCTTATCATAGGGCGCTGGCTGTCTCCCGCCGAAATCCAACATGCTGTGAATATTGATAATTGGTTGTATCCGTGATACAATCAGTTCGAAAAATCTGAATTTGGCGAAGGAGATAGTACCATGGGTAAAAAGAAAAAGCATAAGAAATCTGGTTGGACACCTCCAAAGGATTACAAAGATTATTTCTATGCGTCATCTGACGATGAGTTTAAGGCAAAACATCCGATTGGATATGTTTTTTTAGTAATGCTCGGCATTACTGTATTGCTTTTACCTGCAATTCTGTTTAGCGTTTTTGTTGGGACAGATAGTGGGTGGGTAATGCTTGGTTTTGCAGGTGGATTTGTCTTCGGAATTGGATTGTTTAATTTTGTTGCTATTATTATCAAACAATACTTAGGTCACTGGGTTAGTATTATTTCTTTCTTGGTTGGTGGCGTTATGATGTTGATAAGCTGGCTCTTGTGCAGATAAGCCAGTTCGACAAATTCCAATTTGTCAAATAGTTTACCGCAGCACCTCAAAGTGGGTGCTGCGGTTGCTTATTGAAGCCGTCGGCGGAACATAAACTGTAGCTCTTATTCTTTTGAATATAGCTTGTCCAATTCCCACTGCTTTGGATTATTCACAATATATTCCGCAATCTCGTTATAGTCTTCCCGGTTGCGAATCACATGCTCATAAAACGAGGTTTGAAACAGCTTATCAATCTGCTGTACCTTCTTGCACTGCCCGGTTGTAAGCGATTTATACGCACAAACGATATCCATAACGGTAGGGCGGGGGTTTACTCCCGCCGTTTCCTCCAACAATAGGATCGCATGAATATGGTTCGGCATGATCACATATTGGTCGATTTTCAGTGAAGGATATCTTTGCTCCAGTAACAACAACTGCTCCTGTGCGATTTGACCGTATGCGGTATATTGGATTTCGGCGGGAGCAAGCCCCCGCCCTACGATACGCGATAACAAGCACCGCCTGTTTTGCGTGCAGATGGTAATAAAATACGCACCGCGGTGCCGTAATTGTAGTGATCCAGGCGAGGGTGTTTTCTTTTCGGCAGACTATTTCCCATGAACATCACCAATGCTATTATATGGCAAACTGTATAGTTTTGGTGCGGTGCAAATACAAAACTCAAGGATCCATTTTATAGGGCGGGTCGGCAGGGTAACCGCCTTGCAGCTTCTGCATGGTTCGGCAGACCGCGTCCCGGGCATTGCCCCAGTCCTTACCGGCAGACCGGTAGTCGAACATGGACACAAAATGATCCAGATTTCCCTTGACACGCAAAAGGTTTTCCTTCATCAGCGGAATAACTGTCCCGTAAAACCACTCCCGCTGTCCGTTAGGCAGTTCCGTCTTTGCCAGTTCCAGAAGCTGCGCAAAATGGCGCATGCAGAAACCCTTGCTGCCCTCCACCCGGCTGCGGAATTCTTCCTCCTTCAGCAGCACAAAGAAGGTGTGGTAGTAGCGGTGCATATTGTATTCCAGCTTTTGGCACAGGCAGCAGGTGGAGCCTTTCTCTTTGGCCCAGGTCAGCAAACCGCTGTCGGCCGCATCGTTCTTCTTGCCGCCGAACAGAGGCCGCTTGGCAGGCAATTCAAAGCTCTCCGCTTCATAGTCCATTTCTTCCAGAAGTCCTGCCAGATAGGTCTGCATGATTAAGGCGCTGCCAAGCTGATTGCTGAAATCGTACAGCTTTTTAAAATGCTCCCGGCAAAAGCCCTGTTGATCGGTCATGGCTCTCACATCCGGCTCCATATAGCTGGCACCGGGTCCCAAGATGTATCGAATGGACCGCTGCTCCGCCATCCGTTCCAGATAGCAGAAGGGGCATTCGTGTCCGGAAGCAAATGCCTCGTTGACAGGAATGGTATCGATATGTTCTCTCATAGTTGTTCACCTGCGCTAATTTTTAAAATGTTTTACTCATGTATTCTCAGCGGTTTCCAGAATCTGCTGTTTTTCCTTGGAAGCCGCCGTAATAACAAACTGATACATCACAGTAACCACAGCCATGATGCCCACGCTGGCCCAAATAAAGGGAGCGTAGGTGCCGAAGGCATCGTAGCAAACATTCATCAGCGGCGCGCCTACCGCGTAGCCGGCGGTATTCAGCGCGGCAACGATGCCCAGAATCTTGTCGAAGGACCGGTAACCAAACAGGTCCATAGTGATCAGCGACAGCATAATCGTCTCTAACGGCAGTGCCAAAGAGGAGAAAATACCATAGATCATGGCATAGACCTGTCCCTGTACGCTGTTTGTTACCATAGCCAACAGCGCCATGACCACCATGGCAGCCACATCGCAGACGATCATGGTCTTACGCAGGCCGAATTTATCATAACTGAAGCCAGCCAGGAACTTAAACACCATCAGCGCAATAGAGTGCAGGCTCAAAACCGTTGCCACATAGCCTGCATCCAGACCCACATCCTTCATATGGGCAGCGGAAGCACCGGTAACCCCCTGCAGCACCATGCCGGTGAGGAAAATGCCCACCAAAGCCGCGTAGAAATAAGGTTTCTTTTTGGCATCTTCATAGCTGATGCCGATCCATCCGCTGCCACGGGCCTTCTTCTTGTGCTGCACCGGTGCGGCATTCTCTCCCTTAGGCTGATTGCGCAGGAATACCACCGCCACAATACCGGTAGCGAGCAAAATAACCGTGACCAGCTGGTAGGCATTGCGGTAACCGAAAGGATTTCCCTCTTCGTAAATAATGGGGGTAACGATCTGGGCCGCCAGTGCGCCGCCCAGGCCGTTGGCAGCCAGCACAAAGCCCAGGATGGTACCGGTATTTTCCTTGACCCAGCGGCGGATAATGGAGCCGATCATGGTTGTGGTACACAGGGCAAGGCCCAGACCCAGCAAAAATCCGCCTGCATAAAAACCGTACACGCTTTCCGCCCGGGCATAGACCTGCGTGGACGCAATCAGGGACACAAAGCCAATGGCAACCATTTTTCTGGCACCCAGCTTTCGAATCAATATGCCAAAGAACAGATTCACCACTGCCGTCGTCAGATAACGGATACTGTCGTTGATGGAAAACAGGCTGCGCTTAATGTCCAGCGCTTCCGTAATGGCACTTAAGTACAGGCTTTTATTGCTGCTGCAAAAGCCAAGGGCCACAAATTCCATGATGAAACAGGTCACAATAATGACCCACTGATAATCAATTTTCTTGTTTTTTATCATTGCAAGCCACTCCGTATATGTAGAAATCCGCTATTGTTATATCACCAAAGAATGGCTGTGGCAACTAGATAAAAGCTTTGCCTGCATAACATAAACTTTATGCTGTCATTGCATCGGACTGTAGAAAGAGATCGCAAAATCCCGGAATATCTGTTCGTCCTGTGTCAACTGTCGGTGCTTGCGCCAGTAGAGCCGTACCGTCCATCCAGCGTCCTCCCCGTCCATGGGTATATAACACAGATTATCCGGTGCCACCTGTCCAGTATGTACTGTGGCAAAGGAAATGCCCAGCCCTTCAGCCACCATATAGCGGCTGACCAGAGAAGAGCAGGAGTTTTCACGGGACAGCAAGCTGTTTTCCGAAGCAAACAGGTACATCAGCCGTGCGTGCAGAGGATAATCCTGCATAGGAAACAAAAGCTTTTCCCCCATCAATTCCTCCGGGCGGATCGATGCTTTCTTCGCCAGCGGATGCTCCGGATGGACGATCACCGCCACCCGGTCCTCAAACAGAGCAACACTGTCCATTTCAGAAGAGAACGGTGTTTCCTCCTTCGGCTCCTCGCCCAGCAGAAAGCTGTACTGAGGCAGCAGGCCGCTGCTTTCGTACTGGGATATACGCATACTGGTACAGGAAAGGGCGAAATCGGGATAGGCCTGTGAAAAACCGGCGATCAGATCCACCCATAGATTGGACGTCATGGTCGCCACAGAAACATGCTGCCCCTGAGGCACCAGACTCTGCCGCAGTTCGATTTTGGCGCAGTCCAGGCTGGCCATTATTTGGTTTACATAACGCAAGAAAATTTGCCCCTGCCGGTTCAGGTGGATGCTGTTGTTGGTTCTTTCAAAGAGAGGCATTCCCAATTCCTTTTCCAACCGTGAAATGGACGTACTGAGGGCCGGTGCTGAGATAAACAATGCCTCCGCTGCGGCAGAGATCTTCCCCATCTCCGCAACGGTCTTAAAATACTTCATCTGCTGCAGTTCCATAGCAGTTCCCTTCCGTCTGTTATGACCATTGATCTTACAGTTTCTTCATCGTTTACGCTTATTCCAGCGGGCAGTGCCCGCTGACAATTCGCACCGGGACTTCTACTTGTCGTTTTTGCCTTTCCTTGCCCGGTATCGTTCCATTTCTGTCATTCTGAGGCCTTTAGGCCGAAGAATCTCCGGTCTATCGTTGCTCCGGAGATCCTTCGCTTACGCTCAGGATGACATGTTGATGCTGCGCTAAACGCTCATTTACGGTATTTCCAGTTCCTTTACCAGTTGGGTATATCCCAAAATCTCAAAGCCTGCCTTACGGTAGACCGTCATGGCCCGTTCATTTTCCGGTTCCGCTTCAAGACGAATTCGGACCACCCGGTCTTGATAACGCTCCTTTACAAACCCAAGGAAGCTTGTACCGTAGCCTTTGCCCCGATGTTCCGGTTCTATATAGATGTCTTCAATCCAGGCGCACAGGCCGCCCGCTTCCGTAGAGTAGCTCATGGCCACCATGCCGTAGCCTGCCAGCCGGCCATTTTCTTCAAAACCAAAGGCTTCCAGATAGGGTGTGTCCGCCAGTGCGTCAGTGAGGGTTTTCCGCAGCACCGCTTCACTGGGGTGGATTAGCAGCGCATCTGATGCGTAAAACACCAGCATCATGGAAAGAACGTTATCAAAATCTGCTTTTTGCAGTTTGCGAATGGTCATCGCCCGTGCTCCTTCTTTGCTTTTTCTTAATTATATGTCAAACGCTTCCAAAAGGCAAGACCGTGCTTTTTTACGCTTTTTTGGTTGCTTTTCCCCGTGGTTTCGATATAATAAAAGCATCACTGACCCCAAAGGAGTATTTATGGCCGTACTTACTAAAAAATCTGCCGGCCTCAGTGGCAACCAGCTGAAGCTCATCGCTCTGGCTGCCATGACCGCAGACCACATCGGCGTGCAGCTTTTCCCGCAGATTTTGATTCTGCGGATCATCGGCCGTCTGGCGCTGCCCATCTTTGCCTACATGATCGCCCAGGGCTGCCGTCATACCCGTAACAAAGTCCGATATCTGGCCACCATTGCTGCCGTGGCGCTGGTCTGCCAGTTGGTGTACTTCTTCGCCATGGGGTCACTGTATCAGTGTATTTTGGTGACCTTCAGCTTGTCGATCCTGCTGATTTTTGCTCTGGACGCGGCTGTCAAACAGCCTAACTTTGGCAACACCGCCATTGCTGCCCTTGCGTTTCTTTCCGTGTGGCTGATCTGCGATGCTCTGCCCCGATACCTGCCGGGATTTTATGTAGATTACGGTTTCTTCGGTGTTCTCCTGCCGGTACTGATCTGGCTGGGCAGGAACAAATGGCAGGCCATCGGTTTTTGCGCCATCGGTCTGGTGCTGCTGAGCATTGGCAGCGGCATCCAGTGGTATTCCCTGCTGACGCTGCCGCTGCTGGCCCTTTATAACGGTACCCGTGGCAAAGCGAAGCTGAAATACCTCTTTTACATCTATTACCCCGCCCATCTTGTGTTGATCTATTTGATCAGCCTGATTCTGCATTAAGGAGGCGCCTATGAAGATACTGGAAAAAGTTGTTGATTTCGGCATGACCTTAGCCGGTGCTCTGCCCCAGGGACAGGGCCACCACAACCCGGTAAAGGTTGTGACCGAGGGGATGCCGGAGCTGCTGCGCACCGTTGCGGCCCAAGGCGCTGTCCTGCTTGAAAACCGGGTACTGCCCTTTGCCGAAGGCACTTCCGTTTCTCTTTTCGGACGGGTACAGTGCCGCCATTTCTGCACAGGCTACGGCAGCGGCGGTGATGTAAACGCTCCCTACCAGATCTCCCTTTTGGAAGGCATCCGCAACTGCGAACGCCTGCGGCTCAATGAAGATCTGGCTGCTGTGTATCAGCAGTTCCATGAAGAAAATCCCATCAACGACGGTGTATGGGGTATGTGGCCCCGGCATTATCCGGAAATGCCCTTGACCGAATCACAGGTTGCGCAGGCCAAACACGACACCGATCATGCGGTGATCATTCTGGGCCGTTCCTCCGGTGAGGACCGGGAAAACATTCTGGAACCCGGCAGCTATTATCTGACCGATGAGGAGAGAAATATGCTTCGGCTGGTCACTGCGCAGTTTCCCGATGCGGTGCTGCTGTTGAACATCGGTGCTGTGATGGATCTTTCCTTTCTGGATAATTACAGCTTTGGTGCTGTAATGATTCTCTGGCAGGGCGGTATGGAAAGTGGAAATGCGGCCGCCGACCTGCTTTGCGGCAGAGAAACCCCCAGCGGCCGTCTCACCGACACCATCGCTCTTACTTACGAAGATTATCCCTCCGCCGGTCATTTTGGCGGCAAGCAATATAACGAATACTATGAAGATATTTATGTAGGCTACCGGTATTTTGAGACCTTTGCCCCGGAGAATGTCCGCTATCCCTTCGGCTACGGTCTGTCCTACACCACCTTTGAGAAAACTGCCGAAACCACCGGGCCTTTCCATTGGAACATCACGGTCACCAACACCGGTGCCTATGCCGGCAGGGAAACCGTTCTGGTTTACCTGCAAAAGCCCTGCGGTGCCCTTGGAAATCCTGTCCGGGAGCTGGTGGCCTTTGCCAAAACCAAGCTGCTTTCCCCCGGTGAACGTCAGACTCTGTCCCTTTCCGCCACCCGGGAACAACTGGCAAGCTTTGACGATGCCGGTCTTACAGGGCATCAAAACGCATATGTCATGCCGAAGGGCAGCTACCGGTTTTACTTAGGCGGCGATGTCCGCAGCGCACAATCTCTGAGCACCTATGTGGCAGAAGCAGATTCCGTGATCGCACAACTGACAGAAGCTGCTGCCCCCGAAACACCCTTCCCCATTCTGGCCTGTCAGGAGCTGAACGGCAAGGTGGTCACCGTTTCCCGCCGCGCAGCGGTAAAAACAGCCGATTTGAAGACACGGATTCTGGAAAACCTGCCGAAGGCCATATTCCAGACCGGCGACAAAGGCTACAAACTGAAGGACGTGAAGGAAGGCCGCGTTGCTCTGGACACTTTCATCTCTCAGCTTTCTGTGGATGAGCTGGAAGCCATCAGCCGGGGCGGTTACATTATGGGGCATCCTCTGGGTGCAAAAGGCAATGCGGGCATCTTCGGCGGTGTCACCGAATCTTTACGGGATAAAGGCATTCCCCCTGTGGTCACCACCGACGGTCCTTCCGGTATACGTCTGTATGATTCCTGTTCTTTGATTCCCATTGGCACGCTGCTGGCCTGTACCTTCGATACGGAGCTTCTGGAAACACTGATGCAGAAGGTCAGTCTGGAAATGAAGGACCGGGGCAGCGATGTGCTGCTGGCACCGGGCATGAACATCCACCGCAACGTTCTCTGCGGCAGAAACTTCGAGTATTTCTCCGAAGACCCCCATGTGTCCGGTAAAATCGCAGCGGCCATTGTCCGGGGCCTCCAATCCACCGGTCTTTCCGCCTGCCCCAAGCATTATGCCTGCAACAACCAGGAGTTTAACCGCAACCGCAATGACTCCCGGGTTTCCCAGCGGGCGCTGCGGGAGATCTACTTGAAAGGCTTTGAGATCTGCGTCAAAGAGTCCGCTCCCAAAAATATCATGACCAGCTACAATAAGATCAACGGTGTCTGGGGTCATTATCACTACGATCTGGTTACCACTATTCTTCGAGGTGAATGGGGGTATCAAGGCAATGTAATGACTGACTGGTGGATGCAGCCCAGCCGCAGCCCGGAATTTCCCCATATGCGGGATAATGCTTACCGGGTCCGTGCGCAGGTAGACGTATTGATGCCCGGCGGCCAGCGCATTGACCTGCTGAAAAAGCCCGACGGCACGCTTCTTGCCACCTACGGCAAAAAGAACGGCATCACCCTGGGCGAAATGCAGCTTTGTGCGAAGCATGTGCTGCGCTGCGTAATGGATGTCAAAGAACTGTGAGGTAGAAAATATGGAACAAACAAAGCCCGGCTATATGACCACCTTTAAAGAAAGGCTCAGCTACTGGACCTATTTCGTGGGTCAGAATGTATATTACAATATTACCTTTATCTACCTGTCCGCCTACCTTGCCATGCAGGGCATTGCTCTATGGAAGGTCTCTCTAGTGTTGCTGGCGGTAAAGGTATGGGATGCCGTTAACGATCCCATTTTCGGCTACATTTTCGACAAGGTCAAGTTTAAAAACGGCTTGAAGAGCCTGCCCTGGCTGCGGATCGCCGTGACCTTTATTCCCATTGTGACTATTGCGGTATTTGCCATTCCCGGCGGCTTCAGTGAAACCGGCAAGCTGGTTTGGTTTGCTGTAGCCTACCTGCTGTGGGATACTGTCTACACCCTCACCGACGTACCTGCCTACTCCATGCTCAACACCATGACCGACAGTCTCCAGGAACGCAACCTGCTGCTGAGTGTCAACCGGGTATTCTCCGGTGCCGGCTACCTGCTGTGTGTAGTTGTGATGCCGCTGCTCATCGGCAAGAGCTATTCTCTGGCGGTTATCGTGTTGTCTGTCTTCAGTGCGCTTACCATGGTGCCCCTGTGTGTTTTCTGCAAGGAGCGCAATTACCATCCGGACAAAGACGAGGGGGATTTCAGTTTCAGACAAATGTTTACCTATCTGGGCAAAAACAAGTATCTGCTGACCTACTATGGCGGCTACATGGCAACAGATGCCTTAAAAACCTCCGCCGCTACCACCCTGTTTGTTTCCTTCTTCCTCTTCGGCAGTGAGCTGTACTCCATTCTGCTGAACATGCTGGGCATGGTTCCCGGTGTCATTGCCGCCATGCTGATGCCCACCATTTTGAAAAAGATGGACAAATTTAAGGTGCTGTTCTGGTGCAATATCGTCAATGTAATTCTGGGTCTGGTCATTTACTTCGTAGGCTTTGAAAACAGAGCTGCTTTCCTGATCCTCACCTGTATCCGAGCCATTCCCATGTGTCTGGTAGGTGTTCTGGCCTTTATGTTCACACCGGACTGCGCTGAATACGGCCTGTATAAGTCCGGCATCAGCGCAAAGGGCATCACCTTCGCCATTCAGACCTTCTCTGTCAAAATCACCGGCGCTGTTTCCTCCGCCCTGGCACTGGCGCTGCTGGGTCTGTTTGCCTTCCCCAAAATCGAAACCGACAGCTTTGCGGAGCTGGCTGCCATGAATATCCAGCTCAGCGATACCGCCACCTCCGGCCTTTGGATCGTCTACGCGCTGGTGCCTGTTATCGGCATGGTCATTTCCACCTTCTTCTACTTAGGCTATAAGCTCAACGATAAGGATGTGCAGATCATGGCCAAGTGCAATTCCGGCGAAATCACCCGGGAAGAAGCCGAAGCCCAGCTTTCCAGAAAATACTAATGCTCCAATAATAAAGATGGGTCTGTTGCAAAACAAGCAACAGACCCTAAAACTATGCAAAATTCTGTGTTTCCTTTATCTCCTGGTGAGCAAGCTCCAGACAGAGCTGAAAAACAGCCGGATATTGCTGACCCAACCCATACGGGTTTCCTTTTCACCGATCCGCAGCACTCTGCGGCTGGTAGGACGGCTTGCCTCCCACATGGGAAGCGGATGGCCGTTGGGGTCGCCGCATCTGGCAAAATTGGTCAGATAATCCACCATCTGCTGAGACAGTGCCAGATCCTTTTCTTCCATCGGCCGCCAGCAGTTGTCCAGCGTGCCAAACCAGTACCACAGGTCACTGCCATGGAAAGCACCCCGCTTATCGCCGGGCATTTTCCGGTCAAAGAACCAGGCGAAGCTGCTTCGCTTGCCTTCTCTTGCCTGGTCCGCGCAGTAGTGCCGGGCCACCCGGGCCAGCTTGCCCCGGATCACATCCCGGCTGGTGGAGCCGACCATATAGGGAATATTTTTCTCCTGTCCGGCACGCAGCTGCCGGATGGGATTCTCCGCAATGAAGGTACCGTCCACGCAAGGACCGCAGTGGTTCCACACATGGCGGTTCTTCTTTGCCTGAACCTTCCATGCGTCCAGCAATTTTTCAATTTCCAATTCCCGCAATTGCCGCAAATTCTCACAACCGGCTTCTTCCATCACGGCATTCCAGAATCCGTACCGCTTATTCACAGACTTCACCGGGAAGTTCCGCAGCCAACCGCCGCCGCTGACCATCACCGCCCGGGAGAACAGGCCGTAAGTCAGCGAACTCAGACAATGGTGCTGCACGCTCATAGCGCCGGCGCTTTGGCCCATAACGGTCACCTTTCCGGGGTCGCCGCCAAAAGCGGCAATGTTATCCTGAATCCATTGCAGTGCCGTCATCTGATCGTACAAACCGTAATTGCCGGCATGTCCCGCTTCCCCGTCAGCCTCTTCAAAACAGGCAAAGCCCAAGGGGCCTACCCGGTAGTTCAGCGTCACCGCAATGACCCCCTTTGTGGGCCAGACAGGGTCATCAAAGGGTTTTTCATGGCCGCAGCCGCTCTGATAAGCGCCGCCATGGATATATACCAGCACAGGCAGGCGGCTGCCCTTTGTCACCGTTTCCGGGATCCAGATGTTCAAAAACAGGCAATCTTCGCTGTAGGTATAGCTGTCCCCTGCCCGGAATTCCTTATGATAAAAGCTTTTTTCCAGCTCTTCTTCCGTTTGAAATGCCCGTTCCTGCCAACAGCAGGCGCCGTAATGGGAAGCATCATATACGCCTTCCCACGCGGTTATCTGTTTGGGATATTCCCACCGGCCGGCAGTGGCATAACGGATGCCCTTAAAGGCCACCACACCGGGAACTTTGCAGGTGGTACCCTGCACGATGCCGCAGGGGGTCTTGATCAAATAAGCCATAGCGGTCTCCTTTCCGGATCCTTTGCTCAGATTTTCTTTGATTATAGCACACCGCAGCGCCGCTGGCAAGCAAAAGGAATATCATCCATTCATAAAAGCTTTCTTACCTTTTGACATATCCTAAACCCTTGTGGTATTCTATCTAAAAAGTAAAGGAGGAACAACATTGCTCAATAGACCCATCCGCATGCCCTTTGGCCTGCGTACCGTAAAAACTGCTGTTGCCATTATTTTTGCAATGATCGTGGTTGACTTTTACGGTGCCACCTCTTCCAAACTGATTTTCGCCATGCTGGGAGCCATGACCGCGGTACAGCCTACTTTTCAGGAATCTCTCGAAGCCAGCCTTGCCCAGATCGTTGGTGTTCTCTTCGGCGCTGTTGCCGGCATCGGCCTTTTAGCACTACCCCTACCCCCATTGGTTTTGACGGGCATTGGTATCATTTTGGTGATTACCCTTTATAACGCCTTGAGAATCCGGTTTTCCCCTTCCCTGCCCTGCTTTATCGTGGTTATGCTCTGCGTCACGCCGGACATTGTTCCCATGGAATATGCCGCCGGGCGCATTTGGGACACCGCCATCGGCCTTTTGATCGGTTTGCTGATCAACACTCTGGTATTCCCCTATGACAACAGCCGGCAAATCCGTGCCACCGTGGAGAGTCTGGACCGGGAACTGATCCGTTTTTTGGAGGACATGTTTGACGGAGATGAGACGCTTCCCAATGCCAAAGAAATGACCCGCAGAATCGACACCATGCGCACACAGCTAAGCATATTCTCCAAGCAGCGGTTGTTTTTAAACCTGCGCCGCCAAAAACAGCAGTTGGAATCCTTCCAGCTTTGCGAGCAAAAGGCCCGGGAGCTGGTTGCCCGTATGGAAGTTCTGTGCAGCATGGGACGACCCGGAAGATTAACCGACGAAAGCCGCCGGCGGCTGGCAAGCTGCGGCGCGGATATCAAAGACACACGCCCACTGGACGCAGTACTGGAGCGGGATGTGGTCACCAATTATCACATCACCCAGATCCTGCGTCTGCGACGGGAGCTGCTGGAAGCACTGAAAAAATAATGGGGCCTGTCTAGGCCCCAACACAATTATCATAACAAATACCGCTCTGCTTTGTCAATGTAAATATGTATATTGTCACAGTTTTCTGTGTAATGCACAAGTTGGTTTTGTTTACTTTGTACAATTTTCCATGTTGCAAAAAGCAAATTCCCGTGCTATATTATAGCCAGAAAGGGTGATACCGATGTACAGGTAAACAAACCTAGAAACGCTCATCCGTCGCAGGCAGCAAAATAGATGAAAACGTTGTAAGTAATCAAAAGTTGAAGAAAAACATCAATCACAATTACCAAGAACAAAAAAACACTTAAGAGCTGCGAAAAAAGCTGCGATCGAACATGAGCGAAAAGACGAAGCCACGACCAGAAAATACGTTCCGGCATAGAGGGTTCTCGCTTACGAGAGTATGGAAATAAAAAAATGTGGTTGTAAAAATGCGGCGGAATGGATCAATGGGATGAAGGGCATCGTCGAAAAACTGTAGAAAGAGAGGTTAACCAATGATGTTAGATAATAAGACAGAACAGAAATGACCCTTGACTGAAGATGCATCGGTAGAAGGATGCGGCAGTCAAGGGTCATTTCTTTTTTATACATTTTTCCGCTCTGCCAAACGGCAGAGTTTTTTTACTGCTCTCAATGATCGTTTAGCAATCACAAACGGGAGCGCCGAAGCACTCCCGCTTTATTTTATGAATACCGCTGGTTCAGAATCGCGCACACATCCTCCGGTGTAGCAACCGCGGCGGCTGCCTTGAACAACGTGTTCTCGGTGGCACCGGCATGCTCGTTGGCGACCGTAAGGGGAATGTCCACGCCGTTGGAAACCGTCAGGAATGTGGCATCCTTGGTCACATCCAGTGTCAGATCATACGTCCATTCCACCCACTCCCGCTGCGTAGGGTTGCCGGTGCTCTGATCGTATTCCTCCACCAGTTCCGCCATATATTTCAGCTTCAACTGTTTTCCGTCGAAATCATATTCACCGACCCAGTACGGCTGATCCGTCAGCGGATTGGCTTCCACCCATTTGCCGTCCTCACCTTTCCGGTAGTCCGCCACGTTGTGGATAAACGTACCGTTTGCCCGCAGCAGGATCACACCTGCCCGGCAGGTCCACACCCCATCCTCTTTTGCGGGTGTTGTCAAGTGGACCCAATTGCCTTTCAGGGAAGCATCCTGGGGTGGTGTTCCCTCCGGTGTTTTTACATCCTTATACCAGCCAAGCTTATGGATATATTCACCGCTGCACCAGCCTTTCACGGGCTTTTCGATATAGGCCCAACCGTCCTTCCAGGTCAGCACTTCGATCTCCTGACCGTCCTCCAGACTTCCCGCCAGCACATAGTCAGTGCCGGGGCCGGTGCGGACCCACAGACCGCCATGGGCAAACACCCAGTACATCTGTTTTTCTGTCTGCATGCTTTCTGTTGTTTCCGCAGGCGCTGTGGTAACTTCGGTCGTAGCGGCGGTAGAAGGTGTTGTGGGTTCGGGATCTTTCTCCTGCCGGCAGCTCCACAAAATGCCCAGCAGCAACAGCACCGCAATGATCGCACATACACAAACCAAGACTCTGCCTTTTTTCATAAAGATTCCTCCCCTTGTATTTATTTTTTCTCCTGCTCCAATACCTTCTTGTAGGGCATCAGCATACCCTCGTTCATGGCATTACCCATCTTTGCTTTGATCTTCGGATTGGCAATGAGGCTGCCCACCATATACATTTTCAGCATCGTGCCAAACTTTTTCTGAGGGAAGTCGTACCGGCCGTGGGCCTTGGTCTATCTCCCTGATTCTTCTAATCCAATTTGATATGGGCATCCGCCAGTGCCAGAGCAGCAGGCCGGTGGGTCACAGCAAGACAGGTGCGGTTTTCCAAAGACCGCAGCCGCTGCAGCACCAGCAGCTCCGTATCGGCATCCAGAGCGGAAGTGGCCTCATCCAGCAGCAGGACCGGCGCGCCGCCAAGAATCGCTCTGGCAATGGCAACACGCTGCGCCTGACCCTCTGACAGGCCCGCACCGCTTTCGCCCAGCACAGTATCCAGGCCATTGGGCAGCTGATGCAAATACGCGTCCATGGCGCTGGCAAAAACCGCCTCCCGGATCGCTTCTTCCCCGGCATCGGGGTTTGTTACCAGCAGATTTTCCCGGATCGTACCGCTGAACAGCAGATTTCCCTGGGGTACATAGGCAAACAGCCGCCGTGTACCTCTCGACAAAGGATACCTTCCCTCCGCGGTTTGCAGGTACAGCTCTCCGCTGTCCGGCCGGAAAATACCCAGCATCAGCTTTAACAGCGTGCTTTTTCCCTTTCCGGAAGGAGCGGTCACAGCAGCGAAACCCTTCTTTTTCAAAGAAAATGTAACGTTGGTCAGCACTTCTTCCCGGTCATAGGCAAAGCTGATCTTTTCTCCCACAATCGACTCCATGGAATCGTAGGCATTGGGTGGAAGAATATTTTCGTTCCCCTGACCGATGCCAAGGGCATCCAGCTCCATCAGGCGCTCCGCGGCAGCGATCATAGCCGTATACTTAGGGATCACACCGGATAGATTCACAAAAGGTGATTGCAACTGACTGACCAGCTGCGTCACAGCGGTTAGATCGCCAAATGTGATCTGGCCCTGCAGCAATCCGGCTGAGCACCACAGCAGCGCGGCAAATCCCGCCAGATAATAAACGACGCTGATACCGGTATTGGCAAACAGGGATACCCGTCTGCGTTTTCTTTGCAGCTCGTAGCGTGTTCCCATGGCGGCATCTGTACGGCGCTGCATTTCGTCGGACAGATCCATCGCCTGTACCAGCAACAGCTTTTCCAGAGTCTCCTGAATCAAGCCGGACACACGGCCCTCCGCTTCGCTGACCTTCTTATGCAGCACCTTCAACCGTTTCCGGGCCAATGCCGTAAACAGAACCAGCACCGTTCCGGAGGCAAGCAAGGCAGCGCCGAACAACGGTTCCATTACCAGCAAAGCCGCGGCGGCACCTGTGATCCGGGTGACCATGGAGGCCAGACCGGGCAGAATATTCAAGACCCCTTCATCCACCGTTCGCACATCATTGTTCAGGCGGTTCAGCAGTTCGCTGCTGTGATAGGCCGATACAGATGCATAATCTCCCCGAAGAAGCTTTTGAAGCAGGTCCTTCTTCCAATCCCGGTCCAGTTCTTCTTCCAGACGCGCTTTTAGATAGCGCTGCAGAAACAGCGTAAGTACGATACCGAGAATGATGGCCGCCTGAACACCGCAGGAGCGCAGGAAGTCACCGCGGTCACCGCTGACAGCTGTATTGATCACCTGTCTGGTACCCAGCGCAAACCAAACACTGAAAAGCGCATTTCCCACATTGGCCGCTGTCATAATCAGCAGCCCGGGAATGCGCTTTTTCATTTTGCCTACCAGCCAAAGCAGAGGTCTTTGTTTCATTTTAGCAATCTCCTCAAAAGAGCTATGCCCTTTTTCCAGCAAAGCCGGGGAACACGGGTAACATGCCAAATCCGGCAGTACAGCCGATAGCACCAATTCTCCACAGAAACCGGCTTCTCCCCACGGGTAAACTCCGTCACCAGGCCGATCATCTGGTCATGACGCACACCTGTTTCTTCCTCGAACTGGTTATCCCCAATACAGGTATAGGTATCCTCTACCCGGACGATCCGGTGAAGAATATATTTCCCGTCATCCCGCTGATACAGCGGCAAATCATATTTTTTCAGCTTTTGGGGCAGCGGTGAGATGGTCACCGTATCCAATCCTTGCCGCAGCATAGGCAGCATGCTGATACCTCTGGGCGCAAAGCGTACACTTCGCCCGTCCGACAGTTCCTGGCGGATCAGGGGCATCAGTGTGTCCAACGCGATATTCCGCTCAGGCAAGGAATCCATTCTCATTGAGTTTCTCCACAAAGGCCTCCACATCTTTCTTTGCCTTGGCCTCATCTACGTCATACTCTTCCAGCAGGGCGGCGACCAATTCTTCCGTTTCCGCGCCCTTCTCCAGCTTTTCCCAAAGGAATCTGCCCACACCGTTCAAAGAGATCATCATGTTCAGATTCAAGGCGCTTCCGGTAGGGACAACAATGGTATTGCCGGCCACTGTGCGTAAGACAAAGCCTTCTTTCAGTTTCATATTATACTTCCTTCCTTTCCCCGGACATAGCGCTGTAAGAAACCACCGCCGCCTGAGGATCCATATTACATTCCAGTTTCCAAATGGGCACTGCTGTTACAAGCCTGTCCAGCAGTTCCAGCAGCGTAACCATAAATTCCGCGTCCGCGCTGCGGGCAGTCTGCTCCAAAATATCATGCACCGCGGCAGCGCCGCCATAGGGGTGGATCACATTTTCCTCTCCCCTGCCCAGCACGCAAATGCCTGCCAGAGGAACTCTGGTATTGACATTCTGATCGGTTTTGCCGCTCCACGGAGTGCCGTAGGCGTACCATACACCGTTTTCCAACCGAAGCGCAGGTTTGTCGTCGTTGAGAATCCTTGCCCGGTCCCCAAAAACCCGGAGCCACAGTTGGGTGTGGGTAGATTTTCCCGTACCGCAGGGAGCGGTAAACAGATAGGCTTTTCCATCCAGCATAACCGCGGAGGAGTGGAGCAGCATTCCGTCAAACCGCAATAGCTGGCGGTAGAAGCTGCCTCCGGTAGACAGATACTCGCAGCTCTCGTCGCTGAGATAGGGTGCATGATCTTTTAGCAGCTGCCAGTTACTTTGGATCACAATATCCGCTTTTTCAAAGGGTTCACAGCGATATGGCTCCGCTTGCTTCACCGTTCTGCCAAAGGAATCCATTTCCACCTGCAGTCCGGCAATTTTATAGGTACACATCATCGCACATCTCCGGCATTTTCATACTAATTGATATTATTATACAATAGATCACATATCCTGTCAAACATACAACACACCTATACCTCCATTTGTTTGACAAAATTTCTGTAATATGTTACTATGCCAAATGGGAGGTGATGTGTATGGAGATGCGATATTTTGAAACTGTAAATCAATGCCCTTACAAAGACGATATCAAAAATTATCTCATCTTGGCGGATCAGGAGTTTATCCCGCCGCTGTCCAGCCGGGGTTCTTCCACACAGGCAGACCTTTCAACCGGTAGTCGAGCGAACGGTATCACAGACTATTTTCATTCCATGGCATCCCAGCCGGTAATCGTCGCGGTGGAAAATGGCCGCTGTCTGGGATTTATGGCTTTTAAGCCGAATCATACCTGTGAACAGCTCGGCCCGGACACCTTCCCGAATCTCTATGCTTCCACCTGCGTTGTGCATCCCGATACCCGTGGCCGCGGTCTTATGCGGGGTTTTTATGAAACGATGATTGATCTATTTCCCGATCGAAACCTGTATACCCGCACATGGCACACCAATTACGCGCACCTGAAGGTTTTGGGCAAGCTGGGTTTTTCTGAGATCGCGCGGCTGCCGGATCACCGGGGACCGGGTATCGATACTGTATACTTTTGCCGAAAAGGAGCGTAACATATGATTTATCACGATTTTCACGGCGCAAAGCTTTCCGCACTGGGTCTTGGCTGCATGCGTTTTCCTACCCTGGAAGCCTATGAGCAGATCGACATGGAAAAGCTGAAAGAAATGGTTGCCTTTGCCATAAACAATGGTATCAACTATTTCGATACCGCCTGGATGTATCACGGGGGCAACTCAGAAACCGCTATGGGCGAGGTTCTAAAGGCCTACCCCAGAGAGAGCTTCTATCTGGCTACCAAATACCCCAGCTTCTCTCCGGAACAATTTGAGAATCCCGCGGAAATCTTCGAAAAGCAGCTTTCCAAATGTCAGGTGGATTATTTCGACTTCTATCTGCTGCATAATGTCTGCGAAACCAACATCGACCTGTTTTTGAATTCAGGTGTAGTCAGCTATCTGATTGAGCAGAAGAAGCTGGGCCGTATCCGCCATTTCGGTTTTTCCACCCACGGCAGTCTGGAAACCATGATCCGGCTGCTGGATGCTTATGGCGAACACATTGAATTCTGCCAGATCCAGCTGAACTGGCTGGATTGGTCCTTGCAGAATGCCCGGCGCAAGGTGGAAATGCTGAACAGCCGCGGTGTCGCCGTGTGGGTCATGGAGCCGGTGCGGGGCGGCAAGCTCTGTACACTGCCGGAAGAACATACTGCCAGGCTCAGCGCGCTGCATCCGGATTGGACTTTGCCGCAGTGGGCCTTCCGTTTCCTGCAGGGCATTCCCGGTGTGACCATGGTTCTGTCCGGCATGTCCAATATGGAGCAGCTGGCCCAGAATATCGACACCTTCTCTCAGACACTTCCCCTGTGCGACGCGGACCGGGATGCCCTTCTGTCCATTGGCAAAGCCATGACCGGCAACGGCATTCTCCACTGCACCGGCTGCCGTTACTGCACCGATCAGTGTCCCCAGGAATTGAATATCCCCTGGCTCATTGAACTGTACAACGGCTATCTTTACTCCGGCGGCAAAAACCTGCCTGTCCGAACCATCAACACTCTGGACGACGGCAAAAAGCCTGCTGCCTGCATTGGCTGCAAGAGCTGTGAAGGTATCTGCCCCCAACAGCTTCCCATCAGTGAAACCCTGGCGGCCTTCGGTCAGGCACTCAGCGAAGCTTCCGTATAAGTATGCTACATACCCTCCGGCGCAGGATAGTTCCCGCACCGGAGGGTATTGCTATAAGAGCCACTTGCATGTTATTATTTCTATGTTATAATAATATCATCGAATCACAAACAGGAGGTATTCTTTCATGTTTTATAAAAATGCGAGAATTTTTTGTAATGATTTCACCTTCCGTACAGGTTCCTTTGAAGTAGTAGACGGCAAGTTCGGTGCTGTCTTGCCGGACGCTGTTCCCGAAGATGCCATTGACCTGCAGGGCGCAACCGTCATTCCCGGCCTGGTAGAAGTTCACAGCCACGGCAACTCCGGTGCAGACTTTTCTGACGGAGATTACGAAGGTCTGAAAGCTATGGCTAAGTTCTTTGCCCAGTGTGGTGCAACATCCTTTGCTCCAGCTTCCATGACGCTGCCCTATGACGTGCTCTCTAAGGCCTTTGCCACCGCAAAACAGTTGAAGGACGAAGCGCCCGAAGGCCATTCCCGCATTATGGGCATCCAGATGGAGGGCCCCTACTTCTCCTATGCCAAGCGCGGTGCCCAAAATCCCGACTATTTGAAAGATCCCGATTTTGATGGTTTCAAAAAACTCTATGACGACTGTGACGGTCTTGTCCGCATTGTAGATGTTGCCCCCGAGCTGCCCGGTGCCGCAGAGTTCGTTGCAAAAGCAAAGGATCTGTGCACGGTTTCCATCGCCCATACCGACTCTGACTATGATCATGCCAAGGCTGCAGTGGATGCCGGTGTTACTCATCTAACGCACCTGTACAACGCCATGCCCCCTATCCATCACCGCAATCCCGGTGTGATTCCCGCCTGTGTGGAGAATGATAATGTTCAGGCTGAGATCATCTGCGACGGCTACCACATCCACCCCTCTTCTGTACGACTGGCATTTACTATGTTCAAGAACCGTATGGTACTGGTCTCCGACTCCGGCCGCTGTGCCGGTCAGCCCGAGGGCTACCAGTTCGATTTAGGCGGCCAGATGGCAGAGATTCGCGGCGGTGTTGCCAAGCTGGTTGGCAGTGAAACCATCGCATGCTCCGCTTCCAATCTTTGGACTTGCCTGTCCAATACCATTTCCTGGGGTGTTTCTGAGGAAGAGGCTGTTCGTGCTGCTACCTACAATCCTGCCAAAGCGCTGGGCGTGCAGAATAAGATCGGTTCTATCGAAACCGGCAAGTATGCTGACTTTGTCATTACCAATGTCGATTACTCTGAAAAGAGAGTCTTTATCGGCGGCAAAGAGCTGTAATATCAGTCAATCAACTCCCCTTCGGATTTGGAGGGGAGTTGTTATTGTCACAGCAAATAGAATATACCTATTATTGCTTTTTCAGTTGCATCTTTTTCCGGTTTGGGGTATAGTGAAAGAAAAAGGAGGTTACGATTATGTCCGGTATATTAGAAGTATGTGTAGACTCATTGGCTTCCGCCCGGGCAGCAATTGTCGGCGGTGCAGACAGGCTGGAGCTTTGCGCTGCCCTGGCCGTTGGCGGTCTGACCCCCTATGCGGAGCTTTTAAAGCAGATCCGCGCGGAAAGCGGTATCAACATCCGCTGTCTGATGCGGCCCCGGGGCGGTGACTTTCTGTACACCAAAGAAGAAATCCGGATGATGACAGAACAAATTGAAGCTCTGCGCAAGCTGGGCGCCGACGGTTTTGTGATCGGCTGTCTGACACCCGAGGGTGATTTGGACGGCAAGGCTATGGAGCCTTTGCTGCAGGCCGCGGAAGGCACGGGACTGACACTGCACCGGTGCATCGATGTATCCCGGGATCCCTGTAAGACCTATCTGGATGCCAAAGCGCTGGGAATCGACACCGTGTTGACCAGCGGTGCCGCAGGCAGCAGCCTGCAGGGCATGGAAACCATCGGCAAGCTCCTTGCGCTGCGGGATTCTCTGGACGGCCCTCAGGTGCTGATCGGCGCCGGTGTGAACGCGCGGATCATTACCGCCTTCAAAGCCAAATTCCCGCAAGCCGCGGCGTTCCACATGAGCGGCAAGGCAGATATTGAAAGCGGCATGCGCTTCCGCCGTGAAGGTGTCCCTATGGGCATCCCCGGTTTGGACGAATGGCACATCCAGCAAACGGATGAAGCCAATATCCGCGCCGCCCGTTTTGCAGTTGACGCATAAAATAGCCGTCATCCTGAGCAAAGCGAAGGATCTCCGGTTTGACATGCATAGGAGATTCTTCGTCGCTTTGCGACTCAGAATGACAAAAATGGTAATAGAAAACTGCCCCGGAGAATTCTCCGGGGCAGCGCTGTTTATGTGGCTGCGTGGGCCGCAACTGTTACAGCGAAGATCTTACTCAGCGATCTTCTTGAACTCGTCGTAGACGAACTGGACCTTGGGGCCGATAACGACCTGCACGGAGGTCTTACCGGGACGGATAACGCCGGAAGCGCCGGAGGACTTGATCTTCTTCTCGTCAACCAGCAG
>JAZRKL010000019.1:0-22462 GCA_045646265.1 Faecousia sp.
GTCTTTATTTTAAGCTTTTAGGTATTTCTCTACCAACCCTTTGCTAATACCTGTTAAGCGGTTAAGTTGCCGAACGGAAACACCCTTTTGGTATATCTTCTTGACAAACCGTTCTTTTTTTCTTTCTTCTATGCTTTGAAAGTCTGCAAGACTGAGAACCTTCCCATGTCTTATGCCGATGTATTCATTATATACCGCCTCTTGTCTACAGTCAATAGTCATGTGTAAATCTATGTCATTTGCATACAAAAAACAGGGAGTGTTTCCCTGTCTTTCAAGTCTTTAACATCAGCCGCCACTATGATGGTGACAGCTGAATCTGTCAATAGACCTTGTCATTGCGAGATGCCATTGGGCGGCGTGGCAATTCGCATCGCTAAAAATATAGCAAATTGCCATCGTGGAACCCGGCCTGTATATCGAAGAAGAAGCCCGATAATAATGTGCTGTTCAATGATGCTGGTTGTGAAGACCTCCCCCGCAACATTCCAAAAACCTTCGAAGAGATCAATTCTGTCATGGCAGAGCATTGCTTTTTTTCCAAAAATGCAACACCCTTCGGTTTCAGACAGGCCGGAGAGAGTTTTTAGCAGTACCATTTTTCGGGTCAATTACACCAAACTTCGAAAATCTATTGAAACTTTGCACGCCTTATGTTAAAATGACAAAAATATGTAAAACCACTGTAACAAAGGAGTTATAGAAGAAATGAAATTAGGTATCGTAGGACTGCCCAATGTGGGTAAGTCCACCCTGTTTAATGCTATCACCAACGCAGGTGTTCCTGCGGATAACTATGCATTTTGCACCATCGACCCCAATGTGGGCGTGGTTTCCGTTCCCGATGAGCGTCTGGATTGGCTGTCCGACTTCCATCAGCCCAAGAAGACCACTCCCGCTGTTGTGGAATTCGTGGATATCGCAGGTCTGGTCAAGGGCGCAAGCAAGGGCGAAGGTCTGGGCAACAAGTTCCTCAGCAACATCCGCACCACCGATGCCATTGTCCATGTGGTTCGCTGCTTTGACGATTCCAACGTCACCCACGTGGAAGGCAGCACCGATCCCCTGCGGGATATCGACATCATCAATCTGGAGCTGGTCATGGCTGATATTGAAATGGTGGAGCGCCGTATCGACAAGTGCCAGAAGGCTGCCAAGGGCGGCGACAAGAAGTATCTGAAGGATGCGGCTCTGCTGACTGATCTGCTGGCCCATCTGAACGAGGGCAAGCTGGCCCGCACCTTCACCGACGATGCTGATGATCTGGCAATTATCGGAGAGTCCGACCTGCTGACTCTGAAGAAGACCATTTATGTTGCCAACCTTGCGGAAAATGAGATCAATGAGCCGGAAGCCAACCGTCACTACAACGCGGTCAAAGCACTGGCCGATGAAGAAGGCAGCCAGTGCCTGCCCATCTGCGCCAAGCTGGAAGCGGACATTGCCGAGCTGGACGATCCCGAAGAAAAGGCCATGTTTATGGAAGAGCTGGGTGTCAACGAATCCGGTCTGGACCGGCTGATCAAGAGTTCCTATGCCCTGCTGGGTCTCATTTCCTTCCTCACCGCAGGCAGCGACGAGTGCCGTGCATGGACCATCAAGCGTGGTACAAAAGCACCTCAGGCCGCCGGTAAGATCCATACCGACTTTGAGCGTGGCTTCATTCGTGCGGAAGTCATTGCTTTCCAGGATATGAAGGAATGCGGCACCATGGCTAACGCAAAGTCCAAGGGTCTTGTCCGCAGTGAAGGCAAGGAGTACGTCATGAAGGACGGCGACATTGTAAACTTCCTGTTTAACGTTTAATTGCAGAGTCAAAACCTCCGGCTAAGCCGGAGGCTTGATTAAGCCCTAGAAGGGCATTTTACAGACTATTGCCCCTAAAGGGGCCCCGAATGGTTTGCCGACCGCATTCCTTTCTCGGGCCGCCCCTTAAGGGGCATTTTTTATGCCTACTTGTTCTCGCGACCCGTGAACGGGTCCACATACTCCTTGATGCTCATTTGGTCCGCTATCTGATCCTCTTGGAGCTGGTTCTTGATATACTCTTGTACTTGCTTTTTGTTTCTACCTACCGTATCCACATAATACCCTCTGGCCCAGAAATGTCTGTTGCCATACTTGTACTTGAGGTTCGCGTGTCTGTCGAATATCATTAAACTGCTCTTCCCTTTGAGAAATCCCATTATCTGCGATACACTATACTTAGGCGGAATACTTAGAAGCATATGGATATGGTCTGGACACGCTTCTGCTTCGATAATCTCTACACCTTTCTGTTGGCATAACTGCCGTAGAATTTTCCCTATGTCCGCTTTGATCTCTCTGTATATTACCATTCTTCTGTATTTGGGTGCGAACACCACATGGTATTGACATCTCCATGTAGTATGGTCTAAACTATTAATGTCTTTTTCTTTCACGATGAAGACCTCCTCATTATTGTAGTTGTGTGGTCGGCAAACCACTTCTACTATAATGGGGAGCTTTTTTCTTGTCTACTTTACTCCTCGCTAGAAGCTATTTTTTTGCCACCGGCAGAGCCGGTGGTTAACTTTGGTCAACCAGCCAAACGCACCCCTTAGGAAAAATCCTAAGGGGTGCGATTTATGCATTGCTTATTCCGAGACTACGGTATTTTTAATATTGTTATAGAAGTTAACCATGGTTGCGTTAACATAAGGAACGACCCATAAGAGGGCAATACCAAAGGTCACTGCACACAGCAGAAACCAGCCAATGAAGGAAAGATGCAGTACAAACAATTCCATCTTATGACCGTTCATCATAGCCTTGGAGCGTTCAATGGCTTCCAGCGCACCCATTTCAGGATTCTCAGCCAGGATATACATAGACATAGCGTAGGAATATCCCTTGATGATACCGGGAATCACAAGGAGCAAAGACCACAGGAAGGTAAACAGGACGGTAAGAAAAGTAACCTTGAACGCTGCCCAGAACTTATTAAAGTGGACAAAGAGTTCTGCCAGATCGGGAGTCATGTACTGCGTCAGCTTCAAGTAAACAGTAATAACGGAAAAGTTGAATACGGGTATGACCACCAGTAATGCGGCGATAATGCCAACAACCGGGATGGATCCTACAAAAGCACAGACAACGATAGCCGTCACCATGATCAGGGACAGCGCCCAAATATGACCATTGATCTGTTCTTTTGCTTTAGATTTCAGTTCTACTCTATCCATGCAAAAACCTCCTTCACCGATAAACGCAAGTATTCTTTGTTAATTATACATACAAGAGGATGACTTGTAAAGAAGCTTGTAAAAACTACACTACCAAAAGGCCCGCTGCCATCAAAATACACACCTGCACAAATATGGTTAGAATAGAACCAACGCAGGTCCAGACCACCAACTGGGCCGCCAGTTGTTCATCGCCGCCCATCTGGGAGGCCATTACAGCGCTGGACACCGCCACCGGGGAACCGAACAAGGCGATCAACGCCGGCATAGTATCCGGTCCGCAGGAAATGATGCCTGTGGTTTTCGCGATCAATACCGCCGTACCGATACACAGCAGCGGCGCAATGATGATCCGAAAACCGGTAGCCACAGCAATCTCCTTGAACATGCCCTTGACCACAGAGAACTTAAACTGCCCGCCCAGCACGATCAGCGCCAGCGGCGTAGTCACTGCCTTCAGCTTTTCAATTACGCTGTAGGCAAATTTCAGATCCCGGCGCAGCGAAAAAACCACTTCCCCAAAAATACGGTTTTGCAGCGCCCGCAAACCCAAGCACACTAAACCTAAAGCCACGCCGATGATTAAGGGGTTTTTAACGATATCCAGTGCGATGCGCTTGACACCGGGTCTGTGTCCGGCTTCATCCTCTGTAAAGACCGACAGCGCTACCACCGCAAAAATGTTAAAGATCGGCACTGCCAGAGCGGCAATGATGGCGCTGAAGGCATCCGTCTCCCCCGCACCCAGAGAGATAGCCAAAGGAATACCGATGATAGCAAAGTTACTGCGGAAACAGCACTGCCATACCACACCCCTGCGGCGGCCGTCCTTTGTGGTAAGTACCGCCGCTACCGCGCCCAGCGCAAACAGCACGATCACTGCCGCAACACAGTAGATGACCATATCCCACTGCACCGATTCCATAGCGGTGATTTCATATACGCTTACAAACAGCATACAGGGCAGGCAAATCTTAAACACCAGCGTGTTGCCCATTTTGATAAAGCTGTCGTTGAACATTCCCCGATTGCGCAGAAAATATCCCAACACGATCAGCAATACAATAGGAAGGATGGCATTGATCGCCGTTATCAAAATATGTCCCAGCATGACTTTTCTCCCCTCTTTTTCTTCAAGTCATGATATCACACAAATCCGCACAGCGCAAGGTTGCTTTTGCCACCAAGATAGTATAAAATATAGAAAACGAAACGAGGTGTGCTGATGAACTACCGCAACGACAAATACGGAAATCCCATTTCGATACTGGGCTATGGCTGTATGCGTTTTACCCAAACTTTGGGGCGCATTGATTTAGACAAGGCTGAGAAAGAGATTCTGGAAGCCTTTCACAGCGGTGTCAATTACTACGACACCGCCTATGTCTATCCCGGCAGTGAAGCCGCTCTGGGAGAGATCCTGCACAGAAATCACATTCGGGATCAGGTGTATATTGCCACCAAGCTTCCCCACTACCTGATCAAAAGCATGGATGCTATGGAGCGGTTGTTTACTGAGCAGCTCAAGCGGCTGAAAACCGACCATATCGACTATTACCTGATGCACATGCTGACAGATGTGCAAACCTGGGAAAAGCTGAAAGCCCTGGGCATTGAACGCTGGCTGGAAGAGAAAAAGCAAAGCGGTGCCATCCGGCAGGTAGGCTTTTCCTATCACGGAAACACCGATATGTTCTGCTCGCTGGTGGATGCCTATGCTTGGGATTTTTGCCAGATCCAGTACAACTACATGGACGAACACTCCCAGGCCGGCAGAAGAGGCCTTCACTATGCCCATAAAAAAGGCCTGCCCGTTGTCATCATGGAACCCCTGCGGGGCGGCAGACTGGTAAACCGGCTGCCGGATACAGCAAAACAGATTTTCAATGCTTACAAAATTTCCCGCACTCCCGCCCAGTGGGCCTTCCGGTGGCTTTGGAATCAAAAAGAAATCACCTGCGTTCTGTCCGGCATGAACTCTCTGGAAATGGTGAAAGACAACGTTGCCACCGCTTCCGATGTTCGGGTTGGAGAAATGGGAGAAGCGGAAGAAACCATGCTGCAGCAGGTGGTGAAAGCCATCAACGGCAAAATGAAGGTGGGCTGCACCGGCTGCGGTTACTGTGTTCCCTGCCCCATGCATGTGGATATTCCCGGCACCTTTGCCGCCTACAACCGGGTATATACAGAAGGAAAGATTTCCGGCTTGAAGGAATATTTCATGTGTACCGCTGTCAGAGCCACTTCCACCGCCGCTTCCAACTGCATCGGCTGCGGTAAGTGTGAAAAGCACTGCCCCCAGCAGCTTCCCATCCGGCAGGCGCTGAAAGAAGCCCAAAAGGAATTGGAACCCGCTGTCTACAAAATCGCCAGAAAAGCCGTGCAATGGCTTAAATTATACTAAGCAGTATCTATACACTTTTTTGATATCACATAACGAAATATAGCTGTAGGGGTGGTCATTGACCGCCCCTACAGCTATATTTCGTTATTGTTATTCTTCTGTCTGCTCGAACATAGCGGTTTCGGAGGCTTCGCCGATTTGCTCGCCCTGCATGCAGGCCGCAAACTGCGCGCCGGTCATGGTTTCATTCTTCAAAAGGAATTCCACCACTTCCATCAGCTTGGTGCTGTTATCTCTCAAAATCTGCTCACACTGGGCATAAGCTTTGTCCACAAGAACTTTGACTTCGTCATCAATGGTGCCTGCGACCTTTTCAGAATACCCCTTGGTGGTTTGATAGTCCCGTCCGATGAACACTTCACCGTCGTCCAGATAGGAAACCGTTCCCAGTTTTTCACACATGCCGTACCGGGCCACCATATCCCTGGCCAGCTTGGACGCGCGGTCGATATCGTTGGAAGCGCCAACGGAGATATCACCCACAAACAATGCCTCTGCCACACGGCCCGCCAGCAAGCAGACGATTTCTTCATACATCTGATTGCGGGTCATATTGAAGCCGTCATCTCTGGGCACCTGCCATGTAGAACCCAGACTCTGTCCCCTGGGAATGATGGTGATGCTCAGCACCTTATCCTGGGTGGGCAAATGGTACATCGCCACTGCGTGACCGGCCTCGTGGATCGCGGTTTCCCGCAGGTCCTTACGGTTTATTACACGGCTGCGCTTTTCAGGACCTGCGGTGATCTTCATCATCGCGTCGTTCAGATCCTTCATGTTCAGCACCGGACGGTTATCCCGGGCTGCCATAATCGCCGCCTCATTCATCAAATTGCTCAGATCCGCACCGGTAAAACCGGGAGTCACACGGGCCACCGTCTTAAGATCCACGCTGTCATCCAAACGCTTACCCTTAGCATGCACTTTCAGAATGTCCTCACGACCCTTTACATCGGGACGGCCCACGTGGATCTGCCGGTCAAAACGGCCGGGGCGCAGCAGCGCAGGATCCAGGATGTCCGGGCGGTTGGTAGCTGCCATCACAATGACACCCTCCGTACGGCCGAAACCGTCCATTTCTACCAGCAGTTGGTTCAGTGTCTGCTCCTTTTCATCATGGCCGCCGCCCAAGCCGGAGCCGCGCTTACGGCCAACCGCGTCAATCTCGTCAATAAAGATAATCGCGGGAGCAATCCGCTTGGCCTGGTCAAAAAGGTCTCTGACGCGGCTGGCACCTACACCCACATACATCTCCGCAAAATCAGAACCGGAAATGGACAAAAACTGAATATCCGCTTCCCCGGCCACAGCACGGGCAAGCAGAGTCTTACCGGTACCGGGAGGGCCTACCAACAGCAGGCCGTGGGGGATCCGTGCGCCGATCTGGGTATACTTGTTGGGGTTACGAAGGAAGTCAACCACTTCCTGCAATTCCGCCTTTTCCTCGTCCGCGCCTGCCACATCGTCAAAAGTGACTTTCTTATTATCCGGCACGCCCAGAACGGTTCTTGCCTTTCCAAAGTTGGCCAGCGGGTTGTTGCTGTTGATCTTGCCCATCATCAAGAACCATACCAACAGAATCACAAAGCCCGCCAAAATCAGAGGAAGCACATAGTCATAGGGTCCCGTCTGCTTTTCCGGTATAAAATCATAATACTGCAGAACACCGGATTGTGTCTGCTCCTGTAAAGTAGACCACATTTCCCGGCGGAAGCTTTCCGCGTCGGCCATCGTGGTTATCAGGGTAGTCTTGCCCTTGTAGGGTTCATGCAGTTCCAGATAAATCTGCTGATCTTGAACGGTAAAGCCCTTTACCTGTTCATTTTCAAACAGCTCTATGACCCCGGAATAAGAAATCTCATTGCGATTCAACCGGAACAGGCCCAATACCCACGACAAGATCAGACCCAGGATCAAAACATAGATAATAACTCCAAATATACTGCGTTTTTTCAAAATGGGTTCTCCTTAATTTTGGTATGCTTCCGGCTTTAATATGCCCACATAAGGCAGATTCCGGTAATGCTCATTGAAGTCCAGGCCATAACCGACCACAAACTCGTTGGGGATGGTAAAGCCCACATAATCGGGAATCAGCGTGATACCCGGTTTCCGGCGTTCCGGCTTATCCAGCAAGGTGCAGATTTTCAAAGAGGCAGGCTCCTTGGACAAAAGATGTCTGTAAGTAAAATCCAGAGAATTGCCGGTGTCGTAAATATCCTCCAGAATGACCACATGACGGCCCCTGATATCCGCGGAGACATCCCGTTTCACTTGCATCTGTCCGGTGGAATTGGTTCCGCTGTAGGAAGAGATCCACATAAAATCAAACTGGCAGGGTACGGTAATGGCTCTGACCATATCGGCATAGAACACCACGACGCCCTTCAAAACACCAACAAAAATGGGATCCTTATCCGCATACTCCTGAGAAAGGATGCTTCCCAGTTCCTGAATCTTTGCCTTGATTTCCTCTTCAGAAATCAAAACCCTATCGATGGCACTTGTCATACTGTAACCTCCCGCATATTATGCGTTATTTTTCTCTATGGTCTCCATGACTTCAAATCGGATCTGTACCGCAGGCAGTTCTCTGGCTGCCCGTTCACGGTTAACACCGATTCCGTATACTCCAAGAACACCGGTTTCGTCAGCCAGAACCGGAATCCGGTCCCGCTGGTCAGCCGGGATTTTCCTGTCAATAAACAGTTTTTTCAATGTCTTTGTCCCACCGGAAAGCCGGATGGTATCTCCTGTCTTTCTGGCCCGCAAGGTCATCGTTCCAAAGGGACGTAACGTGAATGCATTTTCTGTATTGATGATTTCCTCTGCCGGGCAGCACCGTACCCGAAGGCCAAGCTGCGGCAATTCTGCCACGTCCGGACAGGAAATCTGGATTTCTTCGAAAGCTTCTGTTTTTTCTGCCGCCACAAGCTTTCCGTACCGGCGGCAGACCGTTACCCCACCGGGGAATCGGGCCTTAGCCGAAGGATTGTCAGAAAGAAGCAGCGCCTCCGTCTGGGCAATATTGGCTGCGTCCGGCTCTTTGACCCCGTTCTTCTTTAAAAACGCTTCCAACACTCTGCTTCTTTGAGCCGGCAGCATACCGAGCACTTCGCGGGCATCCAAACCGTCCTCCATGGGCGGCATTTGACTAAGTGCTTCTTCATCCTGCCGCAGGCGCATGGCCATGGCAGAAAGGTTCTCACCAAGCCGGGGATTCTCCTGTTTCAAAAGGGGAATCACATGGTGGCGGAGCCGGTTGCGCAGGAACGCGTCTGTTCCGTTGGAGCTGTCCTCCACATAGGTTAGATGGTATTCTTCCAAAAATTCCATCACCTGCTGCCGTGTTACCAACAGCATGGGCCGGATCAACTTTCCTCTGACAGGACTGATACCGCCAAGGCCTTTCAAGCCGGTGCCTCTGACCAGGTGCATCAGCACTGTTTCCGCATTGTCATCGGCTGTATGGGCGGTGGCGATCTTTCCGTTCAAGGTTTCAAAGAAGCCGTACCGGGCATCTCTTGCCGCCGCCTCCAGGCCTTTCTTCCCTGCCACCACATTGGCAGATCCCATGTGCAGCGGAATATCATACCGGTCACACAGGTCCTTTACAAAATCCGCATCCCGGTCAGACTCCTCACCACGCAAATTATGGTTAAAGTGAGCTGCTTCCAGCCGGATATCCAGTTTTTCTTTCAGCAGGTACATAGCAAACAGCAGCGCCACAGAATCCGCGCCGCCGGACACGGCACATACCACGGTATCCCCCGGCTGCACCATGCCGTATTTCCGGATCATGGACAGAAGCTTATTCAGCATGCTTCCACTCCCGGTCCGTAAAGGTCTGATAAGGACCGAACCATTGCAGCTTTACCGTACCGGTTTCGCCGTGGCGGTTTTTTGCCACGATGCACTCGGCAAGGCCCTTGTCTTCGGTATTTTCATTGTAGTATTCATCACGGTACAGGAACATAACCGAGTCGGCATCCTGTTCAATAGCACCGGATTCACGCAGGTCCGACAGGATGGGCCGCTTATCGGTACGGCCTTCTACCGCGCGGGAAAGCTGGCTCAAGCAGATCACCGGCACATTCAGCTCCTTGGCCATGATCTTCAGCGCTCTGGAGATCTCGCCAACTACCGTAACACGGTTTTCACTGTTCTTGCCGTAACCGGAACCGGTCATCAGCTGCAGATAGTCGATAACCACAAGGCCCAGATTGTCCAGCCGGCGGCACTTGGCATTGATGTCCGCTACGGTGACCGTAGGATTATCGTCAATACGGATGTCTGCCTGGCTCAAAGCGGCAGAAGCCATACACAGCTTGCCCCACTCCTCTTCGCTGAGCTTACCGGTGGCAAGCTTCTGCATCTCGATAAAGCTCTCACTGGCAAGCAGGCGGATGGCCAACTGCTCTCTGGACATTTCCAGATTGAAGATGGCAACAGTTTTATTGGTTTTTTTCGCTACATTGACACCTATGTTCAATGCAAAGGCAGACTTACCCATAGCAGGACGGGCAGCCACCAGCAGCAGGTCGGACTTGTTCAGGCCGTTGATCTTGGTATCCAGATCCCGCAAGCCGGTAGACAAGCCGGGGATCAGGGAATCGGATTGGCTCAATTCTGTCAGGCGGTCAAAGACCTTATGCAGAATCGTACCGATGTGTTCCAGAGAATCGCCCCGCTCACCCTTACGCAGAGCATATATCTTCTTTTCGGCGCTTTCCAGCATTTCCGCCGGTGTGCCCACCTGAGAATAGACAGTGTCGGAAATTTCCGTTGCGGCCTGGGCCAAACCCCGGAGCATCGCCTTATCCCGAACGATATTGGCATACCGCTGGGCATTGGCGGCAGTGGGGGTAATCTTCATGAGCTGAAGAATATAATCTCTGGAATTATCGTGATAAACACCCATTTCCCGCATCTTATCCAGAACGGTAACGGGGTCAATGGTCTGGGAGAAGTTGAACATGGTATAGATCGCTTCGTAGATCTCCCGGTTCTGCTGGTTATAGAAGTCCTCCGGGCGCAAAACGCCGATGATCTCGGTAATGCACTGGCTGTCGATCAGGATAGAGCCAAGTACAGACTGCTCTGCTTCCAGAGATTGAGGCACTTGCCGGTTCAGCAGTTCTTCATCCATGTTATTTTCTCCTTTCTGAAAAATTCGAAAAGAATTATGCCTCTTCGATCTTCACGGTCAGCGGGGCAGCGATCTCGTAACCCAGCTTACAGTTGACAGTGTAGGTGCCCACGCTCTTGATGGGGTCAGCAATGACGATCTTACGCTTGTCCAGCTTGATACCGGAGTTTTTCTCCAGTGCGTCAGCGATTTCCTGGTTAGTGACGGAACCGAAGAGTCTGCCTGCTCCGCCGCCCTTGGCCTTTACGACCAGAGTCATGGCACGCAGCTGCTTGGAGATTTCCAGCGCCTCGGCACGCTCCTTGGCAGCCTTCTCAGCGGCAGCCTTATCGTTCATGCGCATGGTGTTGATAGCATCGGCAGTGGCCTCGATAGCCAGCTTTCTGGGCAGCATGAAGTTTCTGGCATAGCCGTCGGAAACCTCCAGCATCTGGCCCTTCTTGCCCTTGCCCTTTACATCCTGTAACAGAATCACTTTCATAGTACTATATCCTTTCTGTTGCGGGCGGATGCGGTCATCCGCCCCTACAATTTATTCTTCATAGAACCTGTCAATGGAAGCCACCAGATCATCCAGCACTTCTTTGACTGTTGTGTTTTTAATTTGTGCGCCTGCCGTGGCCGCATTACCGCCGCCACCCAAAGGCTCCAAAATCATCTGCACATTCGCCTTACCAATAGAGCGAGCAGAAATGATCACCTGGTCGCCATCGGGGTACAGCACAAAAGATCCGGTAATACCGGCAATATTCAAAAGCTCATCCGCTGCCTGGGCCGCCAAAACACGGGACGTAGCGGAATTCAACGCGGCAATGGCGATTTCCTGGCGGTAAAGCCGGGATGCCTTGATAATCTGATATTTTACGATGGTGTCATGGAAGTCATTTTGCATCAGGCGCTTGACTTCCACCGTGTCCGCGCCCAGCTGCCGCAGATAGGCAGCCGCTTCAAAGGTACGTTCACCGGTGCGGACGTTAAAGCTCTTGGTATCCAGGAACATACCGGCCATCAGAGACTTTGCTTCGATGGGCAGCACATCCGCTTTTTCCACTGCGTACTGCAGCAGTTCCGTTGCCAGCTCCGCCGCGGAGGAAGCATACGGCTCGTGAAGGTTTACCACCACCGGGTTAATATAATCCGCCGCTCTGCGATGGTGATCCACCACACAGACCTTGGAAATCGCTTCCAGAAGGTGTTTGCTCTCCACCTGGTCGGGACGATTGGTATCCACCACCACCAGAATACTGTGGTTGTCGCACATCAGCAAAGCTTCCTGGGCAGACACAAACACATCATGGTATTCCGGCACGGCCCGGATCTCTTCGATAAGCTTCTGGGCAGAGTTGTTATTCAGATCCAGAACGATACTGGCCTTTTTTCCCTTTTTGCGGCACATACAGCAAATGCCCATAGCGGCACCCACCGCATCCATATCCGCGTTTCTGTGGCCCATAACAAAGACCTGGCTGCTCTGGCCGATCAGCTCCATCATGGAGTTTGCAGTGACGCGGGAACGGACTTTACTGCGGCGGTCAGCTTCTTTGGAACGGCCGCCGTAGAAGGTGAAGTTGTAGCGATCCTTGATAACCGCCTGGTCACCGCCACGGCTCAAAGACATTTCAATGGACAGCGACGCAAAGCGGTAGCATTCCTCATAATCGACACCGTCCACACCGACACCGATGGACAGGGAAACCGCCAGGCCGTTGGTGCTGGTAAGCTGATGGATATCCTCCAGAATAGAGAATTTATCCTCTTCGGCGGTCTTCAAATCCCGCTTTTCGAACACAAACAGAAACCGGTTCTTTTCCAGGCGGCGCAGAAGGCCGTGATACCCTTCCGTCCATTTTGTGATGGCATCGTTGATCTTGGCATCCAGAGCGGAAATGGCACCGTCGCTGAGATTCTTGGTTAATTCTTCATAGTTATCCACCAGAATAATGGCAACCACAGGACGGGAACGAACATACTCATCCCGGATCTGATACAGCTCTGTCAGATCCACCAGCCGCAGGACACCCAGAGGTGTATTGGCGGGATCATCCGCGCGCACTGTAGTACCAAAGACCCGGTAGCGTCGCTGCTGCACAGTGATGTCATAGGGATACTCCGCTTTTCCGGCGGACAGCCAATCGGTGGGCAGCCCGGGGACTACATCGCCGATGGTTCTTTCGGTCATACCGTCATAGAAGCCGGTAGCTGTACTGAAGGATTCATTGGTATGCAGGATCTGGCCTTCCGGCAAACGGATCACCGCTGTGGGGAAGGGACTTTCCGCACCCTTTGCACCGGTCTGACTGTCCGTCAGCTTGTTCAAAAACTGCTGGACCTCCCAGTGTCGGTTACGCTTATGGGTCGCGTAAATCAAAACCGCTGCCACCGTTACCGCAAATTCCACACCGGCTAAAACATATTGCTTCAGAATCAGTGACGCCACTGCGAATCCGGCCATCATGACAAAATAGATCCAGACGTGGCTGTATAAAAGTCTGCCAAGTTTTTTGTTCATATCCGATGTCTCCTATCAAATGGGATAGCTACCCAGAATATGCCTACTTTAACGGGTATTATAACAAATTCTATCCCATAGCGCAACCGCTTTTACACAAAAAACCTTAAATTTATCGGTTTTTGCCACGCATAGCTGCATCTGCAAAATATTCCAAACAAAAAATAGTATACTTTTTACCCTTTGTGTGTTATACTACAATTGTTAAGTGCCGGGTGGGCAGTCCCGGCCTGCCGTGTATTTGCTGATTAGAAAGCAAATAATAAAAAGAAATGGCAACCGCTAAAAACTACTTTTTGATGATTTGGGCAGAAGATGTTGGCTCAGATAAAGTTATGGAAATTCCGGAATACTTTGTGTATTGTGGGATTTTCATAACGCATAGATGAGGCAACAGATTCGCTCAAATCGCAAAAGGGGAGTTTTTAGCGGTGCCCGAATATTACGCAGGCGCTTTCTCATACCGCGGCGATACGGGGCCAAGGGATGGGAAAACGGTTGCTTGTTTGTGTTGCTGTAAAAGCAGTATACGAAAGGAGTATTGAATCAAATTGGCAGAAAAACTGAAAATTATCCCCCTTGGCGGTCTCGATGAGATCGGTAAGAATATCACCGTGCTGGAATACGGCAAGGATATGATCGTTGTAGATTGCGGTGTGGGTTTCCCCGATGAAGATATGTACGGTGTGGATCTGGTGATCCCTGACTTTTCCTATCTGACGGCCAACGCCAAAAAGCTGCGGGGTATGTTCATCACCCACGGACATGAAGATCATATTGGATCCATCCCCTACTGTATGAAAGAAATCAATTGTCCCATCCACGGAACCGCCATGACCTGCGGCCTCATTAAACTGAAGCTGGAAGAGCATAAGCTGCTGGACAAGGTCAAGCTCATTACCCATAAGCCCGGTGAAGTGGTCAAGGCCGGCTGCTTCTCTGTGGAGTTTATCCATGTGAATCACTCCATTGCCGATGCCGTAGCCTTTGCCATCCATACCCCCGTGGGCACAGTGGTCATGACCGGCGACTTTAAGATTGACCCCACCGCCCCCGACAGCATGATCGACCTGGCCCGGTTCGGTCAGTTGGGTAACGAGGGTGTTCTGGCGCTGCTGGCCGATTCCACCAATGTAGAGCGTCAGGGTTATACCCCCAGTGAGCATCTGGTGGCGGAAGGTCTGGACCGGCAGTTCAAAAACTGCGATCAGCGGATCATCGTCACTACCTTTGCTTCCAACATGTACCGCATTGCGGCGGTCATTGCCACCGCTGAGCGCTACGGCAGAAAGGTTGCCGTTACCGGCCGCAGCATGGAGAACATGCTGAAGGTTGCCCAGGAGCTGGGCTATTTGAAGGTCAAGCAGGGTACCATCGTGGAACTGGGGGCCATCAAAAGCCTGCCTAAAAACAAGATCGTCATCGTTTCCACCGGCAGCCAGGGTGAAAACATGTCCGCATTGTACCGTATGGCCTTTTCTACCCACAAGCAGGTGGACATTACCTGCGGTGACCGGATCATTATTTCCGCTTCCGCTATCCCCGGCAACGAAAAGGCCGTGTCCAAGATCATCAACGAGCTGTACCGCAAGGGTGCGGATGTTGTATACGATAAGAGCGAAGGCCTGCACGTATCCGGCCATGCCTGCCAGGAAGAGCTGAAGATTATTCACGGTCTGGTGCGGCCCAAGTTCTTTATTCCCGTCCACGGTGAACAGCGCCATCTGCAGATCCACGGCAAGCTGGCAAAGCAGATGGGCATGAATCCCAAGAACATCTGCATCGGTGAGATCGGCAGTGTTTTTGAGCTGACCAAGCGCACCTGCAAGTTCGACCAGGTGGTTCCCGCCGGTATGGTGCTGGTGGATGGCACCGGTGTGGGCGATGTGGGCAGTGTCGTTCTTCGTGATCGCAAGCACCTGGCTGAGGACGGTATGATCGTAGTCTGTGTGAATCTGTCTGCCGAGGACGGCAGCGTGATCACCGGCCCGGATATCATCACCCGTGGCTTCGTGTATGTGAAAGAATCGGAAGAACTGATGGACGAGCTGAAGGAAGTGGCCATGGAAGCCATTGACCGCTGCCACCGTAAGCGCATCAAGGATTGGACCGCTATCAAGTCCGCCATCAAGTCCGACATCAGCGGCTATCTTTACAAGACCACCAAGCGCAACCCCATGATCCTGCCTGTGATCATGGAAATCTGATCAAAACAGCCTCCCGCACCGGGAGGCTGCACATATATATGAAGTATCTAATACATTATCTTTAGGTGGGTGATATCTATTTTGTTAAAGATAGTACACCCCCAATAGAAGATAAACCCAACTGTTTTTGGGACTCTCAAGAGCATTGCTGCCTTTAGTTGGGATCCTTATCAAAAGCGATTTTTCAAGTGACCTGGGGGTTACTTTGTGTGCAAACAGGTGATCTACCGAATCGACATCAGATAATTATTAACAGCGGAATAAATCATCTGCCAGTTAGCCATAGTGTATCCATAATTAAAACTCTTTTCTTCCCACTTAACTGTTCCTGCTGTCGTATTTCCAATTTTCCAATATGTTATATTACGTTGTGCCGTAAAGTGGACCTCCCCATACACATTCACTTTATAATGGTAATCAAAAGTATTTGTTTCCAATTCAAGTGCCTGCTCATATGCAAGAACTTGGGTTGCTGTAAAAGCCAAAATACTTAATACCGCAGATACCGGGCCTCCAAACAATGAAACGGCGGCTGATATTGCACTGATGGTCTCGCCTAATCCCCATCTCCAATACTTGGTTGGGCCATCATCTGTTTTAGTATATGTTCGATATAAGTACCCATATACCTCTGGTGCAACGTCATATTTTGCCGCACCAAGAAAATAATATCCATCTCCATAACCAGAAGAAAACAATCCCGTGTTATCTACTGGTTCATCATCGACCGATCTGGATTGAACTCCAACATAGGCTGTACTTATCTTTTCATTGGATACCGGAGCATGAATTACAGAAGTCTCAAAGCCGTTCGATGTCCCTCTTATTGCTTCTGCCCGTTTTTGTGAAGACGCAGACAAGTCATATATCTTCGTATCAATGGTTCTGGTAATGGCATTGGCGGTTGATTCCTGCGTAAGAACCCCATCGATATAAACCTTGGAGGTCGCAGCAGCATCGGTACGCACAATAACAACGGTAACAATTTCCCTCTGATTGTTGTAATATGAAAAAATCTCAGAATCACCTTCATGCAAACTTTCATTAGCAAAGGCAGGTATAGCTACCAAAAAAACAAAGACAACAGCAAGAAGTAGGCTAGTTATTTTTTTCATGGTAATCCTCCTTTTTACGCTTGAATGCCAGACAAATTCCTACAGCATAAAAGAAAACAGCAGCTAATCCAACAGGCACGCAAACAACGGTGAAGCCTCTTTCTAAAACATTCGCAACAAACGCTGTGCTCCATAAGACTCCTACTATTAAATGAAGCATAGGTGATTGTTTAAACATGTATATCGCCTCCAGAATATATGCTACAAAAGGGCACAAGCAACCTATGTAACAGGTCAACTTATGCCCTCATTGAAAGGATTTTAATTCTACCTCTCCAGAATTGTGAGATATAGCTCATCCTTATCTGAACATAGTCGGCCTTTTGAACAGAATAATGAATCATGACGAATACCTCCAATCTTATTTCCTTTTTCTGTAAATAGAATATCACATATTGAACAATTTTTCAATCAAATTGCACCACCACTTTGTAAACAATTCATGAACACAAGTAGTTTACATACATGCCCCTGTTGTCCCTATGGTACCATCTGTTATTACTCAGGCATGATGTATGCGAAAGAATCCGAAGAACTGATGGACGAGCTGAAGGAAGTGGCCATGGAAGCCATTGACCGCTGCCACCGTAAGCGCATCAAGGATTGGACCGCTATCAAGTCCGCCATCAAGTCCGACATCAGCGGCTACCTCTATAAAACCACCAAGCGCAACCCCATGATCCTGCCCGTTATCATGGAGATTTAACAGGCTCAAGAGCTGCGAAATAGCCTGTATCAAGATCCGTCATAAACGGCGGGACCTAGGCCACGCCCTACGATTTCTATCGACAGGTCGTGCGATAAACCATCGTTTACGGGCCTAACGGCCGAATGCAAAATGCAAAATGTAAAATGCAAAATTGTGGTATTTGCTGACGCAAATGATTTTAAATAGTCGCCAAAGGCGACACCTTAATTTTCAACTTTCAATTTTCAATTAAGCAGCATCGCTGCAATGCTAAACGCTCATTTAGTGACCAGTGGCCGAGCGCAGGCGGTAGTTTTTCCGGTCGTCCCGGTCGACGCACACCAGATTCTCTCCGCACAGCTCCAGTATACGACTGCCGGTGGCACCGTCCAGCTCGCCCAGCTGCCTGGGTGTCCGCTCCGTGGAGATCACCGTGGGCAGCCGGTTATTGTAGCGGTAGTTCAGCAGCTCGAAGGTAAAATTCCTGTCCGCCGGGCTGGGCTCACCGCCGCACTTGAACAAATCATCGATGTACAGGTAGGCTACCTGCTTCAGCGGCTGCATCAGTGCCTGCTGTCGGTCATAATCTCCGGCCAGCGCTTTGTACTCCACCACCGTATCCCGCCAGGAGATATAGCGCAATTCGTTGCCCGCTGACAGCAGGCTGCGGCACACCGCTGCGCACAGATGGGTCTTGCCGCAGCCGCTTTGCCCGCTGAGCATCAGCCAGCCTTCAGGCCTTTGGGCATAATTGCGGCTGATCTCCAGCATCCGCTGCTGCCAGGGTGTATCCGCCCGGAAGTCCCGGAACCGCTTTTCCAGCAGCAGTCGGTTCAGCCCGGAGCGTTTGGCGGCATTACCGCACCTGCGGATGCTCATACACTCGCACTCCCGGCTGACCAGGGTGTCATCCTCCCGCAGATAACAGGTATAGCCCCTGTTGCGGCACAGGGGACAATCGTAGCCGGGCAGGTCTCCGGCCTTGCTGTTGACGGTATCCACCCGCATTTTCGCCATCTGCCGGAAATCAAAGGACCTGCCCGACATCCCAAGCTGCGGAATCTGTAATCTTTCCATCGCCTTGCTCCTTCCTGTGCCATCTTCTGACCGCGGCCTTCCAATCCTTCATGGGACTCTTCCCAATCATCCAGCCGTTGGCTTCGTAATAATCGAGAAAGCTGTCCACCTCTATACTGTGACCCGTCTCCCGGCAGTACGCTGTAATATCCTCTCTGCCCGGAGGAGAAAAAACGGGGCGCGTAGCCGAAGGCTCCCGCAAAGCGCTGTTGGAGCTTGCTGTTTGCTGTTTGTTGTTTGTAGTTTGTTGTTTGAGGTTTGTGGTTTGGTATGCATCCGCATTCGGAATGCTACGGCCGTAGTCTTCCGCAACGCCTTCTCCCATCAGCCATTCATCAAAGGATAATTCCGGCAGGTTCTTTTGCTTTTGATATCTGCAGTAAAGGGCATAACCTTTCTGCTGTACCACACGATTATACCGTTCGTTGTCCCGGTCCAGTTTCGGCTGCAGGAAATCCCAGGCAACACCGACTGCTCCCTCCAGTTCCGGAACGATGCCAAATTCGCCATAGTCTAAAACCGCATCAAAGAGACTGAGTCTTTCCGCATCGGTGAGCCGCTTCAGGCAAGGTCTGACCTCAAAATAGAACATCACTCCCGGTTTTCCCATAATCTGCGCACTTCCTTTCTTCCTTTCTTTCCATCTGTTCCCTCCTTTCGTGTTTTTCTTACTGTCACGGCCCTCCTTTGCCGCATTATCGAACATTTGTACTATATCATAGCCTTGGATATTTGTCAAATTCAGCGGTGAGCCGCCGCACCCCACAGCGCTCGCATCGCTCCCCACAATTTTGCATTTTGCATTCGGCCGTTAGGCCGCTAGATTCTGAATTCCTGAATTTTGAATTGACTCCCCTGTTTGGCTATGCTATCATGACGCCAAAACCAGCACAGCGAGGTAATCCATGAACTACTATTTTGCCCCTATGGAAGGGCTGACTGACAGTGTTTACCGCAAGGCCCATCATAGGCATTTTTCCGGTGTGACCCGGTACTATATGCCCTTTATCTCCCCCACCGTCCACCGGACGCTGACACCCCGGGAAGCCCGGGAGCTGCCCAAGGCCGATAGTGTTCCCTTCGAGGCGGTACCGCAGCTTTTGACCAAGGTTGCCGACGATTTTCTCTGGGCGGCAGGGGTCTGCCGGGACTTAGGCTATACCGAAGTAAATCTGAATCTGGGTTGTCCTTCCGGCACGGTCACCGCCAAGGGCAAAGGCTCCGGTATGCTCCGGGACCTCGACCACCTGCGGCAATTTCTGGACGGCATCTATGCCGCCGCTCCCCTGCCCGTTTCCGTTAAAACCCGCCTTGGCTTTGAAAACCCGGATGAGTTTCCTGCCCTGCTGGATATCTTCAACGACTACCCCATCTGCGAGCTGACGGTTCATCCCCGTGTGCGGAAGGACTTTTACAACGGCAAGGTCAATATGGATGCTTTCCGCTACTGCGTAGAAAACAGCACGGCACCGGTCTGCTATAACGGCAACCTGTGCAGCATGTCCCAGATTGAAGCCATTTCCAGAGAATTTCCACAGGTGCAGTCAGTGATGATCGGCAGAGGTCTGATTGGTGACCCGGGCATGCTGACTCCCGGCGGCACCACTGCTGATGCCTTAGAGGCCTTTATGGACACCCTGCTTAATGAATACCAAATCGCCTTCGGCAGCGCCCGCAATGCCATGTTCCGGCTGAAGGAAAACTGGCACCTGCTTCTTTACCGCTTTGAGGGCAGCGAAAAACTGGGCAAGCGCCTGCGCAAGACCACCGATCTGGCAGAATACAAGCAGATCGCCCACGAAATATTCCATACACTCCCTCTGTCCCCGGAGCTTCGGGCGGATTGGTAGTGAAAGACTGTTTCCCATATAAAAATGTTGTTAATAAAATTGCCGAAAGAGAAGGGATGTTAACGATATGCTTCACTTTCATTCAGCCGATGAAACAAAACTAACGGTTCAAATTTCAGATCATCTTGTCCGTGCATGTCTGGACGAAAATTCCGGAGATACCTATTTGGAATTTGTGATCCAGCCGGAATATTCCTTTGACGGAAGTGAGTATGTACTGTTTCCTGCATGCTGTTACAAGGGAAATCAATTTGATGTGCTTCCCAAAGATTATCCCCCGATGTTCACCAGAAAAGAAGCCAGTGTTGACATGCCGGTGACCATCACAGACGTCCCTCGCCTGAATAAGGATGGATCCGGGATCATTGAGGTCACTACCGGTGACCTCAGCACACCCTGCATTGGTCTGTATCTGCCGGAAGCGAAGAAGGGCATTCTGCTTCACACCATTCAGCAGATCGACGGTATCAATCTGGGCCTTTGCTACGAAAAGGGCAAAATGATGATTCGCTGGCCTTTCTACCGGAAGACGGCCTATCGCTGGCCTCATATGAAACCCAGCCAAGACAAACAGCGGATGTTCCATAAAGGTGAAATCTTAGAAATTCCCTATCGGTATACGGAATTTGATTGTAACAGCATGGAACAGTTTTACCGGGTATTCTTTGAAAACCGCAAAGTCATGGGTCTTCCGGATGACCGTCCGCCAATCCTGCCCTTTGAAAAACAATTTGATATCCTGCAGGACAAGTTCAACTATTTGAACTGGTATGATGTGGGTGGCTTTTATGGCCATGTTACAAAGGATAACAGCAACAGTGTTGCCTGGCAACCCGGCTGGTGTGGCGGTTGTCTGTCTTCCTATGGCCTGCTGAAACGGGGTGGCAAAAAAGAAGAACAAAGAGCTATTTCCACCCTGCGCCATGCATATCGAACCCAGCGAGCTTGCGGATTCCTTCCCGATGCCACTGACAGTAGCGGCAAAGAGGTCTCCAGAGGCTTTGGTGGAGAAGAAACAAAAAATTTGCATCTGATTCGCGAAAGCGGCGATGTACTGTACTATACATTTAAACATTTTGACGTACTGAAGGATCGAAATATCCCGATTCCTGAGGATATAGTAAGTGGTGCCAAACGCCTTGCAGATGCCTTTGTGAGTCTTTGGAATGCGTACGGTCAGTTTGGTCAGTTTGTAGATATCGATACCGGCGAAATTGTCGCAGGCGGTTCTACCGCCGGTGCCATCGCCAGTGCCGGTCTTTGCCGCGCATATCAGTATTTTAAAAACCCCCGTTATCTGGAGGTAGCAGAAGCTGCTGCGGACATGTATTACCGGCGGGATGCCGCCAACGGCTTCACCACCGGCGGGCCCGGCGAGATCCTTCAGTGTCCGGACAGCGAAAGTTGCGCAGGCCTGTTGGAGAGTTTGATCGTCCTGTATGAGATCACAAAGGAAGCGCACTGGCTGGAAAAGGCCAGACACCTTGCCCACATGGCAGCAAGCTGGACAGTATCTTATAACTACCGCTTCCCTGCGGAAAGTGAATTTGGGCGTCTGGGTATGAAAACTGTCGGTGCAGTATTTGCCAATAGTCAGAACAAGCACGCGGCTCCCGGTATTTGTACCCATTCCGGCGACAGTTTGTACAAGCTTTACCGTCATACCGGTGATCCTTTGTATCTGGAGCTATTTGAAGATATTGTGTTGACGGTCAGCCAGTATATGTCCACCGACGCACGCCCCATTTACTCCTGGGATGTACCCAAGGATGCCAGTCTGCTTAATGACGATACCATTACTGCTCCCAGAGAAAGGCTGTTGCCTGGTTACATTTGTGAACGGGTCAACCTTTCTGATTGGGAGAGCTGGCGCTGCGTGGGTGGTGTGTTCAACGGAAGCTGTTGGTGTGAGTCTACCAATTTGCTGATTCTGGCAGATTGTACCGAGTTGGCAGATACCACTAAAATCAAATGGTTGCGCTAAGCGAACACAGTTAGGGTCATCAAAGCATACCACAGAAGACGCTTCATTAGACGATTTTCAAGATGAATTCCCTCAGGTGCAATCGGTGATGATCGGCAGAGGTCTGATTGGTGACCCGGGCATGCTGACTCCTGACGGCACCACTGCTGATGCCTTAGAGGCTTTTATGGACACCCTGCTTAATGAATACCAAATCGCCTTCGGCAGCGCCCGTAATGCCATGTTCCGGCTGAAGGAAAACTGGCACCTGCTTCTTTACCGCTTTGAGGGCAG
>JAZRKL010000020.1:0-33380 GCA_045646265.1 Faecousia sp.
CTTAGTCGTTCTTATTCTTCTTGTTGGTGTCCTCTTCCACGCCGTCACGGACGCCGGTGGCAAGGTCTTCTTCATCGTGGTCGTTGAACACATAGTATTTTTCCAGGGTGGAGGTGTCGAAATACACGTTACCGCCGACGAAATATGCCTTGCCGTTATCCAGCAGAGTTTGCACCATGTGGATATACTCGTCAATGCAGTTGGTGGCAGGCTCCACCACATCAGGGCGCTTGATGTTCAGTTTCTCACAGTCAGCAAAGAAAGCATCGGTGTAATAACGGGCGATATCCATGACGGACTTATTTTCCCGCTTAGCACCCTTGAGCATCTTGTCCTCGCCGGTGTCAGCATCGGAAGCCAAGTGGCCTACGTCGGTGATGTTCATTACGCGCTTGACATTGTAGCCGCTGTAACGCAGTGCCTTCTCAAGCACATCCTCCATGATGTAGGTACGTAGATTGCCGATATGGGCATAGTGATACACTGTAGGGCCACAGGTATACATCTTAACGATATCGGGATTGTTGGGAACAAACAGTTCCTTCTTATGGGTCAAAGAGTTATACAGATACATGGTCGTTTCCTCCTGTTGATTTACAAAATAAAAAATGCCCCCTATGCCACAGGCATAAGAGGCGGCAGTAACCGCGGTTCCACTCTCATTTATCGCTTTATAGAAATTCGCTCCCGGACGCACTTTCGCACCGCTTATCTATCGGGGCTTTCAGCCGCTGACCCCAACTCTCTAAAGATTCGACCTGTGTTACTCTTTCCGTTCACAGCGATATGAAGTTGTACTAATTTTAACATTATCTACCGCAGTTTGTCAAGATATCTGCCTGAAAAACGCACCTGTGGTTGCATTGTATGACGATATATGCTATACTGTTATCATAAAATTTTCCCAACAAACAACACATCAATACAACTAAAGGATAGCATATGAAAAAGTTTATCACTCTGCTATTATCCGCATGCCTGCTGCTTTTTGCTGTTGGCTGCACAAAAGAGCCGCCCGTTGTCACAACGGAGCCTTCTCAGCCTGTTCCTACACATACACAACCTGTCGAAACTACGCAGCAAACAGAACCCTTTGAACTACCTGATCTGCCGCTGCTGGCCTTCAGCGCACCTGTACAAACCTATCATCACAATGCAAAAGACGGTACCCTTCTGCTTACTTATTCCTATCAAGACTTTTCTTTGATTCTGGAAGATCCCCAAATCGCGGATGCAATCGTCATTGACCTGCTCAATTATGTGGATTACGAAAGCGCTGCCGTCAAAGGTGTACTTTCGGATGCTCAGGCCGCCTATGACGCAAGCGACGAATGGACACCGTTTACATTCAGCACCTTCTTCGCACCTGTTCGTTTTGACGAAGGGATTTTAAGTCTCCTGGGTTCCCACTCTCTGTACAGTGGCAGTCCCCGGCCTTCTGCGTCTGGCATATCCGTCACCTACGATCTGCTTACCGGACGTCAGTTGTCCCTGCGGGATATTCTGGTTGCCGATTATTCCGCGGATGCGCTCAGTCAACTGATCACTGCTTCTCTGGAACCATTGTCCGAGCAAGAGATGCTTTTCAGTGATTATGCCTATGTGATCTCCGAAATGTTTTCAACGAACATCCCTGTGGACAGTTGGTATCTGTCTGACAGTGGACTCTGCTTCTACTTTGCGCCTTACGAGATCGCGCCTTACAGCTCCGGCACCATTACCGCCGAAGTTCCCTACACATCTTTGAATGGCCTTTTAAAAGAAGAGTACTTCCCTGCCGAAGTTTCGGAATTTACCGGAACACCTTATGTTCTGCGATTCCAGGATGCGGACCTGGAAGCATTTGAACAGTTTGCCGAAGTAGTGCTTGACAGAAATGGACAGCAATATTTACTTCATACCGATGGATGCCTGCAGAATCTGCGTATCGAATTGGGCTACTGGATGGATGACGGCAGTTTTATCGAAGAAGCAACTGTGTTTACCGCACCTGCCCTTTGTAAGGGTGATGGCATCGTAATTCATGCCACCGCGGATACGGTTCAATCCCTGCGTATTACTTATAATAACAGCGGCGAACCTACTGTATTAGACTTTACTTCCGCAGCTGCAAACGATTAACTTTTGGAAGAGCGCCTGTTGGCGCTCTTCTTTTTTTGATAGTCATCTATCAGATGCAAAAGCTGCGGACTTAATATCGCCAGACAGATTAGATTCGGAATTGCCATCAATCCATTGACGATTTCAGCCAACATCCAGACCGTTCCGGTTTTGAGCAGTACGCTGATCGTTGAAATAACTGCCTGCATCAACACAAAGGGTTTCCAGGCACCGTCACCAAACAAATACTGGGCGCAGCGGATACCGTATAGCCCCCACCCGAGCATGGTGGCAAAAGCAAAGCAGCAAAGAAATAAAGCCATGGGAATACTGACCCACTGGCCATAGGTGCATGCAAACGCGCGCGTTGTCAATGAAGCGCCTTCATCTGTCCCGTAGCAAATGGTTGTTCCGCTGGTTAAGATCACAAGTGCTGTGACAGTGCAAATTATGATTGTGTCCAGAAAGACCTCGATGATCCCCATCAGGCCTTGATCCGCAGGATGCTCCACTGTGGATGAAGCGTGGGCAATGGCTGCCGTCCCCATCCCCGCTTCATTGGTAAATGTCCCTCTGGAAGCACCGATTCGCAGTGCGGCAAAGGCTGATCCGACCATACCTCCTGTTACTGCACTGGGAGAAAATGCCCCCTGCACAATACTCTGAAATGCCCACGGGATCCGCTCAGCATGAAATGCCAGCGACCCAAGGCCCATTACGATATAGGCAGACGAAGCAATGGGGATCAGTACACTGGTAACATCCCCAATACGCTTCAGCCCCCCCAGCAGAGATATCGCTGCCAATGCTGAAAAGATAATACCGATCAGCAAATTCATCCATATGCTGTGGTCTTTCCCAAAGCATGTCAGCACAGAATTCACCGTGTCCACCACAGCGTTGATCTGCGTGGCATTTCCCATGCCAAATGCGGCAATCACACCGAACAGGCTGTAGCAAATTCCCAGCCATCGCCACCTGCTGCCCATACCCCGTTCTATCATATACATTGGCCCACCGAGCCGGTTTCCCTTTGAATCTTCACCACGATAATGCACCGACAGCGCTGCCTCCGCAAATTTTGTTATCATTCCCAGCACTGCACATATCCACATCCAGAAGATGCTGCCCGGTCCGCCAATGGCGATAGCGCCCGCAACGCCTGCTATATTCCCTGTTCCTACTGTAGCCGCCAGAGCAGTACATAGCGCCCGGAAGGAAGATTCACCTTGCCCTGATCCGTGTTTTCCAAACTGAGCCGCAAAAGCCCTCAGCGCTCTTGGGAACAGACGCAGCTGCGCAAATCTGCTGCGAATGCTTAGGTATATCCCCACACCCAGAATCCCTATTAAGGAAGGTACGCCCCACACAAAGCCGTTGATCTGTTCAATGATTCCCTGCATCCCAACACCTCAAATTAAAAAGCAGTTTCTCCTTGGAGAAACTGCTTTTGTGTTATTCCCATTTTGTCCAAACTTCCGGCTGATAGCCAACCGTTGCCAGTTTTCCATTTCTGACAACAGGTGTTTTCATCAGGGAAGGATCATCAAATACCTTGTCCTCTTTGGCTCTCGGGTCATCCATATACTTCATCAGCGTGATTTCCTGGGATTTTCCATCCCAATCAATCAGATTGTCAATACCGCCGACGGCACGCAGCACACTGTCAAACTCTTTGCCAGACATGCCGTAGCGAAGCAGGTCAATGTACTGGTATTTGATGCGCCGCTCTTTGAAGTACCGTTCTGCCTTCTTCGTGTCAAAGCACTTGCCTTTACCAAATATCTGAATGTTCAATAGAATACCTCCATCAAGCACAAACCCTGTGGGGGAGCCATTGGGCCCGCGTCTGCCCGTTTTCCGCCAAACAACGTGGAGACACTGTCAGGTGTTCTAACGCCCATGCCTACTTCCATCAGAGTTCCTGTTATGATCCGCACCATACCGTGCAAAAAGCCGTTACCGGTAACAGTGATTCTGATTTCGTCACCGTCACTGGTAATATCCAGGCTTCTGATAAAGCGAACCGTTGATTTTTTCATTTTGGGGTTGGCACAAAATGCGGAAAAATCGTGTTCTCCCAACAGGTGTTCTGCCGCTGCAGCCATGGCCTGTATATCCAGCTTCTCCGGTACAACTGTCATGTACCTGCGTTCAAACACACATGGCGCGCTGCTGTTCCAGATTCTGTAGCAATAGGTCTTTTCTTTTGCGTTGAGTCTGGCATGAAACCGGTCCGATACTTCCTTGCAGGAATATATGCCGATGTCCTCCGGTAAATACCTGCGAAGCTGCGCCAAAATATCCTCACAGGGCATTGACGAAGCACAATGGAAATTTGCGACTTGCCCCTTTGCGTGGACACCTGCATCCGTCCTGCCGCTGCCGGAAATTTCAATCGGCTCACCAAGGATCCTGGTCAACGCCTGTTCCAGTTTTCCCTGAACGGTAGCATCAGAACCGGAAAGCCGCTGCCAACCACGATATCTGGTACCATCGTAGCATATATGAAGCCGCAGATTTCGCATAAGCATTCCTTTCCGGTTTCACCTGTTGATTTTTTCTTCGATCCATTCCTGGATTTCTTCATACACCTGAATATTGTTGATCTCGTTTAAAATCTCATGACGGCACATAGGATACAGTTTTAACGAGACATCCTCCATGCCGCAGTCATGGAATGCCTTGGACGCCTGCTGCACACCCTGCCCGTAAGCACCCACCGGATCGGCACTGCCCGCCACAAAAAGAACCGGTGTCTGGCGGTTCATTGCAGCCAGGCTATCGGGCTGTTGAATGTAGGCAATGCCTGTCATCATATCACGATACAGTCCGGCGGTAGCTGTAAAACCGCAAAGCGGATCGTTGTTATATGCATCTACAACACGATCATCCCGGGTCAGCCAATCGTTTTCCGTACGGACATGTTCCACCTTTTGGTTATAACTGCCGAACATCACTTTTTTCAGTGCAGGACTCGGCTTCTTGTCACCGCCGTTACGGCACAGGAGCTTGCACATAGGCATAGCTATCTTCAAGAGCGCTGCAGGCTGCCAAGCGGTGCCACAAACAATACAGCCCGCAATACCGCTGTCCGGATGCTTAGCAAGGATCGTTCTGACAATAAATGATCCCATAGAGTGACCGAACAGAATATACGGCACACCGGGATACTTCGCCATGGTCTGCTGCAGCAAATCGTAGGTATCCGCAACAGCAGAAAACCAGCCTCCGTGGAAGTAGCCTTGAATGCCATTCTTGCCTATTGACTTGCCGTGGCCCATATGATCCTGCGCAACTACAAGAAAACCCTTTTCGTTGAGCCAGGATGCATAATCATCATACCGCTCCACATGCTCGGCAATGCCATGAACCAACTGTACAATTGCCCGCGGTTCATTTTCGGGAGTCCAAACACAAGCACGAATCTGACCCGCTCCACAGGAAGCATAATAATACTCTGTGCGCATATTAATCACCCAATCACTTCATAACCGGCATCGGTGATAGCCTTTTTCAGCAGTTCAACATCAGCATTGCCGGTAACAGTAACCTGCTTCTGCTGCAAATCCACAACAGCGTCCACAGTGCCGGCAACAGCCTTACACACACTTTCCACTCTTGCCTTGCAGTGGGGACACATCATACCTTCCACTTTGATCACAGTTTCCATAGGTGTTTCCTCCTCAATGATTGTTTCGGTGATTTCACACTGGCAATTCTGCGTAGTTACTGCCGTTTTCGGACAGAACATACGCAGCCGCAGTGCGTTGGTTACAACAAATACAGAGCTCATGCTCATCGCTGTCGCTCCAAGCATTGGGCTGAGCAGAATACCCAGTGCGGGATACAAAATGCCCGCAGCCACCGGTATTCCCAGACAATTATAAAAGAATGCCCAAAACAAGTTCTGCCGGATATTACGGATTGTAGCCCGGCTCAGTTCAATGGCGCTTGCCACACCCAGCAAAGAATGGTTCATCAATACAATATCCGCAGATTCGATGGCAACATCTGTACCGCTGCCAATGGCCATGCCAACATCCGCGGTTACCAGTGCCGGAGCATCGTTGATACCGTCACCGACCATCAGTACATGCGCGCCATCATCCCGAAGCTTTTGGATGACCCCGGCCTTATCACCGGGAAGTACATCAGAAATCACATCGGTGATTCCTGCATTTTCGGCAATGACACCGGCTGTCGCGGCATTATCACCTGTCAGCATCACCACGCGAAGGCCAAGGTTTTTCATTGCTTTTACAGCATCCACAGAATCATCTTTCAGTACATCCGCAGCGATGATTGCGCCAAGATACGTCTTGTCTTCACTGGCAAAATACAAAGGTGTCTTTCCGGACAGTGTCTGATTCAGAAGCACTGGAACAGCAACTCCCAACTGATCCATCAGCTTACGGTTACCTCCATAATAACGCACACCGTCCACCAGGGCTGTTACACCTTGGCCCGGGAGCGTTTCAAAGGCCTCTGCCGCAGGGTAATCCTTAATGGCGTTTTTTTCCAGAATTGCTTTTGCAAAAGGATGCTCGGACTTTGCTTCCAACGCACAGGCAATTCGCATCAGCTGTTCCTTACCCGCGCTGCCCGGCAAAATATCCGTCACAGCGGGCTTACCGGTGGTGAGGGTTCCGGTTTTGTCCAATACCACCGTATCCACCTTGTGGAGATTTTCCAGTGCCTTTGCGTTTTTAAAGAGTATGCCCATACGGGCGCCTCTTCCGGTACCCACCATAATGGCCACAGGTGTCGCCAGTCCCAGGGCGCATGGGCAGGAAATCACCAATACTGAAATTCCGATTGAAAGGGCAAATTCAAGGCTCTCCCCTGACAGCAACCAAACAGCAAAAGCAACTGCCGCAATAGACATAACCACAGGAACAAAAATTCCCGCAACCTTATCAGCCATCCGTGCAATGGGTGCCTTGGAACCACCTGCTTCTTCCACCAAGCGGATGATCTGCGCCAATGAAGTATCCTCGCCGATTTTGTCCGCTCGGAAAATCAAATAGCCTTCCCGATTGACAGTAGCGGCGGCCACCTGATCGCCAGGCACTTTTTCTACCGGAATACTTTCCCCTGTCAGTGCGCTTTGGTCAACCGCCGCACGGCCTTCCAGCACTGTTCCGTCTACCGCAATAGCGCCGCCGGAACGAACCACCACATGATCGCCGACGCATACCTGTTCAACAAGGATCTCCACTTCCCTGCCACCACGAATGACAACCGCGGTTTTTGGACTCAGATCCATTAACTGACGAATCGCATCACCGGTTTTTCCCTTAGCTCTGGCTTCCAGGAATTTACCCAACGTGATCAATGTCAAAATCATCGCGGCGGATTCAAAATATAGATTCTTACTGTACAGTTCAACGATTTCCCACTGGCCATGGCCCATGGCCCAGGCCATACGGAACGTTGCTGCCACACCGTACACAAGAGATGCCAAAGAACCCACAGCGATCAAAGAGTCCATATTGGGGCTGCGATGATACAGCGCTTTTAAACCACGGCTGTAATAAACACGGTTCAAGTATACGACCGGTAATGTCAGAAGCAGCTGAAGTAATGCCGCCACAACCGCATTTTGATGTCCGTGATACCAACCGGGCAGTGGGAGATGGACCATATGTCCCATGGTAAAATACATCAGTACGACCAGGAAAGCGGCGGACCAGATGATCCGTTTTTTCATTTCCTTCAGCGGGTCATCAGCAGAAAGGACAGTCTTCCTTTCGCCGTTTCTCGTAACGGCTCCGTAGCCGGCCTGTTGTATCGCGGCAATAACAGGACCAATCACCGAATCATCCGCCGCTTCAACGCGCAATGTCCCCTTCAGAAGATTCACTTCCGCCATTTCAACACCTGGTACGGCCGAAGACACTCTCTCAACCCTGGAAGAACATGCCGCGCAAGTCATACCGGTTATCTGAAAATCGATTTTCATATTTTCACCTTCTATCTTTATTATCGGTCATAGGAGAAGAAAAATCAATCCATTTATTGATGTTGACAATAAAAGTTCTCTATGATACTATTCTACCATGCGATTTAGAAATCACAAGTATGCACTATTTTGTACCATACTACCCTTTTGGAAACCATGGAGGTGTTTATGGAAAACAAAACGAACTGTCCAGTAGAGTCTACTTTGGAATTAATTGGCGGCAAATACAAAGCATTGATCCTATGGCATCTGTCTGACAGTACCCTTCGTTTCTCTGAATTAAGAAAGGTCATCTCCGGTGCCACCGCTAAAATGCTTACACAGCAACTACGGGAATTGGAAACACAAAAGCTGATCCACAGGGAAGTTTTTCCAGTAATTCCCCCAAAGGTCGAGTATTCTTTAACGGACCTTGGCAGAAGTTTACTGCCGATTCTGGTTGCGATGCGTGATTGGGGCGCAAACTACCTCAAAACAAAGAATTTAGAACCCAACTGCTTTATGATGAAGCAAGATCCAATGACACACAATGCTTAAAAGAGGAGTTTCATATGAAGATTAAGATCATTTCCGACAGTACCTGCGATTTGCCTAAGTCCCTTGCTGAAAAATACGATGTCACGATATCTCCCCTCACCGTTATTAAGGATGGCGAAAGCTATAAGGATAATGTCACCATTACCCCAGACGAGATCTTTGCGCATGTTGCTGCCGGCGGCTCTCTGTGTTCCACAGCGGCAGGCAATGTAGCAGACTATCAGGATCTGTTTGCGCAGTTTGCGGGCGATTTTGACGGCATTCTTCACATCAGCCTTGGCTCCGGTTTCTCTTCCAGCTACCAGAACGCCTGTCTGGCAGCAGTAGAATTTGACAATGTCAAAGTTGTTGACTCACAGAACCTTTCCACCGGCCAGGGTCTTGTTGTTGTATACGCATGCAAGCAGGCGCAAAATTGCGAAAACCTGGAGCAGCTCCACGCAGATGTACAGGCCTTTGCTTCCCGCGTAGAAGCCAGCTTCCTGCTGAACCGTCTGGACTATATGGTCAAAGGCGGTCGTTGCTCCGCAGCGGCTGCGCTGGGCGCCAATCTGCTGAATCTGAAGCCCTGCATTGAAGTTAAGAACGGCAAGATGGGTGTTGTGAAGAAATACCGCGGCAACTATGCCAAGTGCCTTGCGAACTATGTGAAAGACCGTTTGGATGGCCGCGAGGATCTGACCGGTGAGCTTTTGTTCCTCACTTATACGACCGTTTCCGATGATTGCCGTCAAGCCGTTTTGGATGCTATCGAGCAGTACGGTAACTTTGAAGAAATGGTGGAATGCACGGCAGGCTGCACCGTTTCCTGCCACTGCGGTCCAGAAACACTGGGCATCCTGTTTGTCAGAAAGTAAAACCGATTACACCGCCGGATAATCCGGCGGTGTTTTTATCTTGTAATTTTATAAAGCTATGCTATACTATTGCTGAAACATTTCCAATTAAGGAGTTCTTTATGGACTATTACGCACTAATGGATCTTGTGATCAATCTGGGTTATCAGCTTGCCATGAGCGGCGCTGAGACGTTCCGGGTAGAAGAAAGTATCAATCTGATTCTAAAAGCATACGGTTTAGACGCAGAAGTCTTTGCTATCCCCAATTGTTTGCATGTCAGCATCAAAACAGAGGGCGGAAAGCCGATGACACGAATGCGCCGGATCGGTGACCACGGCAACGATCTGGATGCTGTGGAACGTTATACAAACCTCAGCCGCAGAATCTGCGCAGAGCGCCCCGATCCTGTAACCGCACTGCAATGGCTGGAAGATACCAACCGTTCCAGAATCTATTACGGTAAACACATTTATCTTCTGGGAAATATCCTTGGCGCTGCGGGATTTGCCATTTTATTTGGCAGTACATATCTGGACAGCATTCTTTCCGGTCTGTGTGGACTGATTATCGGTCTTGTTGGTCTTTTTATGACCAAGCAAAAAGCGAACCAATTCTTCCAAATCATCATATCCGCGTTCATCATGTCCCTGACAGCCTATTTTCTGGAGGCTGTACATATTATATACAACGCCGACACCGTAATCATCGGTGCTTTGATGCTTCTGGTGCCGGGTCTTCTCTTTACCAACGCCATGCGTGATATCATCAACGGTGATACCAACTCCGGTATGAACAGAATCATACAGGTGTTTCTCATTGCGGTTGCTATTGCTCTCGGTACCGGTGCTGCCTGGCAAACAATAGCAGGCATCTGGCAGGAACCTATCAGTAATCCAATTATCAACCACAATATTGCAATACAACTCATTGCCAGTGCTTTGGGCTGCATTGGATTTTCGCTGATATTCAATATTCACGGCCCGGGTATTCTGCTGTGCGCTTTGGGTGGCATGATCGCATGGTTCGTATATTCTGTATTTATCCATCTCGGTTACAGTGACTTGGTTGGCTACTTCTGGGGTGCGTCGGTTGCCTCCGCCTATGCGGAAATTATGGCTCGCATCCGAAAATACCCGGCGATCTCTTATTTAGTCGTCGCTATTTTCCCCCTGATTCCCGGTGCCAGTGTATACTACACTATGAATTTTGCGGTACGGGGTGAAATGGAACGCTTTGCCGATCAGGGCATGCATACCATTGCCATTGCCGGAATCATGGCCGTAGGTATCATTCTCATTTCTACCGCATTCCGCATCTGGACCATCTGGAAACGCAGCAAAGGCAAGTAAAATTCCATATCGAAATAATTTCATGTAAAAATGGGTATGCTGCCGCATACCCGTTTTTTATTGCAGTCCAAACCATCAAATACAGCGAGATAGCGCCTGTCCAATATACCGCACTCCTCAAAAATGCAACATATAAGAGGACATTTCGCAACTTGACAAGGCTAATTATTTGTATTATAAGAGTCACAGGTGATCGATATGCTACAAACACTGGAAGAGCAATACTGCCGTATTCTTTCTGTTCTGGATTTAAAATGGGATCCCAGAAAGGGTACTGCCCATTCGCGGGAATTTCATGCACTGTCCCTTCGATTGGAAGGCAATGCTACATTTGAATATGCAGACAGCGCCGTACAGGTTGGCGCAGGCGAGATCATCTTTGTTCCCAAGGGCATGGATTACACATTAACCGCACATGCACCGGAGCGTTTGTTTGTTGTCCATTTTGATACAGTTGCTGATATTCCTCATAAGTTTACCGTTTTTCGCCCACAGAATTCCGCAAATTATGAGATGATATTCCGCAAAATATATCAGATTTGGCAATTAAAGCAAACGGGATATCATTTTGGAGCTGCCTCATTATTTTTCCAACTGTTGGAACAGTTAGAAAAAGAAAACGCACAGGAGGAACTGCAAAACGGCAATGATAAGCTATCATACATAATCGAGTATATTCACAGCCATTATACCGACCCATCGCTGAGTGTAGCCACACTGGCAAATATATACGGGAGCAGTTCCACCTATTTCAGGCGCGTATTCTCAGATGCCTATGGCATACCACCGCTACAATATATTAACCGTCTCAAGATCAACCGGGCAACAGAACTATTATCATCCGGCTATTATACGGTAGCTGAAGCCGCATATGCAACCGGATTTTCCGACCCAAAATACTTCTCCAGATTCGTAATAAAAGAAACCGGCATTGCCCCATCAAAAATGAAAGGAATTCGAAATCATGAACAGAAATGAAGCCATTCAATTTCTTAAAGACAATCCTGTGTTTTGGTCACGGCTGGGTTTTTGCTATGATCCCCCTTTAAAAAACGAGCAGGGAAAGCCTCTGGTCTTTACGGAGGACTTGGATAAATTTACAAAATTTCACCGGGATTTTGCAAAAGCCGGTGTAAATGTCCATACATGCATTCTTCACAGCGGCTGGATGGGTGTTGACGAATATGATTATTCCCTAACCGACCGTGTTTTGGAAGCTGTGTTCCGTGACAATCCGAATTCTTACTTTATTCCCCGCATTAAGCTGAATGTTCCTGTTGACTGGTGCCGCAAATATCCCGATGAAGTATTTGTTTATTACGAAGGCCCTCGTGATACAGAGGAAATTCGCGCACTGGTTGGAACCGAAAAGCATGACTGGTTGGGTTATGAAGCACCAAACGGCTACTACAAAGCCGGTGACTACGTGGATAAGCGGCCCAATGTGGGCGGTTTGATCGCCCGGCAAAGCTTTTCATCCAAAGTATGGCTGCATGATGCCGGAGTCGCACTTAAAAAGCTCGTTGACCGTCTGGAAAACAGCATATATGGTCCACGTATCATCGGCTATCATATTGCCTTTGGTGTCAGCGGTGAGTCCATCCTTTGGGGCCGCGCGAACAATCATTACGGCGACTACGGCGTTTCTCATACAAAGCATTTTCTGGATTGGGGGATTCGGAAATACGGTTCCTTGGATGCCCTGCGGCAAGCATGGGGGCAGGAACGGTTCACCGATCATGGCATTGCACTCCCCTCTCCCGATGAACGTTACCACCGCAGTGAGGACATTTCTGCTTTCTTCCGTGGAGACATATTAGGCACCATTGCAACCGATATGGATATTTTCTCTTCCGAGGTCTGTGCGGATGCCATTGAACATTTTGGTAAAATTCTCCGTGAGCAAGTCCCTGAAAAGCTGATCGGCGCATTTTACGCATATTTCCTTATGACCGATAATCCGAATTATGCCGGACATTTGGCCTTGGAGCGACTTTTGAACAGTGAATATGTGGATTTCTTTGCCGCACCTAAAAGCTATTATCGCACTGCCCCGGGACAACCCGGCGGAACAATGTGTCCCGTTCAATCCGTTAACCTAAAAAAGCTGTGGGCAGACGAAACCGATGTTCGTACGCATTTGGTTGAACGCTCTGCTGAAGATAGCTCAGATTGGCTATGCAATAATTTCACGGATACACGCGGTGTACTTTGGCGTGAATTCTGCAAGAATCTTTCAACCGATTCCGGATTCTGGTGGATGGACCTGGGTGGCGGTTGGTTTGATGATCCCGCCGTTATGGAAGAGATTGCCCATATGCGCCGTACCAACGATATCCTGCGCAAACAGCCCCACGAAAGCGCCGCCGATGTACTGGTGCTCGTTGACGAAACCTGTATTGAAAAAATGAGTATCAGCCACGAGCAGAGGCAAGGATTTATGGAAGATCCTGTGATGGAACTGCGTCGCAGCGGTGTCGTTGCCGATTGCTACAGATTAAGCGATCTGCCGGCATTGAATCTGGACAAGTATAAGATGATCGTCTTTGCTTATACCTATGACATTCCGGAAGATCTGCATAATTCCATTCGTGAGCGGATACGGGAGGATACGGTGCTTGTATTCCACCACGCAGCCGGTGTGCGTAAGGGAGAAAGTGTCTCCTTGGACAATGTGCGTGATTTCACCGGTTTTTCCATGGTTGAACGAACGGTGGAAGGCGGATATGTGGGTGTGCAGGTATTGGATTCCGATGCAACAGTGTGTTTCAGAAATACTGAAAATGAATCCACTGTATGGCAAAAGGACAACCGTTATGCCATTACAGAACCCTACCAGGACGCATCGGTCTACCGCTACATTGCACAGCAAGCCGGTTGTCATCTGTGGACAACCTGTGGCAATATACTCTGGGCGGATAACCGGCTTGCCGGTGTCTTTGCAAAGCATCAGTTGACCGGAAAAATCACCTTCCCCCGCTGCGGTACATACCATGAAGTGATTTCCAGCAAAACCTTTGCCAATGTATCCGGCATTGATTTGAGCGAATTGAAAACAAATGTGGCTGTGTTCCTAACAGAAAAACTCAAATAATATAAATAAGGGCCTCGGGAAATCCCCGAAGCCCTTATGCTTATCTTACTTGTTCTTTTCTGCCTTCTTGACAGCCTTTTCCTTTGCCTTTGCTTCACGGGCCTTCTTAGCGGCTTCGTTAGCAGCGGCAACAGCAGTGTCATTGGTGGAAATTGCCCACTTGGCGAACTCAATGCGAACCTGGTCAGCACCGGTTTCCATGACAAACTTGTCTTCCTTCACATTGACAACGGTACCAACAATACCGCCAATGGTAGTAACCTGGTCGCCAACCTTAGTATCCTTACGGGTCTGCTCAGCTTCCTTCTTACGCTTATTCTCAGGACGGATGAGGATAAAGTAAAACACGCCGAACATGATCGCCATCATGATCAAAGGCATGCCCAGACCGCCGCCAGTAGGCTCAGTTGCTGCTTCGAGAAAATGTAACATGGATATTGCTCCTTTATTATTTAGTCTGTGTTATTATACCATTGTTGCGATAAATTGCAAGCAAAAAACTAGATTCTACGGGCCAATTTCTCAGAATTTTCCTTACGGAACGCTTCAAAAGTACCCTCATCCAGTGCATTGCGGATCTTTTCCATCAGCTTATTGTAGAAATAGAGATTGTGCATCACGCAAAGACGCATAGCCAGCATCTCTTCCGCCACGAACAGGTGGCGGATATAAGCTCTGGAGTAACGGCGGCAAACAGGACAATCACACTTAGAATCAATGGGATTGAGGTCTGTAGCATACTTGGCATTCTTCAGATTGATGGCACCCTCCCAGGTAAAGAGCCGTGCGTGACGGGCGTTGCGGGCGGGCATGACACAGTCAAAGAAGTCCACACCACGGGCAACCCCTTCAATAATGTTGGTGGGTGTACCGACACCCATCAGGTAACGGGTCTTATCTGCAGGCATATGGGGTTCCACCGCTTCGATGATATCGTACATCTCTTCGGCTGTTTCACCCACTGCAAGGCCGCCGATGGCATAGCCGGGCAGGTCCAGCTCAGCGATGCGCTTCATATGGTCCACACGGATATCACTGTAAGTGCCGCCCTGATTGATGCCCCAAAGCATCTGTTGGGGATTTACGGTATCGGGCAGTGCGTTGAGTCTTGCGTTTTCTTCCTTGCAGCGCACCAACCAGCGGTAGGTACGGTCAACACTTTTCAGAACATAGTCACGAGGTGCAGGGTTCTCGATGCACTCATCAAAGGCCATGCAGATGTCACTGCCCAAATTGGACTGGATCTGCATACTTTCCTCAGGTCCCATAAAGATCTTGTGACCGTCGATATGAGAAGCAAAAGTAACGCCCTCCTCCTTGATCTTGCGCAGAGAAGCAAGGCTGAACACCTGGAATCCGCCGGAGTCTGTGAGGATCGGGCCATCCCAGGTCATAAATTTATGCAGGCCTCCGCACTCTTTGACCAGCTTATCGCCGGGACGCAGGTGCAGATGGTAGGTATTGGACAGCTCCACCTGACAACCAATATCTTTCAAATCCTTGGCGCTGAGAGCGCCTTTGATGGCACCCTGTGTGCCCACATTCATAAATACAGGAGTCTGGACTGTGCCGTGGGCGCAAGTAAATACACCGCGTCGGGCCTTCCCTTCTGTTTTCAGTAATTCAAACATAGCGTTCCTCACTTCGTTCCGTTTCCGATATACATGGCATCACCAAATGAGAAGAAACGGTATCTCTCTTTGACAGCTTCCGCGTAGGCATCCAGCACATGTTCCCGACCCGCAAAGGCAGAGACCAACATCACAAGGGTACTTTCCGGCAGGTGGAAATTGGTGATAAGCGCGTCCATTGCCTTGAAGGTATAGCCGGGATAAATAAAGATCTCCGTCCACTTGGATCTGGCTTCAAAGGTTCCGTCCTCATTGACCAAGGATTCCAATGTGCGGCAGGAAGTGGTTCCCACGCAGACGATGCGGCCACCGGATGCCTTGGTCCGGTTCAGAATATCAGCAGTCTCCTTGTTGATCATGCAAAGCTCACTGTGCATATGATGCTCGGAAATGCTCTCAGCTTTTACCGGACGGAAAGTTCCCAGACCCACATGCAGCGTCACAAAGGCTGTTTCAATTCCCTTTTCACGAATCTTGTCCAGCAGGTCATTGGTAAAATGCAATCCGGCAGTAGGCGCGGCAGCAGAGCCAACTTCCTTGGAATAGACCGTTTGATAGCGTTCCTGGTCGGCCAGTTCTGCTTTGATGTAAGGCGGCAAGGGCATTTTACCCAGGCGCTCCAGCACCTCAAGGAAGATACCTTCATACCGGAATTCAACCACACGGTTGCCGTCCTCCTGCACAGCAGTGACCACAGCCGTCAATTCCCCGTTTCCGAAAATGACTTCGTTGCCTACCTGCATTTTTCTACCCGGCTTGCAAAGGCATTCCCACTTCTTGTCCCCAAGGTCACGAAGCAGCAGCACTTCCACCGCGCCGCCTGTGGGACGGTGTCCCAAAAGTCTTGCAGGCAGCACACGGGAGTTGTTCATCACCAGACAATCGCCGGGTCTTAAGAAGTCTATAATATCATAAAAATGCCTGTGCTGTGTTTCGCCGGTCTCTCTGTCCAGCACCAGAAGACGGGACCCGTCCCGCTGCTGCAGAGGAGTCTGGGCAATCAGTTCTTCAGGCAGGTCATACCAAAAATCCTGCGTTCTCATAATTTTAGCCTCCAACTAATAAAAGCCATTTAAGTATAGCCGATTTTTCTGCTTTTTGCAACAGACAAATTCATACCGACACGCATAGATTGGCATGGAGGTATCGTTCTATGGAAAAGCCTATTTTCTCCGGGGTCTGCACTGCCCTTGTAACACCTTTTTTAGATGGCCGGGTCAATTACCCAATGATGGAAATGCTGCTGCGCAGGCAGATAGACGCAGGTGTCAAGGCCGTTGTGATCAGCGGCACAACCGGCGAGTCCCCTACTCTTTCAGATCACGAAAAAATGGAATTGTTCCGCCGCTGCAAAGCCTACGCAGGAAACGATTGCATGATCATCGCCGGGACCGGTTCCAACAATACCGCCCATGCTGTCCAACTAAGTATTGCCGCAGAAGAAGCAGGAGTCGATGCGCTTCTGGTAGTCACTCCATATTATAACAAGGCAACACCCGACGGGCTGTTTGCCCATTATCTTACTGTTGCACACAATGTTTCCATTCCATTGATCGTCTATAACGTACCTGGGCGAACAGGAGTTGATATTCCTGTCAGCACCTGTAAAAAGCTATCGGCAATCAGTAATATCGCCGGCATTAAGGAAGCATCATCGGATATTACAAAGATCACTAAACTCCAGGCATCCTGCCATCCGGGGTTTGGTATCTGGTCCGGCAATGACGATCAGATCGTTCCCGTGATGTCACTGGGCGGCAGCGGTGTGATCTCCGTGCTTTCCAATGTAGTGCCGGAGCAAACGAATGCGATGGTCAACGCAGCTTTACAGGGAGATTTTGCCACAGCGGCTGCCATACAGCGCAGACTTCAGCCACTGGTTGAACTTTTATTCTGTGAGGTGAATCCAATTCCTGTAAAAGCCGCCATGCGGCTTATCGGTTACGATTGCGGAAACTGCCGTTTACCTTTGACAGATCTCTCACCGCAAAACGAGGATCGTCTTAAAATTGCACTGGCAAACCTATAAGCAAAACCCACCCGGCTTTTAACCGGGTGGGTACTGCATTATGCCAAAACGGCTTTGTGGAAGACCTTTTTGCCCTTGCGGAGCTTGACGCCCTCCTTGAGCATATCTTCGTTAACAGCATAAGTGTGATCTGGAACCTTTTCGTCATTGACGAATACGCCACCCTGCTGTACCAGACGGCGAGCCTCGCCATTGGAAGCAGCCAGACCACAGGCAACCATCAAATTCAGAATGCCGATCTTGCCGTCGGTCAGCTTGTCAGCAGTGATCTCGGTGGTGGGCATGTTGGCATCACCGCCGCCGGTGAACAGGGCCTTAGCGGCAGCCTGTGCCTTGTCAGCTTCCTCCTCACCGTGAACCAGCTTGGTCAGCTCGTAAGCCAGGATCTCCTTAGCGGTGTTGAGCTGAGCATCCTTCCAGGAATCCATCTCATTGATCTGCTCCAGAGGCAGGAAGGTCAGCATACGGATGCACTTGAGCACATCGCTGTCTTCTACATTGCGCCAGTACTGGTAGAATTCGAAGGGAGTGGTCTTGTTGGGGTCAAGCCACACAGCGCCCTTGGCGGTCTTGCCCATCTTCTTGCCTTCGGAGTTCAAAAGCAGAGTGATGGTCATGGCATGGGCATCCTTCTGCAGCTTCCGGCGGATCAGTTCAGTGCCGCCCAGCATGTTGCTCCACTGGTCGTTGCCACCGAACTGCATGTTGCAGCCGTAATTCTGGTACAGGTAGTAGAAGTCGTAGGACTGCATGATCATGTAGTTGAACTCCAGGAAGCTCAGGCCCTTCTCCATACGCTGCTTGTAGCACTCGGCACGGAGCATGTTGTTGACGGAGAAGCAGGCACCCACTTCACGCAGAACATCCACATAGTTCAGATCCAACAGCCAATCGGCATTATTGACCATCTGGGCCTTATCGGGTCCAAACTCGATAAAACGCTCCATCTGCTTTTTGAAGCAATCGCAGTTGTGCTGAATGGTCTCCTTGGTCATCATTGAGCGCATATCGGTACGGCCGGAGGGGTCACCGATCATAGCGGTACCGCCACCGATCAGTGCGATGGGCTTGTTGCCTGCCATCTGCAGGCGCTTCATCAGGCACAGTGCCATAAAATGGCCGACATGCAGAGAATCCGCAGTGGGGTCAAAGCCAATGTAGAAGGTGGCCTTGCCGTTGTCGATCATCTCACGAATTTCTTCTTCGTTGGTTACCTGAGCGATCAAGCCACGGGCAACCAGCTCGTCATATACTTTCATTTGAATCTCCTCCAAAGATATTGATAAAAATAAAGCCCTCTGTCCGATAAGGACAGAGGGCGTAAAATACGCGGTACCACCTCTGGTTCGCTCTTACCTCACGGCAAGAACCTCACAGCGTCTAACAACGCTTTTCGCTGTTTCGGGCGAACCCGTCTCCTCCTACTGTAAATTCAGAAGAGCCACTCCGGGAGGTATTTCAATGCGTTTTTCCCACTGCCTTGCACCAACCGGCAGTTCTCTGGTGGAAAAGGTCACATTTACTTGTTCCCTTCAACATGTTCAACTAATCCTAACAAAAAGGTATGATTTTGTCAAGTATATTTAGTATTTTCTTATTTGATAGGCTTGATTTTCGATTAAATCAAGATAGTATGGCGAAATATACTCCTTATTAGAACTTCCTGAAACCGTCTGGTATTTGGTAAGCTTTTTTACAAGTCGCACTAACTTATCAAATACGGATGTCATTTCCGCCGAACGAGAAATAAAGGCCTGATCACTGTAGTAGCCAGACTGAATATACAACCTGGCGCGGCCGATGAATCTACCTTCACATCGAGAAAAGCCGGCCTCAACCATAGCATTACCGGACGGTGTTGCAAATCCGTCCAATCTCTGTTGACCGTTTTCTAAGTCATGGATAACCAAAGGGGCAAATTGAGGAAAATGAAAGACATATCTGCCGTAATCAGGTGCGATGATTGATAAATCTGAACACTGAAGAATCTTTCCTTCAGAATTTCGTTTCAAAATAACAGCACCTAAATCCAACGCCTTTTGTGCCACAATCAAAAACGATTCATATTCCATGTAATAATTGATTTGCTTACCCATAGTTTTTCCTCATTAAGCATTGAGCATTTCTTCCGCACTTTTCAGTGTTGTTTCTGTAATGGTTGCGCCGCCGATGATACGGGCAAGCTCACGCTTTCTACCCTCCAGATCCAACGGTTCTACAGAGGTATAAGTACGACCGTCACGCTCACTCTTGGCGATCAACAAATGTGTCGTAGCCAATGCCGCAAGCTGTGGCAAGTGAGTCACACACAGAACCTGCTTTGTCTTCGCAACACTGCGCAGCTTCTGAGCCACTTTCTGGGCAGCACGGCCGGAGACACCGGTATCGACTTCATCAAAAATAAGTGTCGCAACACGGTCCTGCTCGGCCAGAACATTCTTCATTGCCAGCATGATTCTTGCCAACTCACCGCCGGAGGCTACCTTGCTCATAGGCTTCAGCGCCTCACCGGCGTTGGCAGACATGTAAAAGGCCACCGCATCGGCACCATTGGATGCCAATTCCAATTCCGTAAACTCGCAGGAAAACTGCACTCTTGGCATGTCCAACTGGGCAAGCTCGGAAAGAATGCGCTTTGCAAGCTCCTGAGAAGCCTTCTTACGGTTTTCACGCAGTTCCAGCGCAGCATTCCAGGCAGTCTTTTCTGCCTTTTGCAGCTTCCCCTTCAGCCGCTCCAGATGGTCATCGGCAAATTCGATGTCATCCAGTTCCTGCTTGGCATTCTCCAAGTATTCCAGAATATCCGCACAGGTGGCACCATATTTACGGCGCAGCCGGTGGATCACATCCAGACGGCTTTCGATACGGTCCAGCTCGTCGGCACTGTAAGAAAGCTCGTCCCGGGCATCCCGAACCGCTTCCGCCACATCCTGCACCTGGTACATCAGGTCCGCCACACGCTCGTGCAGCTCACTGAAAGTTTCTGTGTAACGCCCCAGTCGGGAAAGTTCCCGCTCAGCTTCTGCCAACAAAGACGCCGCACCGTCGGTTTCATCCCCGCCGTACAAACATTCAACCGCGGCATCCATGCCACTGCTGAGCTTTTCCGCGTTTTGCAGCAGCTTGCGGCGCTCTTCCAGTGCTTCATCCTCCCCGGATTCCAGCTCTGCTTTGGATATCTCCTCGATCTGGTAGCGAAGCGTCTCCATACGGCGAAGCTTTTCCCCTTCGTCCATGGTCATACGGTCAATCTCTCTGCGAAGCTGAGATACTTTCCCGTATGCTTCCGCATAGGTCTGCCGAAGCGCTTCATTTGCAGCAAAATCATCCAAAAATTGAAGATGGTTATTTTCATCAAACAAGGATGCCGAATCGTGCTGACCGTGAATGTTGATCAGCTGAATACCCAGCTTCCTCAATATGGAAACGCTCACCAGCGAACCATTGACCCGGCAAACATTCTTACCGTCCAGATAGATCTCACGCTGGATAACGGTTTCTGGGTCATAATCCACACCGTTTTCTTCAAACCAGGAAAGCTGCGTCACATCCGTAAACACAGCCCGGACAGAAGCTTTTGCAGCACCGGTACGGATCATATCCCGGTAGGCCCGCTCACCCAGAATGGCGGAAATAGCATCAATGACAATGGATTTACCCGCGCCGGTCTCACCAGTGAGAATGTTGAAGCCATTATCAAAGGAAATATCGGCCCGTTCAATAACCGCGATATTCTCAATATGCAAAAGACTCAGCACGGAAATCCCTCCTTACTTACTGATCAGATTCTTGATCTCGCCGCAAAAGGCAGCGGCAGCATTGTTATCCCGCATGACCACCATCACCGTATCATCGCCGGCCAGTGTACCGACGATCTTATTCATGTTCATGGAATCAATAGCGGAGCCGGCTGCGGAAGCAAGACCCGGCAATGTGCGGATTACAATGATATTCTGGGCATAGTCGAAGCCGGTGACACATTCCCGGAAGATGGTATTCAGCCGTGCGGAAAAAGTTCCGCTGGATTCATTGGCAGCGGCAGCATACCGGTAGCTGCCCAGATTGGTCAGTTCCTTGACAATTCTAAGCTCCTTAATATCACGAGAGATCGTTGCCTGGGTGGCACGAAAACCCTCCTGCTCCAAAAGGGAGAGAAGCTGTTCCTGTGTTTCTACATTCCGGTTGGAGATGATCTCCATAATTTTTGCCTGTCTTTGGTTTTTCACAGTTGATTCCCTCCGTTTTTAAACTTCAAATTCACCACATCGTAGAAGCTGCGATCCTTTAAACGAATCAGTTTTGTTGACAAATTGGATTTTTTAATTGTCACGGTATCGCCCATGTTGAGCTTCTGCGCTCTGCCGCCGTCAACAGACAGATAGGCATTCTTGTGAGGATTCAGGATCATGCCGACGGTGATGACCCGGTTTTGGGATGCCACAATACAACGGCTGAGCATATCGTGGGGGCAGATGGGTGTGATCAGAATATTCTGAGCCTCCGGCTCCACGATGGGTCCACCGGCACTTAGGCTATAGGCAGTAGAACCGGTGGGTGTCGCAATGATCACACCGTCACCGGTGCATCCCATGGCTTCCACACCGTCACATTTGACGTTAAGATGGACCACACGGGCAATGGCGCCCTTGGTGATAACAGCATCATTCAGGCCTATTTCGTGGAAGATAATGTCTCTCCCCCGCTGAACTGTAACATCCAGCATCATTCGTTTGTCCAATGTGTAGTGGTCATCCGCAAGGCGGGACAGTAAAGAAAGCTCAGTGTTTTCCAGTTCTGCCATAAATCCCATTGTGCCGATATTAACCCCAAGAATAGGAACGCCGTGTCGTGTAGCCGCTTTCGCCATATGCAGAATCGTGCCGTCGCCGCCGAAGCAGACTACAGCAGACGCACTGGGCAGTTCCCGGTCCAATCTGGAAAAATACAGATCCTTGGGCAAATCGTATGTCCTGTCCACGTCAAAAGGAAGGCAGATCTTCGGCTCCATTCCGGCTTCTTTCAAAACCGCAATGGCTTCCCGCACAGTAGTAAAATTCTTATCCCGATAGGGATTGGGTGTCAGTATTATCTTTTTCATCCCGTCACCCCTTCAGTGTATCATGGGCATCACTTACCACACTGGAAGTGTCCGGTGCAATACCCGTGACATCATCCAGTGACAGATGCGCCAAAAATTCGATATTGCCCTCCGGTCCTTTTACCGGAGAGAATGTTAAACCCAGAATCTTAAATTCCAGCTCATAGGCAAGCGCCACAAAGCTGTCCAGCACCTCTTTGTGGATAGCCGGATCCCGCACAACACCCTTCTTGCCAACCTTTTCCTTACCGGCCTCAAACTGGGGCTTGATCAGGCACAACACCTGGCCTGTAGGCTTCAAAAAGGTCTTAATAACGGGCAGAACGATCTTCAAAGAAATAAAACTGACATCCACAACGGACAGATCCAAAGGCTCACCCAATTGCTCCGGTGTTACATAGCGCACGTTGGTACGCTCCATCACCACAACTCTGGGATCGGAACGTATCTTCCAATCCAGTTGACCGTATCCCACATCGATAGCAAACACTTTCTTTGCACCCTGCTGCAGCAGGCAATCGGTAAAACCGCCGGTAGACGCGCCGGAATCACTGCACACATAGCCTTCCGGCTTCACGCCAAAGTCCCGCAGAGCCTTTTCCAGCTTCAAACCGCCACGGCTGACATAGGGACAGGCAGTGCTGCGGACCTCGATATCCACGGTTTCCTCATAGGAAACACCCGGTTTATCCGCCTTCTGGCCCGCAATATAGACCTGACCGCTCATAATAATTGCCTGCGCCTTTGTACGGCTGTCGGCAAATCCACGTTCTGTCAAAAGAACATCCAAGCGTTTTTTATTCTTCACCGCGAACCACCTCCAGAATCGAATTACAAACAGACTCCGCATCCAAGCAATGTCTGTGATACAAAGCGTCCACGCTTCCGTGGGTCACAAAATTTCGTCCCAAATCTACACCGGTTACACTGCAATCCGGTAAATAACCGCAGATCGCCTGTGCCAATGCATCCCGAATACCGGAACCGCCGCAGACCTCTTCCATGATAAATACATGCTTGTGAGAAGACAGAAAATCGCAGATCTGCGTGACATCCATATCGGATATACACAGCAACTGCAGCACAGTTGCTTCCACACCCTGGCGGGACAACAGCTCTGCTGCTGACAGGGCATGATTGAGCAGTGTACCATAGGTGATGATGGTCACATCGTCACCCTTACGGTGGCGGACCACCGTCTTTTCCGGTCCTATCCAGTTTGAGCCGGAATATGCGCCGTTCCCACCCCGGGGGTATCGAATCGCCACAGGGCCGGGACGCTCTTTCACTGCCCATCTAAGCATTTGACGCAGTTCTTCACAGCTTGCAGGACACAGAATCCGCATACCCGGAATCTGACGCAGAAAGCCAACATCGAAAACGCCGTGATGTGTCTCACCGTCTTCTCCAACCAGACCGGCACGATCCACGGCAAAAATAACAGGCAGCTTCATCAAAGCAATATCCTGCATCAGCATGTCAAAGGATCGCTGCAGGAATGTTGAATAGATCGCTACAACGGGCACAAGTCCCTGCTTCGCCATGCCGCCTGCCATGGATACAGCATGCTCTTCCGCAATGCCCACATCAAACAACCGCTTGGGATACTGTTTCTTGAAAACCAGCAATCCCGTACCACCGGGCATTGCCGCGGTAATGGCGCAAAGCTTACTCTCCTCTGCAGCCAACGCACACATCTCAGCACCGAAAGCCTGAGAAAACGTGAGCTGATCGTTTTTACACGTAAAACCACTGACAGGGTCAAACCGTCCAATACCGTGGAACTTGGAAGGTTCCATCTCTGCCGGTTCATACCCACGGCCTTTTTGGGTCATTACATGCACCAGCACAGGACGCGCCATATCTCTTGCCGCACTCAGCAAAGAGATCAGGCTTTCCACATCGTGACCATCCACGGGTCCGAGATAGGTCATTCCCATGGCTTCAAAAATCGTAGTCGGGATCAACGCACGGCGAATATGATCCTTTACTCTGCGTGTAAAGCGGTATACAGGCGCGCCACCGGGAATACGGTGCAGAATATCTCTGTACCATTCCTTCATATTCAGATACTTTTCCTTGGTACGAAGCTGAGACAGATGCCTTGCCATACCGCCGACATTCCGATCAATGGACATGGCATTATCATTGAGGATCACTACCATCGGTTCCTTACTGACAGCAGCATCATTCAAGCCTTCATAGACCATACCTCCGGTGGCAGCGCCGTCACCCAGAAGGGCAACGACCTGATACTTCTGGCCGGACAGCGTTCTGGCACGGGCCATGCCCAAGGCGATAGAAACAGAGCTGGAAGCATGACCGGCTACAAAGGCATCGGTCTCGCTTTCCACAGGCTTTGGAAAACCAGCCATTCCACCAAACTGGCGCAGAGTTGAAAAGTCCGCCTGGCGGCCGGTCAACAGCTTATGGACATAAGACTGATGGCCAACATCAAATACCAGACGGTCCTCAGCAGTATTAAAAACAGTCTCGATAGCAACGGTCAATTCCACGACACCCAAATTCGATGCCAAGTGACCGCCGGTTTTGGAGACCGAGTCAATCAAAAATTCACGAATCTCGCCGCAGAGTGTTTTCCGCTGGGTTTCATCCAGACCCAAAAGATCATCATGGCAGCGAATATTCTCCAAAATGCTCAAAACAGTACACAACCTAACTTATTTCTTTTTCTTGAAAAAACGGGATATCCGGGAGAACTGAAAAATCACTTTTCCGGCAATATGGACAATGTCCGTACACGAACCAATGGCAATACCCTTGCCGATGGCTTTACCTCCAACGGTCAGACCGGCAACCAGAGCGGACATCAAAAGGGACACCACCTGGGGCCATGTGAATTCAAAATTCTGCAGAATCTGGGCGGCAATGGTGGCAGAAGCGCTGCCGGACACGACACCGCAGATATCGCCCACAACGTCATTACAGATAGAGCTGACACGCTCCGCATTGCGAAGCAGCGTAATGGCTTCCTGTGCGCCGGTCACTTTTCTGGCCGCCATGGAATGAAAAGGCTTTTCGTCGGCAGAGGTAACCGCGACACCGATAATATCAAACACAATGCCAAGCAGAACAATGGCAAGCAAAATCAAAAACGCAACCACCATGGAACTTTTGGCCATAATCTCGTCGGAGATCATGGAGATGGTTCCGGAAACGATGATTGTAACAAAGAAGATCGTTACGACCCAGCGGATCGCTTTCATTCTTTCTTTCTTTTGTGAGCTTGGGTCGGACTTCGCCACGACACTTGTCCCCTTTATGAAATGTATTTTTAAAACGACGGCAGCAGGCAGGATAAATCTTACGGCTTAGGTCGGGTTGTTTTTCACCGGACAGAACCTGCCGTTGCCGCACAGGCCGTTTCCATTTAATCCATCCGCCCAAGTGTTGCCAAAATAGGTACCCGATTGCCACTGAGACCGTACTGTAATCCCCTGCCTGCCCAGTTACGACAGCCTAGGTGTTTTCCACAGCAAAGTGTTCCGATCCTTAGCCTCTTTTGCAAGGATGGTTTCCAGAAGCGATAACATAAGCTGTCTGGCCACAACAGTCTAATGCTTGTCCTCTTTCCCCGCATACTCACTCAAGGCAGGCTACTCTGCACGCAGCACACGATTCTGTGCACCGCCTTGCAGGTTCATACCAAGCTCGTACGCGAAGCGGCTTCCGCTAAGGAGTTCTCAAACTTCGTCGCACAACACCTGGTCTCCACGGAAACCGGGTCGTATGCTCCATGCCATTGGAGCGCGCCCGGGATCCTTAACCCCCAGCACCCACCCTAAACTGGGCGTAAAAAGCAGGCACCACGGACTTCATCGATATGCCCTTCATAGGATTTTTAGGCCCTACCTGGGAATCGGTCACCTCGACTAGGATACTGCACCGTCGAATGCAATCATAGCATAATTTTTCTGAATATACAAGTATTATTTCATATTATTCATAATTCCTTTATCGCTTTGGAAACTACTTTCCTGTGGCAAAAAGCCATTTTTTAAAAAATAAGGGATGCCGGAGCATCCCTCGTTTACAGAATATTTGTATATCATGCATTTCTATTCAGAAACCAATCCTCGACAATATCGCTGTGGGTGACTACAATATCGATACCGGCAATTTCTTCCTTGGTGAAGAAACGCAGGTCTTTGGATTCGGCGCTGATGGTCATATTGGGTTCTTTCTCCAATTCCAGGCCAAACACCACGATGACCATCCGCCAGATACTGCCGTCACGGTAGGCAGCAATGCGCCCCGGTTCTCCGTAGACGGAAAGTTTTTGAAATCGTTCTTTTGGAACGCGGATTCCCAATTCCTCATATACCTCACGGGCAATGGCCTGTGCTTCCGTTTCGTATTTCTTGACACCGCCGCCCACTAAACCCCAGGTATCACTGTCCCGGCGCTTTTCCAGTAGCAGCTTACCGCCGCAGGTGATAATGGCATTGGCACCCAGATGAGCAGGCATGGTCGTTTTAGGTGCGTTGGGGTCTCCCCGGTAGAATTTCACGATGGACATGGCATCTGCCTCCTTTTCTTTATTGTAGCATATTGCCGCAGCGGTTTCCACCCTAAAATTCCTTGGGAACAGGCTTGGTCACACCGGTACGGCGCTCCTTGTCCAGGCCGCCCATCATGTGTCCCTCCGGGTTATCCGCAAATTTCCCACGGCGGATAATGTCCTCTCCAAATTTATCCCGCAGGGCATCCACCGTTTCATCCAGCTTCAGCTTCCGTTCATACCGTTGGGGTGTCAGATCGGAAAACAGGTCAAACTGCTGATAGGGTTCCCGGGACAGGTGGGTCATCTGTACACCCAACTGGCGCAAGGGTGTTACACCGTCCCAGGCTTCATCAAATACACGGCAGGCCTCCCGGAACAGCTCTTCCGTGATGTTGGTAGCACCGGAAAGCCGGGATTGGTGGGAAAAATTATGAAACTCACTGGTACGCAGATGCACCGTCACACATCCTCCGCACATGCCGTCCTGCCGCATACGGGTAGCTACCGTTTCGCAAAGGCCCATCAGCACACGATAAGCCTGCTCGGCGGTTGTCACATCGCTGGCCGTTGTAATAGAGTTTCCGTAGCCTTTGTTGGCTTCCTGCACCGGCTTTACCGCGTCGGCATTGCGTCCGTTGGCAAAGTGCCAGATGGTCTGCCCGTGCTTGCCTAGTTTCTTCTGCAGCAGATGCACATCCGCTTTTGCCAGATCACCAATGGTATAAATACCCATGCGGTTCAGCTTGGATTGGGTGGCGCCGCCAACCAGAAACAGATCCCGTACCGGCAGTGGCCACATTTTTTCTTCGATCTCTTCCGGGAACAAGGTATGGACCTTGTTGGGTTTTTCAAAGTCCCCCGCCATCTTGGCAAGAAGCTTGTTGGAAGAAATGCCGATGTTGACCGTAAAGCCCAGTTCCTCATTGATGCGTTTGCGCATGGCCTCCGCCGCCAGTCTGGGTGTGCCCCAAAGGCGCTCTGTGCCTGTCATATCCACCCATGCTTCATCAATGGAATACTGCTCCACACAGGGACTGAACTGCCGCAGCATCTCCACAAAATGCCTGGATGCCGCCACATAGAGCTGATAGTCCGGCTCTACAACTGTAAGTCCGGGACATTTTTCCAATGCCTGAAATAACGGTTCGCCTGTCTGGATACCGTACTTCTTGGCTGGGCTGCTCTTTGCCAGAACGATGCCCTTGCGGGATTCCTTATCCCCTGCCACCACCGATGGGATGTCACGCAGGTCAACAGTCTCATTCAAAACCATTACCCGATAAGCCGCCGTCCAGGAAAGGAACGCAGAATTGGCATCCACATGAAAGATCACTCTGTCAGCCATATCAGTATACCTTTCTCAGCAGACACCAGGTATGGGTGCGCACCGTGTATCGCAGTTCAAAGAGCCACCGCTTATCTCTTACGGTAGCCCGGCATAAAAAGATAAATGCCTCAATGCCCACATATTGCACTTCCTTGCAACTGACGATCTCATCGATATCCACACGCATCAGTTGATGGGATTCATCCTCCATCCGCAGCCGCAATGGCTGGATCTGCCCATTAGCACTGCACATAGAGATCACATCCACCGGGCATATTGTCTGCTCCATCACGGCCACCTCCTGTCGTTTTCTATATTATAGTACATTTGTTCGCTTTATGCAAGTGTTATTTTTTGGTTGCGATGAACCTCTATGCCTGTTATAATAGCAAAAAACAACAAGGAGAGACACTATGCTGAAATACCGCTGTCTGGTTTTGGATCACGATGATACGGTGGTGCAAAGTGAAAAGACCATTGGCTATCCCTTTTTCCGGGAGATCATTCACAAGTTTAGACCCGGAAGCGATATTACCCTGGAAGAATATCTGACAGGCTGTCATGAGCTGGGTTTTGCCAATATGTGCCGTCAGACCTATCATTTTACAGAAGAAGAGCTGCTGGAAGAATTCCTTGGTTGGAAGGCTTATGTCCGCACCCACATTCCGGAGATATTTCCCGGGATCGACCGGATCATCCATCGGCAAAAAGAAGCAGGCGGTCTGTTATTCGTCGTGTCCCACTCCGGTGAGGAAAATATTTCCCGGGATTACGAAGTCCATTTCGGTATGCAGCCGGACGGCATCTACGGTTGGGACCTGCCCGAAGAAAAACGCAAGCCCAGCACCTACGCCTTAGAGGATATCATGAAAAAATACCGGATCTCCAAAGAGGAAATTCTGGTGGTGGATGACATGAAGCTGGCATGGGATATGGCAAACAAAGTTGGGGTCAAAACAGCCTTTGCGGCCTGGGGTAAACTGGACTTCCCTGCCCTGTGCGAGGAAATGCAGCAGCTGTGCGACTATACCTTCCAATCCGTAGAAGCTTTGGAAGCATTTCTGTTTCCTAATTAAAAAGTGGGAGAATTTGTTTTCTCCCACTTTTTTATTATTTAGATTGATACCAGCCGGGTACGACACGCTGCATGTCATTGTACCACGCCAGCACTGACCGGGCCTGCCTTCGCATAACGTGGATTTCATCTTCTCCAAAGGGAATGGCCCAAGGCAGGGAGCTTAATGTGTTTGAGCAAATATACAGCGCCAGAAGCTTCCAGAAATCCATGGGAACATTCCCGTTAAAATAGCCGTCCACCATGCCGGAAGCAAAGGAAGGAGCCGCCTGCGCACACCACACGATTCGGTTGAATTCCTCCCAGGGATCTCCATAATCATCTCTGTCAAAATCGACAACGGTCAAAATGCCGTTTCTGTCAATCATCATATTTCCGATATGATAGTCCCCGTGCTGATAGCTCTGTGGCCTTCCCTTCAGCATGTGGCGGTTTTGTGCAATGCAGGCAAGAAACTCTTCTCCACCGGCTTCATATTTCAATTCACAATTTTCGTACATTGCGATCTTGCGATCAATTTTGGCATTAAAGCGGGTCTCCCAATCCGGTGCGTCAACAGGCGCAGGGATGGTGTGGATCTTCGACAGTATCTGTCCGGCATCCCAGCCATAGTTGTATTGCTCTGGTGTATTCATGGACAGAATCGCGCTCTCTGCATCCGGGCCGTCGATCCAACTTTGGATGGAATACGCACCTTCCTGGCAAGTACCAAACTCGATTGGCAGGCACATGGGAATATCCAACAGGGCCACCTTACACATATTTTCATATTCCCGCCGTTTCCGCTCCAACCGGTCTATGGGAGAAATGCGAAGTAAATAGGTTGCACCGTTTTTTGTGACGATGCGGTATTTTTTATCACCGGACCACCCTTTTTCAATAGGAGTCCTGTTAACGATTTGCTCATATATGCTCATTTTTTACCTCAACAGTGACCTGCAGGCTTCTACAGTGTCAGCAAACAAATAGTCCTTCAATTCTTCAGCGGTCACCCACTTAAATTGATCGATTTCTCCTGCTCTTACCTTCGGCTGGCCTGTGACTTCTCCCAGACAGAAGAGAACCTGTTTTCTCGAAACATCAGAAATCGGATATTCAATGGTGGCCGTGCGGCTGGTATCCAGATTTGCAGTGAGTCCTGTTTCCTCAAACAGTTCCCGCAAGGCAGTTTGTTCTTCCGTCTCCCCAGCTTCCATGTGACCCTTGGGAAAGCTCCAGCAGTTATTTGTCTGCAGCAGGATCAGAAATTCTTTTTCATTTTCATTCCAACGGTACGGAATCACTCCACAGGACTTGCGAAACAACGCATCCACCGTAGTGTCAAAGTACTGCTCCTGAAAATGAACTGCTTCGGCAATCTGGCCTTGATGGTATTTCGTTCCTACCGGTGCAACAACCAGCTTGTCCTCACAATCGTCCTTGCGTCGGATAGCACCGATCACGTGCCCGTCAAATTCCGTGATCGGCTCATGGATACCCAGTATATAGGCATCCTGCGCTTCCCCGTCTCCCCCAATCAAGCCGGGGATATAGCCATAGTTGATGGGATATACCATATCCCCATGTTGGTATCCAATGGGCCGGTCTATGATGACATGGACCGATTTACCAATCGTAGTTTGTATTATTTCGTCTCTTCGGTTCTTATCGCAGCGCATAGGCGGTTCTCCGGATTCATTTCGATATAGCACAAAATCTCTCACTTTTTAATAAAAAACTCCATAATTTTCCTGAGCAATGATTTCTGTGTACCTCCTCGATGCTCCCAAAATCCATCCAAGGCCATCGAGCTTCCAGTATCGAGATACGATAGAAATGCGAAATCAAACTGCTTCCATGCTATCAGGCCTTCTTTGGCAAAAGAGTAATAGTCATCCATATAAAACATACTGCCCCAGGATCTCATATCATAGTTTGAAAGATCACCATGGTTGATACAAAAGCGGGACATATAGAAAACCACTTCATCTTTGCTTAGCCTTCCGGAATGATATGCATCTTTCAGAAACAGACGTAGTTTTTCGCACACCGCCTTCTCGTCAAATTCCTGCCCCAGACAATAGTTGTGTAAGCATGAAATCGTTTTATTGATGTCAGAGCCACAGGAGGCCAGGCGCAATACAATGTCACTTAAAGGTTCTTCCTCTTCCAGAAGCTTATTTAGCCAATCATCAAATCCATCATTCAACCCGGACATTATAAGAATTTTGTAGTAGTATGCTTCCTCAAAACGCATATAATCACCCCGCTTTACGATGATTATAGCACAACCTGACATAAAATCAACAGGAAGCGATTACTGCATTCCTCTCGGCTCCACCATAAAAATAGCCGCCCGAAGGCGGCGTTTTTATTGAAAGTAGTGACCTATTTTAATACAAAGTGAACATACTGAGGACGTTTCGTTAAATGATGTAGGAATAATTAAAACATTACGTTTTGTGTTCTTTCAAAAAGGCCTGCATTCGCTTCAGACTTTCTTCTGGAGGAAGCAAATTTACTTGTTCGAGATTTTCATTAAGCGTGAAATAACCTCGAAGCGATGAACTGATTTTTGCAGATTCCTGGTTAGCTTTTTCAAGTGTCTGCGCAAAGCATGAATAACCATATGTCTCTACTAGATACGGAAGTCCTGCAATTGATAGAATATAGTTATAGTCAATGTAACCACAAGGACCCTCCAAATTTTTGCAAAACTTTCCCATTATAGGGATTAATTCCTCTTCGGATGCGTAAATTGCATATCCACGAATGTAGAATATTTTTATTGCAAGTCTTCGGCTCTTTTTTAAATTCTCTAAATAGAAATTTTTTAGGTCAAACGCTTGCGACGATGGATTACGCAACAAAATACGAAGATGATCAAAACGGATTTCCCAAATGTGCTTCTTTGAAGTTGCCTTTGCGCATAAAAAATCAACAAGCTCTTGCGTCAACTTTATATTATCCAGCTGTTTGAGGAGAGCGGAATATTCCGGATGTAGTAAACAATCAGAACACTTTTTAAATGTTCTTTCAAGCTCTGATAATAAACAATTATCCATAATTACCTCCTTTTTTTAATTATAGCAACAAAACAAGTATAATTCAACGATTGAAAATTGGATGTTGCATAAGGCTTTACCCTGCGTTCAATAAAAATTATAAAATATCAGTTTTAGACATAAAATAACCGTCATCCTGTCGTATCAGAATGACGGTTATTCTTTGGTGGAGCCGACGGGATTTGAACCCGTGTCCGAAAGCAACTTGGAAAGAACTTCTCCGGGCGCAGTTTGTTATTTACATTCCCTCATTCCGGCGGGAACAAACACCCTACGGAAATCAGTAGCTTCATGATGCGTGGTATGGGCAAAGCTTACCATACGCACGTTCTCCACTCAAATCACACCCGAGCCCGGCTCGTGGACCTTCCGGGGCGGATGCGCGCCTAATTAGGCAGCGAATGCAACAGTATTGTTGTCAGTTAAATTTAAAAGATACCCGTTTTATCGTGGTCAGGCGCCACGACCCGCTATTCCAGCCTCACTACCCCCGTCGAAACCAGTACGGCCCCAGATCAGAGATAAAGTGATATGAGATACGGGATTTAAGACAGCAACATCTTTTATCCCTATCTTGTATTTTACTATTTCCCAATGGGGCCGTACTGGTTTCGACGGGGGTAGTGAGGCTGGATAAGCGAGCCGCGGCGCCTGACCGCGATAAAACGGGTACCTTTTAAATTTAACTGACAACAATCCTGTTACTCTGGCTGCCTAATTAGGCGCCCATCCGCCCCGGAAGGTCTACGAGCCGGGCTCGGGTGTGA